>CAJJCG010000080.1 GCA_905182615.1 Alphaproteobacteria bacterium UBA2964 | reverse complement strand
AAAGATGGCAGCAATATTGGAGAAAGCTCACACTGATTGAGGAGTGTGAGCTTTCTAAGTATTACCCTTCAGTCGCCGTGACGTTCGTCCGCAAAGTACCGATTTGCGGTGACACAATATCGACGACATCACCAATTTTGAGAAAGCGGTCTGGCAGTGGTTTGCCGTCATCGCCGGTCTGTGACGAGTCAGCTGCCGTGCCGGCACCGGTGCCGCCGCTGATCATATCACCGGGATAGAGGGTGAAATCGCGGGACAGATATTCGAGATACTCACCATAGGAAAACGCCATGTCGCCGGAGCGGAATTTCTGGCGCACATCGTCATTCACCTTGGTCTCGAGGTCGACCTCCATGATGCTAACTTCACCGACCACAATACAGGGGCCAATGGAGCAGCTATTGTCGAAGTTCTTCTGCATAGCGAATTTCATTGGGCCGCCTTCGACTGACATGCGAATGCTCCAATCACCGAGCAGGGTTACACCCCAGACAAAGGTGTCGATGTCGTTTTCTTTGAGGTTCTTGCCGGTCTTGCCGAGCACCACGGCGACCTCGCCCTCGTAATCGAGATAGGAGGTACGAGCGGGATAAGGCAAATTGGCGTTGTGACCGGCAGATTCGCGGTCAACTTTCCAGAAGCCCCAGAAACCGCGGTCTCGGACATAGTCGCGAGCTTCACCCTTGATCGGATTGTCTTCGCCGCGTTCAACCCGGCGCTTTGCCATGGACAGCGCATGTTCAGCGAAATTACCACCGGCACAGGCGACGCGTCCGCGGGTCACCCGGGGGGCATGCAGCTGGGTTCCTTCGGCGGCACAAACAATGTCATCACCGGCTTCACCGAGATTATCGACCGCTTTTTGGACATCATCTAATGTGGCCTGACCACCTTCGATCAACGCGCCGAGATCAGCCAGCGAGGCGGCGTTGGCACCGCCCTGTTTGCCGATTGCACCGGCGATATCGATGATCTGGTCATTGGCTAAAACACCAGTACGTTTATCTGGCCCGTATACGACAATTTTCATAATCTTCCTCACTTGTAAGCGTCTATTTGGCTGCACCGTAATCGTCGCCAAGGCTTGCTGGCAAGGTCACCCCACAAAAATAAAGCGCCTCCGTCGACGAAAAATATCTGGCCAGTGATGATCGAGTCTGTTCTTGTGGGGGAAGGGACTTATCTATGAGTCTGGAAAGGCAATCGTTCTATGAGTAAAGCCAGAGCCCGGGAACGGGCAAAAGCACGCGCCGGGCAGCCCGCAAAGAAGCGGGATGTTGCTGCCGCATCGGTGAACCAGAATAGCTGGCCCGGACAGGCCAAAGTAGCCGGAAAAGATAATAAAGGGTCGAGTGGTAACAGCGTCGATGGCGCTTTTTCACGGACTCAGCGCGGATCAGCACGTTCCGGCTAATCTGATAGCCGCCGCTATCGCTAGTGTCTCATCTTTTTTTCTTGACCCGGTATAGCTTGTGGCAGGTGCTGCAGGTCTTGCCGAGCCTGCGATAGGTCGCTTTTAGCGCAGCAGCATTATCTGATTGTCCTGTGATTTCGCGGGCGACGGCAACCATCTCATCAGCGCTATTCCGGAAACCCTCAAAATCCTGCCAGATACGCGGGCTGGCCTCGGTGACACCTTTGGTAGACCCTTTGGGGAACAGGGCTGGAATTTTTTGTCCATGCTGCGCGATGCGGCCAGCCGCCGCTTTGACCTTGGCGCTGTCCAGCGGCACTTTGCCCCGGGCCATCGCGCCGAGGCTCTTCATCGCCTTGCGGATATCTTTCATTAGCTCCATGCGTTCCTTGACGATCCCTTTGGCGCCGCCATGGGCAGAGACGCTTGCCGGATTGCTGGAAAGAGTTAGCACAAAGAGAGTGAGGATCGCTGCGAATGTCTTGTAGGGCATGATCAGGAGCTTTCTACTGTGAAGGTCGGTATTGCTGATTGAGCGTATCGTGTCGTTGCTGAATGGCGTCTGGCCAGGTGCTTTTGATATAGGATAGAACCGACCAAATTTCATTATCCGATAGTGTTTTTTCGAAGGCAGGCATGTTCGATTTAAACGATTTGTCGCCGCTTTGCGTGCGGCTGTATTTGGTCACTTTAAACAGCATCGCATCGGGATGGTGCCAGGTGTGGCCAGAGGCATCATGCGGCGGTGCGGGGAAACTGCCATCGGGCAAAGGTTGTCGCCAGTTTGGCGTCTGCCCTTCGAGGTTCTTGCCATGGCAGGAAGCACAGTTTTTTGCGTAGAGGGCTTTGCCCATCGCAACAAATTCGGGGTTCTTTGGGTCGGCACCGGTGCGGGCCTGACTGGATTGATCGAAAATAAAAAATCCGATGACGATCAGAAGGGCGACGCCTATGACCATGATGTTGGCGCGTGACTTCATCATGACAAATGTTCCCCTGCCAGGTCATTGAGGATCGGGCAATCCGCCCGTGCATCGCCGTGACAGGACGCGATCAGGTGGCCAAGCGTGCTGCGCAGGCTTTGTAGCTCGCTGATCTTTTGGTCGATCCGTGTGACATGGGTTTTGGCCAGTTTTTTCACATCGCCGCTGGCGCGGTCCTTGTCTTCGTAGAGCGACAAAAGCACACGACAATCCTCAATCGAAAATCCAAGCCCTCGGGACCTCTGAAGAAAAGTCAGTTTGTGTAGATCGGGCTCGGCATAATCCCGGTAGCCGTTATCCTGGCGCATCGGGGCGACAAGACCGATGTCTTCGTAATATCGGAGAGTTTTAACCGGAAAACCGGATTCCGCTGCAGCCTGACTGATATTCATTAGACAACGATGTTGGTGCGGATGATGCCGGTTTTAAGAATTCGTCTAAAACCCGTAAAGCTTGGTTGGGTTGGGGTCGAGGATTTTCTCGATAGAGCTGGCGGCGATCTTTGGGTTTTCACT
>CAJJCG010000079.1 GCA_905182615.1 Alphaproteobacteria bacterium UBA2964 | reverse complement strand
GGGCAAAAGTAAAAATAAGGGAGAGGGACGACCCGGTCGCGGTCGCCGGAGCGGCAACAATCGGCGTCGTAATGATTCTCGGCGGCGCCAGGTGAGCAGCAGTAGCAGGAGAAACAGTCGTGGCAGTAATCGCCGCCGCTGGGAGACTTAATTTGGTTCGACGTTAGGGCGTCTTAGTGTATGACGGTGCGATCCAATTTGATTGCATAAAATCCGATTCATGCCGAAGCAAAACAATCAAGAATTTAACCGACTTCTTTCTACAGCTGATATGGTTGAACACGCTCAATCTCTGCTGGCTGACGGAATGTTTGATGCTGCCGACAGGCTGTTCCGTGCTGTTCTTGAAAATGATAAGGAAAGCCTCGCCGCGTTGCAAGGACGAGTGGTGGCCGCTGAAGCTCGCGGTCACAAGAAATGCGCAGTGGAATTGTCTCAAAAAGCTAATGAGCAGGAAGCCGAGGATCACTGTACCGCTGCGGAGAAAGCGATTGACGATGCGCTCTATCCGAAGGCGATCGAATGCTACAAAAATGCTTTGGTTGTTATTGTCGATAATCTTGATGCGATTTGGGGAATAGCGGAATGCTACGCTTCTCTCGGTGAACGAGACGAAGCAGCAAGCTGGTATCAACGCTATCTTGATATTGAACCTGATGAGCCAGAGGCACTTCACATGTTATCGGCGATGGGCGTGACGGAGACGCCAGAGCGCGCTAGCGATGGTTATGTCGCGACCCTGTTCGATCGATTTGCGCCTGACTTCGATGACCAGCTCACTGGTGAGCTGGAATACCAGGTGCCAAGTATTTTGGCAGAAACTGCGAAAGACTACTCCTCATCGTCCGAGGGTGATCTCGATATTCTTGATCTTGGCTGTGGGACAGGTTTATGCGGTGTTGCTGTTAAAGACCTGGCTAAACGCATTGACGGCGTGGATTTGTCGGGCGAAATGCTCAAGCTGGCGCGTAAGCGGCGAGTTTATAAAACGCTTACCAAATTGGAAGTGGTCGCCTATATGGATAAAACGAGGCGGTCTTATGATCTCGTGCTCGGCGCCGATGTCTTTGTCTATTTTGGGTTGCTCGATGAGCTGTTTGCCAGCGTCGCCGCCGTCTTGAAACCGGGCGGTTTGGCGATTTTTTCGCTCGAAGCGTATCAAGAGGCCGGTTTCGAGCTAACGGCTTCTGGCCGATATGCGCACGGCCGGACTTATGTTCGCGACGCCGCGCTTGCCGCGAGGTTCAAGGAGCGTTCGGTAAATAGCGAGAAGCTACGGATCGAATATGGTAAACCCGTACTTGGTGATATCTGGGTCTTTCAGAACCCCGATTAGCGTTCCGGTTCTGGCGGCAGTTTGAAGTCGTAATGGCGCTGCAGCACATCATTGATCAGATCAAGACAGCTGCCATAACGCACAACACTGAAGTCGTGCACATTGACCATGGTCGACGACCGACCGTAATTGGCCCAGCGCATCAATCCATAATCGATAACGATATCCGCTGCATTAAGAACTTGCGGTTCGATATCCTGCGCTCTGAATTTGGTGCCATGCAGCGAGAGGTTTGCCGATGAGCCAACGACTAGCTGGCCGGCTTCGAAGCTGAGGTCCGCCATGGCATCCATCAGCGGCCCGGCATTAAGTAACATCGCAATCGTGCCGCCCAAGGTCGTCCGTTCGAATACCTCGGTGTCGAGATTCTTCATCATCGGATGATTCAAGTCCGCAGGGGCAACGGTTCCCATCGGCAGGTCATACCCCTGGGTGATAGTCCGAACGATTTCCCGGTTGCGGCCCTCTAAGACATGCAGGGCCGCATGCATTGAGGCGCAGCCAATCACGGCATTGAGTTTTGAAGGTCCGCGTTCTTTGACTTCGATAGTCTTATTAATGGCTTCCGTTGTGGCCCCAAGAATCACATAGCCAACATAGCTTGGAATGATCGCAATACCACCATTGAGGATGACATCCATCGCCCGCTTGGCATCGCCTTGAATATCAAAAGCGCTCATTTACTTCTTTCTTTTACTACTTGGTTTTTTCCATTTCCAGCTGGCCTTCAGAGCATCGAGACCTGCCTGGGCGACTTCGATATCTTGCGCCGGCGTGCCGGAGCTAGCACCGATACCGCCAACAACCGCTGTTCCGGATTTTACCGGCAATCCGCCGCCGATGATGCTGAAATGGCCCTGGTTAGAGGTATGAATGCCAAAGGTCGGGCTGCCTGGTCGACACATCTCGTTATAAAACGAGGTTGCATTCTTGGCCGCAGCGGCGGTGAAGGCTTTGTCGATGGCGATTGAAATGCTTGATACCTTGCCGCCATCCATCCGGGAGAATTCGATTAGATTACCTGATTCATCGGTGACGGCGATACACATTGGAATGCCAATTTCCGCCGATTTTTTTTCAGCTGCGGCGATCATCAGCTTGGCTTCGTCGTTGGAAATTCGTTTGACGGTTAGCATTTCTCTCTCCCCAAATTTGCGGCGCGACTTTGACAAACCTCGGCCTAATTCACAAGGCCCCGACCGTAAATTATGTATGCGAAGGAATTTGAGTCTGGGTGGAGAGCCTACCGCGCGGATGCGCGAAACCGCCTTGCACTGAAGAAGGCCAGCGCGGCACAGAACACGGCCAGTTGGCCAGGGCGGGAAGACCCTTGATGCATTCGCCATCAGCGAGGATCTCGGTCACGATAAAGATATCGTTTTCGGTTGAAGGAAATTGCTCAGGATGATCCTGTCAGTCTCCAGCCCATCTATCGAAGAGCCCAGGAAGGTTACCCGATCGTTTACGGGAATGCCTTGGGAATTCAACCGCCCGAAGAGCGTGGTGGAAGAAAATGAAGCAGTCGTCTCGTCGAAAACTTCAGTGTCAACGCCGTCTAGCCGACCGGGCAGGGTGCTCGGGGTGTCGATCATTGGTGAACAAGCCGAGGAGCTGATTCATATCGGTTAGGCGGTTATGGCGCATGAAGGGACGGTCGATTATTTCGTCGATACCGTCTTTAAATATTCGACTTTGGCGGAATGCTATAAAACCGCTGCGTTTGATGGTATAAACCGTTTCGAATAATTCCGACGACATTTCAGACGATATTTCAAATGAGTAGGACAGATCGGCGATGGTCGAGCTGTCTTTTCTTTTGGTTTATTGTGCCAGCCGGTTGCACAAGAACCACTTTTGATGTCGAGTCGTTCCATGTTGAACGAACTTTCCTTTGCCGAGGCCGCCGCGGCGATTGAGCGTGGCGACATTACCTCTGAGCAACTGGTCCGAGATTGCCTCGATCGGATTGAAGCGCGCGACGATGATATAAAGGCCTGGGCGTATTTCGATCCCGAGTTGGCGCTGGCACAGGCGCGGGCTTGTGATACGGCGGGTGAGCGTAAAGGTCCGCTGCATGGCGTGCCTTTTGGTGTCAAAGATATTATTGCGACATATGACATGCCGACCGGAATGGGGTCGCCGATTTATGAAGGGTGCCGGCCTGGCTATGACGCTGCCTGTGTTGCACTATTGCGGGCGGCGGGTGCGGTTATCCTGGGTAAAACGGTAACAGTAGAATTCGCCGGTATGGCACCGCCGCCAACCGCAAACCCTCATAATCTGGCCTGTACGCCGGGGGGGTCCAGCAGTGGTTCGGGCGCGGCTGTTGCTGATTTTATGGTGCCGGCAGCTTTTGGGACCCAAACCGCAGGGTCGATCCATCGCCCGGCGGCTCATTGCGGTGTCATTGGTTACAAGCCTACATTTGATACGTTCAGTATTCACGGTGTTTGGCCTGCCGCACAATCTTTAGATACGCTTGGTCTGCTGGCTCGCTCGATGGATGATATTGAATTGTTGAGCGCAGCCCTCGTAGGTAGACCTACACGATTGGAGAGGTCCGCCGTCACGGCCCCCCGTATTGCGATCTGCAAAACCCATCTATGGGATATCGTTAAACCGGAAACCGTTGAGGCGATAGAGATTGCCCGTGAAACCCTTGCGGTTAAGGGTGCCCAGGTAAGCGAGCTGGTCTTGCCGGATAGTTTCGATGAGTTGGTTGCTGCCCGTGATATCATTTCAAGCTATGAACGGGCGCGAGCGACCGCTCATGAGTGGTTCAACCATCGTGACTTTCTGAGCCCGCAACTCCAGCGCGGTGTGGCTAAAGGATTTGCCTGGAAATATGAAGAATACACCCATGCGATGACGGTTGGCGCTGATCGCCGGCGCGACCTCGATGTGTTGTTTAACGACTTTGATGCGATCATCGCGCCCTGTACGGCGGGCGAAGCACCACCGGACCGTAATAGCACCGGCGATCATACCCATATCGGCCTGTGGAATTTGCTGCATGTGCCGAGTTATGCGCTGCCCACACATAAGGGGCCGAACGGGATGCCGGTGGCAATCCAGATCATGGGGCGTCACGGCGCTGATGATGCGCTTTTTGATGTTGCGAAATGGGTTCTGGAACAGCTCGTTCCGGCGTAAGGTGCACGTAAAGATTTTGGCTATAAGAACCGAGATCAAAAACAGGAGGCTTTAATGGCTAAAATTAAACATATCGCGATGGTTTCAATGGATCCGCCAAAGCTTGGAGAATTTTACAAGCAGGTCTTTGACATGAAGATTTTGCATAGCTCCAAAAGCGGCGCGACCTATCTCACTGACGGCTATATCAATGTTGCCTTGCTGCCGCAAAAGGCGGAAGGCAAGCCGAACGGACTTAACCATTTCGGATTTGAGATCGACGATCAGGAGGAGATTGCCAAACGGATGAAAGAGTTTGGTTTGAAAGCGCCTGGTCAACGTCCGCGCGATCGGCCCTATGCTGAAAAACGGGGCTGCGATCCGGAAGGGAATAATTTCGACCTTTCGACGCACGGGTTTCAGGAAGTGCAATATGAGGCCGACCGCGAACGCGGCGTGAAACGCGTACAGCCGAAGGTCGACGCCTAATCACTCGTTGGAGATAGAGAATCGTGCGCACTGAGAATTGCGACGTCGCTATTGTTGGCGGCGGGAGTGCGGCCTTTGAGGCTGCCGTATCGGCCCGCCAGAACGGCGCCGAAAAAGTCGTGATGTTGGAAAAAGCACCGGAAGAAGAGTTCGGCGGCAATGCCCGTTACTCCCATACCGGTTTCCGCTTTGTCTATTCCGGGCCGGACGATATTCGTGACATCGTACCGGACTGGGATGCAGAGGAATTTGCACGGTTTCATATCCCCGCCTATACCGAGGAAATCTTCAAAGGCGATCTCAATCGTGTGACGCAGGGTCGGATTGACCAGAAACTAGCAGATTTTATGGTAAGCCAATCAAACTCGGCAATACGCTGGATGTACGATTCCGGCATCGAGTTTGAGCCCGAGAAGCGCCGAGAGATTGACGGTAAATTCTATTTTGAACCCGGCATCATCGTGCACACAGTGGGTGGTGGATTAGGTCAGCTTTTGCGATGGCGCCAGATTGCTTTGCAGCTTGACGTCGATCTCCGCTATCGCTCGCGGGTGACGAAGTTTATCGGCGATTTCCGCGGTATCGAGGGTGTTTGCGTGGCTACCGATGACGATGATTATGAGCTAAAGGCCGGCGCGGTCATTGTCTGTGCGGGAGGGTTCCAGGCCAATGCTGAAATGCGCGCGCGCTATCTCGGGGCCAACGCCGATCTCATGAAAGTGCGGGGCTCCAAACATAATACTGGTGAGATACTCCGGGCATTGCTTGATCTTGGGGTGAAGCCCGCCGGTCACTGGCAGGGCGCCCACGCAACGCCGATCGATGCCTATGCCCCGGATGGCGGCACGCCGTTGCGCCAGGATGGCCATAGCAATACGTGCAATCGCTACGACTACACGCAGGGCATCACCGTCAATAATCTTGCCGAACGGTTTTATGACGAAGGTGAGAACAACCACTCCTATACGTACGCTAAAACCGGACGCGCTGTGTTGGCGCAGCCCGGTGGCTTGGCGCATCAGATATATGATCGCAAGGGAATCGACCTCTTCCGGCTTGGTGCCGAATACACTGATGTTTATGAAGAGGCGGACACGATTGCCGAACTAGCCGGGAAGATCGGGATTGAGCCCGCGGCGCTTGAGGCAACGATTGACGAGTTCAACGCGGCAGTTCAGACGGACGTTCCGTTCAATCCGGGTATGCTGGATGGCCGTTCGGCCGAGGGGCTTGCCATCCCCAAATCGAACTGGGCCAACCGAATTGATGAAGCACCCTTCCGCGCCTATACGGTGACGGGTGGCGTGACATTCTCGTTTGGCGGCGTAAGCATTAACACCAGCTGTGAGGTTCTGGATATAACTGAACAGCGGATACCCCGGCTTTATGCCTCAGGTGACATCGTTGGGCTGTTTTTTCATAACTATCCGTCTTGCACCGGCCAGACCCGCAATGCGGTGTTTAGCCGGGAGGCTGGCAAGAATGCTGCTCAACTTGCCAATGAATAATTTTGTATCCAATCAGGACCACTAAGGAGGTACGATGACTGAATTGACGCTCGCCACCGAGAAAATGAAAGCCGAAAAAAAGGACGGTATTGGTTGGATTACCTTTAACAACCCAGCGCGGCGTAATGCTCTTGGCTATGCGATGCGCGAAGCAATTCTCGAAATCCTTGCTGATTTTGAGAACGACCCCGAGGTTCGCGTCATCGTCATGCAGGGTGCGGGTGATAAGGCATTTGTCTCGGGTTCGGATATTTCTGAATTCGCTGAAAAGCGTGCGACACCAGAGCAGCGCGAGGTTTACGACGCGTTATCTACCAAGGTGAATGAAGCTTTTAGTAATATTCAAAAGCCGTTAATCGCGATGATCCGTGGGTTTTGCATGGGAGCGGGCGTTGGCACTGCGTTGCATGCTGATATCCGGGTTGCGGCGGAGGGTTCGCAGTTTGGAGTTCCGGCAGCCAAACTCGCTTTGGGATATCCCTTCAGAAATATGAAAAAAATTGTCGATTTGGTGGGTCCCGCCAAGACCAAGGAGATTGTCTTTACGGGACGTCGCTATTCGGGCGAAGACGCCTTGGCGATGGGGCTGATCAATCAGCTGGTGCCGGCAGATGACCTCAATGAGGTAGTCCACGAATTGGCCTCGACGATTGCCGTGAATGCCCCGCTGACCATCCTGGCGACTAAGGTGATTGTCGCCGAAGCTGCCAAGGACCCTGATGACCGCGACGTCGCTTATTGCGATGAGCTGGTTGAGAACTGCATGCTGAGCGACGACTTTAAGGAAGGTCGCACCGCCTTTATGGAAAAACGCCCGCCGGTGTTCAAAGGCAAGTAAGAGTCTTTCGTCATGCGTCGTTTGTTTGGTTATCTGCTCGTCATAGGGCTGCCGGTTCTTGGTGCTGCCTATATGGCGGAAATTTATCTGTGGTATCTCGGCGCCAAATCGTTAGGGGTAATCACCCAGAAGAGCGGTCATACCTATGACCCGCGCAGCAAACTTGAACTTGTCGCTGATCTTCGTAAAGCAGGGAAAAAGACGTTGCTTTATGTGTCGCCAGAAACCTTGTTTCGCGCGTAAGGTAAAAATCTGGGATCAGCCTTAAAAGGGAAAGACGGAAAAGATCTGCTGTCCCTCTGTGGCGTGTCGAAGAGTCTCAACGTTGTTTGCAACGAAAGCGGATCTTTTTCCATTATGTCTCTGACCGGCATGGCTTTAACAATCCCGACAAGGTATGGGATCTTTGTCGAGCCGATATCGTCACACTCGGTGGCTCTTTTACGCTTGGTAACTGCGTGCCGAGCGGAAAAAGCATGATCGATGTATTGCGTTCGCGAACCGGCAATTTGATCAATCTCGGTTGTGGCGGCAATGGGCCGC
>CAJJCG010000078.1 GCA_905182615.1 Alphaproteobacteria bacterium UBA2964 | reverse complement strand
AAAAGTGACCTCGAAGATGCAATTGAGGCTTATGAACGCGGCGCTGCTCTGAAGAAGCATTGCGAAACGAAACTTAAAGAGGCCAAAGCGCGTGTCGAGAAGATAAAGCTTGGCGCAGATGGCGCTGAGGGATTGGAGCCTACAGACCTTGAGTGAAGCAAATGCTCTGATGCCGCTCCCGGAGGCTATGGCCGAAGGGGCTGCTGCGGTTGAACAAATTTTGGACGAGGTCCTTGCGGCACCGCAAGGTCATGAGGCTCGATTGTTTGAGGCAATGCGCTATGCCTCGCTTGATGGTGGTAAGCGGTTACGACCGTTTCTCACGCTGGAATGTGCCCGATTGTTTGATACGCCAGACAGCTATTCATTGCGTGCTGGCGTCGCGGTCGAACTTATTCATTGTTACTCATTGATCCATGATGATTTGCCGGCAATGGATGATGATGATTTGCGGCGTGGTAAACCGTCCTGTCATATTGCATTTGATGAAGCGACAGCGATCCTGGCAGGTGATGCCCTTCAAGCCATGGCCTTTGAAATTTTAGCGGACAAAGCGACCCATCCTGACGCCGAAGTACGCGCTGCGTTAGTCAAAGGGCTCGCGATCGCCTCGGGGGGAAATGGTATGGTCGGCGGGCAAATGATTGATTTGGCGGCGGAGCATAGCGATGCCGATGTTTCGACTGTTACGCGAATGCAGCGCCTAAAGACCGGCGCTCTAATTAGTTTTTCCTGTGAATCGGGTGCAATTGTTGGCAGGGCGTCAGATGAAGCGCGACAGGCGCTTCTGCATTATGCCCATGATCTGGGGCTGGCGTTTCAGATTGCAGATGATCTGCTCGATGTATTGGGAACATCAGAAGATGTCGGTAAAGCAATACAGAAGGATGAAGCGGCTGGCAAGGCAACGTTTGTATCGCTCCTTGGCGTCTCAGAAGCGCAGGAACGCGCCCAATTTCTGACCGAGCAGGCCATCGCACGACTTGACATGTTTGGGGAAAAGGCTGCACACCTGCGGGCTATTGCGAATTTCGTCGTCCAGCGGCGAACATAAGGAGGTAGTGTTGAGCAAGGGACCCGAAACGCCGTTGCTGGATACCGTCAAATTACCGGCGGATCTCAGGAAACTGGAAGAAAAACAGCTGCGGCAGCTTGCTGATGAGCTTCGGGCGGAAACAATTGACGCGGTCTCAACAACGGGTGGTCATTTGGGCGCCGGGCTTGGTGTCGTCGAACTTACCGTCGCGTTGCACTATATTTTCAACACGCCGGATGATCGTCTCGTCTGGGACGTCGGCCATCAGGCCTATCCACATAAAATTCTAACCGGCCGTAGGGACGGAATACGAACGCTTCGTCAAGGCGGTGGGTTGTCTGGATTTACTAAGCGTTCAGAGAGTGAATATGACCCGTTTGGCGCTGCGCATGCTGCAACGTCCATTTCCGCAGCTCTTGGTTTTGCGGTTGCTCGCGATTTAAGCGGCGGTTCAAATAATTCGGTCGCGGTAATTGGTGACGGTTCAATGACGGCCGGCATGGCTTATGAAGCGATGAATAACGCCGGGTCGATGGAGTCACGTTTGGTCGTGATTCTCAACGATAATGATATGTCGATCGCGCCGCCTGTCGGCGCCATGAGCGCCTATCTATCGCGGCTTATCTCGTCCCGCTACTACCGGTCGCTGCGCCATTTGATGCGCGACCTCGCCAAGAAGTTTCCCAAGCCTCTCGAACAGGCTGCAACGAAGTCTGAGGAATATGCTCGTGGCTTGGTTACCGGCGGCACGATGTTTGAAGAGCTGGGCTTTTTCTATATTGGGCCTATCGATGGCCATAATCTCGATCATCTTTTGCCGGTCCTGAAGAATGTTCGCGATTCCGATGAACCGGGACCCGTTCTGATTCATGTAGTGACCAAGAAGGGTGGTGGTTATCCGCCCGCGGAAGCGGCAGCCGATAAATACCACGGCGTCGGGAAGTTTGACGTCGTGACCGGTGCGTTGGCGAAGTCGCCGCAAGGCCCACCGGCCTACACCAAAGTTTTTGCGCAATCGCTGGTCGCCGAAGCCGAAAAAGATGACAAGATCGTCGCCATTACCGGGGCGATGCCGTCTGGAACCGGTCTTGATGTGTTTGAGAAGGCCTTTCCTGACCGGTGCTTCGATGTTGGGATCGCGGAGCAACACGCCGTTACGTTTGCGGCTGGGTTGGCTGCAGAGGGATTTAAGCCCTTTGCGGCGATCTATTCGACCTTCTTACAACGGGCTTATGATTCTGTTGTGCATGATGTTGCTATCCAGAATCTCCCTGTGAGATTTGTGATGGATCGGGCGGGGATGGTTGGTGCAGATGGAGTAACCCATCAAGGCTCATTTGATATTACTTATCTTGGCTGTTTGCCGGGAATGGTTCTTATGGCGGCTGCTGATGAATCTGAGCTTGTTCACATGGTAAAGACGCAGGTTGCCATTGATGATCGTCCGTCGGGGTTGCGCTATCCGCGTGGCAACGGTGTCGGCGTCGATATGCCGAAAAAGGGCGAAATTCTTAAAATCGGTAAAGGGCGGATTATTCGTGAGGGAACCAAGGTCGCGTTGTTATCCTATGGGACCAGGTTGGCCGATTGTTTGCTGGCCGCGGACGACCTCGCTGCGCGTGGTTTATCGACAACGGTTGCCGATGCACGATTTGCTAAACCGGTTGACGAAGACCTCATAAGGCGTTTGGCGGCTGAGCACGAAGTCCTCATAACGATTGAGGAAGGGTCGATTGGTGGTTTCGCCAGTCAGGTCACACATGTATTGGCCTTTAGTGGATTGCTCGATAATGGCCTCAAATTCCGCCCAATGTATTTCCCTGATATCTACATCGATCACGACAGCCAGCCCAAACAAATTGAAATGGCCGGTCTGACAGCAATCGATATCGTTGGTACAACGCTTAAGGCGCTCGGGCAGGAAATTATTGAAGAGCCCGCTCGGGCCTAATCGGATTTAATCAATGGCCGTGAAACAGCGCGTTGACCAGTTATTGGTGGCGCGAGGTCTTGCAGAGAACAGAACGCGTGCACAGGCTTTAATCATAGCGGGCACTGTTTATTCCGGTGAAGCGCGGCTCGACAAGCCAGGTCATCAGGTCGCTGAAGATATTGCAATTGAGGTTCGTGAGCGGCCACACCCATGGGTGTCCCGTGGCGGTATCAAGCTGGCGCACGGACTGGATAATTTCTCCATGGTGGTGGACGGCAGTATCTGCGTCGATGTCGGATCGTCGACCGGTGGCTTCACGGATGTCTTGTTACAAAATGGTGCTGCTAAAGTTTATGCAGTGGATGTAGGCCGTGGCCAATTGGATTGGCGGCTACGAAACGATGAGAGGGTCGTCGTGCTCGAGGGTGTTAATGCACGGAGGTTGGATGAAACTCATATTCCAGATACCCCGACGGTGATTGTCTGCGACGCAAGTTTTATCGGACTTCGTACAGTATTACCTGCCGCACTCAATTTGGCGGCGGCATCAGCATCATTAATTGCTTTGATTAAGCCGCAATTCGAAGTGGGAAAGGGCCGTGTCGGTAAGGGGGGGGTTGTTCGTGACCCTGAATTGCATCGGGAAGTGTGCGATGAAATTAGAAATTGGCTCTCTGAAGAAATGGGGTGGAATGTGGCGGGTATTGAAAAGAGTCCGATAACGGGGCCGAAAGGCAACGTTGAATTTCTGATCTTCGCGAGTCGCAGGGCGTGACCGATATCGACGTTAGGATCAAAGCGCTCGGCGCCAAAGGCGACGGCGTCGCTGAAGCATACGGCGGTGCAATTTTTGTACCATTCGCGGCGCCTGGCGATCTCGTAAAACTGCGCCTCAGTAAATCCAAAGACGGTTCCCGTCGCGGTAAAATTCTATTGATCACAGAACCGGGCAATGATCGTCACCCAGCGGCCTGTATGCATTTCACAGAATGCGGCGGTTGCTCGGTGCAACACCTCTCTCCGACGGCCTATCAGGCATGGAAGCGCGATATCGTTTGCCAGGCTTTGGAACGACAAAATCTGGATGTTTCCGTGATCGCTGATCTCGTCGCGGGTTCGGCTGGGTCGCGCCGTAGGGCAAGATTTTCAGCTCGGCGCCTTGCGGGTGGGACTATCCTTGGTTTTCTCGAAATGGGTAGCCATCGGATCGTTGATTTAAATGAATGCCCGGTTTTGCATTCGGACATCATCTCTGTTGTGCCCCCATTGCGGGAATTGTTGGATGGACTTCTGGATGTACGCGGTACCGCAGAGATCGCTGTTACACGCGCTGATAGCGGATTGGATATCACCCTGTTGATGGCGGAGGAAACCGATCTAAAGGTGAGAGAAAATTTGGCCGTATTTGCGGAAACCAACGATGTCGCTCGCATTAGCTGGAAGCCATTGAAATCTAAGGCGGGAGACAGCGCAGAGCCCATTGTGGCGAGGCGTGCCGTCGTCATGAAATTTGGCGATGTCCAGACGGAAATCCCCCCTGACGCTTTTATTCAGCCGACGTCCTGGGGAGAACAAACATTGCGCGAGCATGTTGTTGCGGCGGTAGGTGGTGCTGCAAAGGTTGTCGAGCTATATGCGGGCTGTGGCGCATTTACGCTGCCTATCGCACAGTCGGGCAGCCAGATCTTTGCGGTCGATATGGCGCAGGACCATCTCGAGGGGCTGTCGCGTGCTGCACGGTCAAACGCGTTGGGGGAGCGGGTAACCGTTGAGGCGAGAAATCTCGACCGGCGCCCCTTGGCGGGTCCTGAGCTCGATGCTGTGGATGTGGTCGTTCTGGATCCGCCGCGTGCTGGTGCTTCTTCTCAGGTGGGTCTGTTAGCCCAAAGTGCGATCCCGGTTGTTGTCTATGTTTCGTGCAATCCACAAAGTTTCGCCCGCGACGCACGAAAGTTCATTGATGGCGGGTATCGGCTGGAATCGGTTGTCCCGATCGACCAGTTTTTATGGTCACCTCATATCGAATTGGTGAGTGTGTTCAGGCGTCCGTAGGGCTCAGCCGCACTGCCCGCGATGGCGCAACAAATGATCGGCGAGGACACAGGCCATCATAGCTTCGCCAACAGGCACAGCGCGAATCCCAACGCAGGGGTCATGGCGTCCCTTTGTTTCTACCGTCGTGTTCCGGCCTTGTTTGGTAATGGTTTTTCTTGGTGTCAGGATTGAGCTGGTTGGTTTAACAGCGAACCGGACAACGATGTCCTGGCCGGTTGAGATGCCGCCGAGAATACCGCCGGCTTTGTTGGACTGAAACTCGACCTTTCCGTCCTTCATGCACATTTCGTCGGCATTTTCTTCACCTGACAAGGTAGCTGCAGAAAAGCCTGCACCGATCTCAACGCCTTTGACAGCATTGATACTCATCATCGCAGCGGCCAAGTCGCCGTCAAGTTTGCCGTAGATGGGGGCGCCGAGCCCTGTCGGGATTCCCGAGGCAACGATTTCTATGACGGCGCCGACCGATGAGCCGGATTTGCGAACGCTGTCGAGATAATCTTCCCAATGTGCTGCTGTTTTGGCGTCCGGGCACCAGAACGGATTCTTTTCGCGTTGTGACCAATTCCATTTGTTTCGGTCGATGGACTCGGTTCCCATCTGGACCATCGCGCCGCGAATTTTTATGGACCGTCCGAGTATTTTTCGAGCGATGCCACCCGCAGCGACACGCATGGCGGTTTCCCGTGCGCTTGGTCGTCCACCGCCGCGATAATCACGAATTCTATATTTCTTCCAATAGGCGTAGTCCGCATGGCCCGGTCGAAACTTATCTTTGATCGTCGAGTAATCTTTGCTGCGGGCATCTTGGTTCTGGATCAGGAGACTTATCGGCGTACCGGTTGTTTTGCCTTCAAAGACACCAGAAAGAATTGAGACCTGATCAGGCTCCTGACGTTGCGTTACGAAGCGGGATGTTCCCGGTTTTCGTTGGTCGAGCCATGTTTGAAGGTCTGCCTCTGTGATGGCGATTCCGGGAGGCGTACCGTCGACCACGCAGCCAATTGCTGGGCCGTGGCTTTCCCCCCAGGTGGTCACGCGAAACAGCGTGCCAAAACTATTGTCGGACATTTACCTCGCCCCGAATTCCTTAAGCGTTTTAGCTTAATCCCCGGTTACCACACTGATATCGGGTGCGTCGACTGCTTTCATCCCAACCACGTTATAGCCGCAATCGACATGATGTACTTCGCCAGTCACGCCTTTGGAAAGATTGGACAGCAAATAGAGGCCTGCGCCCCCGACGTCGTCGATAGTAACATTGCGTTTCAAGGGGGCGTTCAACTCATTCCATTTGAGGATATAGCGGAAATCACCAATGCCTGAGGCTGCCAACGTCTTAATTGGGCCTGCAGAGATTGCGTTCACCCGAATGTTTTCTTTGCCGAGATCAACAGCGAGATAGCGCACGCTGCATTCCAGGGCGGCTTTCGCAACACCCATAACGTTGTAATGCGGCACGACGCGCTCCGAACCAGCATAGGTTAGGGTAACGATGCTGCCGCCATTATTCATCAGTGGCTGCGCGGCGCGACAAACCGACGTAAAGGAATAGCAAGAAATCGCCATGGTCTGGGCAAAGTTCTGAGCACTCGTATCAAGATAGCGGCCGGTAAGCTCGTTCTTGTCAGAGAACGCAATCGCATGAATGACGAAGTCGAGGGAACCCCATTTTTCTTCAAGGGTCGCGAAGACCTTCTCAATGCTGGCATCGTCAGAGACATCGCACTCGATCAGGACGTCACTACCCAAACTTTCGGCCAATGGACGTACGCGTTTTTCGAGAACTTCATTCTGGTAGGTAAAAGCGACTTCGGCACCCTGAGCGACAATAGCCTTGGTAATTCCCCACGCAATCGATCGATCATTTGCGACGCCCATGACAAGGCCCTTTTTGCCTTTCATGAGAGATGCTGGCTCGGTCATTTATTATTCGTCCCTTACGCAAACACGGTGAGCGCGATCCTACACCAAAGGATTCGCGTGGCAAAGCCGGAGCTTAGCCGCCCATTCCACCCTTGTTTACGCGTCAATGATTGCTGCAGCAAGCACTCTGCACCTAGTTCACGATTTGCCAGCTTCCGTCAGCTTGGCGACAGGCGCGGCCATAGGCCTGTTCAGTTTTGCCACCGATGGTGACAGAGTGCTGATACTCGCGGCAAGGTTGACCATTGTCAGCGCTGGCAACAGTTTTTGTCGGTGTAACCGTGCCTGAGTTGCCGGTATCTGGATTTGTCCAACTGGAAGATTGTCCGGCCGGGTTGGTCTCGAGAGCGGTTTGTTGTGTCCGGGCGGCATGCATTTGGTCGACCTTGTCGAGTTTTTTACCGATACGGCTGCCGAGAAAGACACCGAGAGCGGCACCAGCTGCTGAGGAAACAATTCTGCCTTTGCCGCCGCCAACCTGGGAACCGAGGAGGCCGCCGATCACGCCACCAATAATCGCGCCACCCCTTTCATTTTGGTCATTTCCTGCGCAGGCGGTTAAGCCCAATCCGAATATGCCGATTACGGCGACGGCGATTAGTTTTTTCATCATTTTTAAAAATCCAAGCCAGTTTAGTCGAACAAAACCATACGAGTTTACAACGATAAATCCGAAAGACTTTTCGTGGCAATCAATTCTATTATGTATACGTGGGAATCCAAACATAATTAGTTCAAGCTATTTAGTGTGAGGGTATTGCACCGTTACAGTTTTAGCCACGTGATGAATTTGTAATATATTGATTCAAAAAGGTTTCTGGACGTCCATATGGTAAATAAGATTGAAAAAAAACCACTAGAGTTTTTTCGCGAATGGTTTGCTGACGCAGAAAATTCCGAACCGGGCTTGGCTGAGGCGATGACACTTGCTACATCGGACCAGACTGGAATGCCCTCTGCGAGGATGGTCTTGCTCAAAGAGGCGACCGAAAAAGGGTTTGTTTTTTATACAAACCTGGAAAGCCAAAAAGGTCTTGAGTTAGCCGAAAATCCAAAAGTGGCTCTGGTCTTTCATTGGAAATCACTTAAACGTCAGGTGAGGATTTCGGGTGTCGTTGAACCCGTTAGTGAGCTTGAAGCGGATGCCTATTTCGCGAGTCGTGCCCGTGGGGCGCAAATTGGCGCCTGGGCCTCTCACCAGTCTCGCCCGATGAAGAGCCAATTTGATCTCGAAAAGAACGTCGCAAAATTTACGGCAAAGTTTGGTGTTTCAAAGGTTAGCCGCCCCCCTAATTGGTCCGGATTTTGCGTGATTCCCACTGTAGTTGAGTTTTGGGAGGAACGTCCCTTCCGTCTTCATCGAAGAACTTTGTATCGTATGGAAAACGGAAACTGGTCGGTAAGCCATTTATTTCCCTAAATAGAATTGCTGAAATCACTTGAATGCGGCCAAAAAAACGTCAAGTCTAAGTTGACGGAGAAATTTGTCCGTCGTTCTAGTTGGCACCATCCCGTGCCGGGAGGAAAACTTGATCCAAACGATTCTTGCCTGTGTAAGCAGTGGTGATTCAGGTCAGACGGTTCTCGAAACTGTTGGACGAATTGCAAAGCGGTTTGACTCCCATATAGAGGTTTTACACGTTCGGGCTGACCCACGCGGTCTGGTTCCCTATACGGGGGAAGGAATGGACGGCTCAATGATTGAGGAAATCATGGAGGTTACGGAGAAGGAAGGTTGCGAACGGGCGGTACACGCGCGCGAATCTTTTGATTCGTTTTGTCAATCAAGCGGTATCGCCATTGCCGATGCCCCGAACGGTCAATCTGGCCCAACAATTTGCTGGCGGGAAGAAAGTGGTCGGGAAGATGAGATCGTCGCCATCCGGGGTCGTCTGTTCGATATTGTCGCGGTCGGTCGTCCTGTAAAAGATTTAGCATTGCCGTCGCCAATTACCCTAGAGGCAGCACTCTTGGATACCGGGCGTCCGACGCTTGTCGTATCGCCAGAACTGCCCAGTGAAACAGGAAATCACGTCGCTGTTGCCTGGGAAAGTAGCCCGGAAGCTGCTCATGCAATTGGGGCTGCTATGCCAATTCTTGAGAAGGCGGACAAGGTGACTTTGCTCGCTGCCGACCCCGTTGAGCCGCCGTCAATTCCACCGGAAGAAGGTGTGACCCGGTTGGCATGGTCTGGTATTAAAGCGGAGATCATGCGTTTCGACGTGCGTGATGATGAGATCGGTGCCTCATACCTGAAACACGCAAAGGAAGTGAATGCGGATATGCTGATAAAAGGGGCATATGCACGGAGCCGCGTACGCCAGATGCTCTTGGGTGGTCGGACACGGCATATTATCACGGCGACTGAAATACCGGTCTTACTTTGCAAGTGATGAGCGCCTTGGCGTCAGCAATCTGAATGGCTGACGCGGTTAAATCTATTGTTCTGACGGGGGCAAGCCGCGGCATTGGCCACGCAACCGTTAAGCGGTTTAGCGAAGCCGGCTGGCGGGTAATAACCTGCTCTCGTGAAAATATTCCAGATGATTGCCGGCGGGACCCAAACTGGACGCATCACATTTCGACGGATCTGGCAGATCGGCAAAGTGTCGATGGATTTATCAAAAGGGCCAATGATGTTCTGGGGGACGATGGTCTCAACGCGTTGATCAACAATGCCGCTCAATCGCCTAAAACGCCTTATAAAGAACGGTTAGGGTCTCTTAACGGTAGTTTAGACGATTGGCGCGAGGTCTATGATTTAAACCTATTTGCACCGCTTGCACTGGCGCGCGGATTTGCGGCGGCCTTGCATCGGGCAGAAGGTTCAATCGTCAATATCACCTCTATCGCCGGTCACGCTATTCATCCGTTTGCGGGATCCGCCTATTCGACATCGAAAGCAGCGCTGTCGGCGCTGACGCGCGAAATGGCGGTTGAGTTTGCTGAGTTGGGTGTGCGCGTAAATGCGGTGGCACCGGGTGAAATCGCGACTGAAATGATTGGGGCGGAGTACGAGTCACTCATCCCACGAATTCCGTTAAACCGGATGGGGACAGCTGACGAAGTTGCTTCGGTTATTTTTCAGCTTTGTGGTGAAGACTTCGGTTATGTGACCGGCTCAGAAATTTTTATCACCGGTGGACAACACCTGTTTTAATGGGGCGCGTTATTCCGACACTAGGCTGGTTTGCAGACTGCGTAGCCATTCAAGCCGGTCTTCTACCTGTCCAATATCGTGATCCAACCACTCAACCAGTAAACCTGGAGCTTCGCTATGATGACCTCGTAAATCGACGAGCCTCGCGAGTTCTCCTTCGCAGGCCTCGATCATCATCTCTATTTGATCGTACTGATCAGAGATATCGAGCATATGGAGGAAACGAAATTTTAGTGCCAGAATAAGCTTCGCGACATCGTTGACTGGTGGTCGCACTGCAGCGCGCAAGAGGGCGATGAGCTCTGAGTGCCCGTCATCGGTCAGCGTCAGAACAGCTTCCGGGGTATCTTCTGTTTCGGTTTCTTCCGTCTCTATAAGACCTTCGAAGCGCAACAATTCGATCGACGTTCCCATTAGATCGAGAGAAGGCCCGGCGATGCGGCTCGTGAAATTGCGGACAGCCGCAGCGAGCGCAGCATAGGTCATCTGTCCGCCGGCAAGGATGCCTAAAGCAGCGAGACGCACCGCTTCGCGCGGAAGAAGAGAATTGTCCTTATACACGCCACTTATCCAAATTTCGTAGCTTCAGACATATATTATACACCCAATGGGCTAATATGCGGTGAAATTTCAAGGTAACCAAATTGACCGGTTTAGGCCGGATTGCCATTTGCCTTGTCTATGCTCTTGGCTTGGTCACTTCGGAGAAGAAGTCATTTCCTTTGTCATCAACAACAATGAAGGCAGGAAAATCTACGACATCAATGCGCCAAACCGCTTCCATGCCGAGTTCTTCATACTCAACACATTCGACTTTTTTGATGCAGTCCTGTGCCAAACGCGCTGCCGGCCCCCCGATTGATCCGAGGTAAAAACCACCATGCTCTTTGCAGGCATCGGTAACCTGTCGTGACCGATTGCCTTTGGCGAGCATGACAAAGCTGCCGCCCTGTGCCTGGAAGTCAGCAACATAAGAATCCATCCGTCCCGCCGTTGTAGGGCCAAATGAACCGGATGCCATGCCGGTCGGTGTCTTTGCGGGACCCGCATAATATACCGGATGATTGCGCATATAGTCCGGCATTGGTTCTCCAGCTTTCAAACGTTCTGAAATTTTCAGATGGGCGAGGTCGCGGGCGACAATCAGGGAACCGGTGAGCGCCAGTCGGGTTTTTATCGGGTAACCGGAGAGCGTTTTGCGTATCTCGTCCATTGGTTGGTTGAGATTTATCGGAACTACTTCGCCGCCCAGGGAGCCCTCTTCGACATCTGGCATGTATTGCGCCGGATTGGTCTCTAGCTGTTCAAGAAAAACACCGTCCTTGGTAATTTTGCCGAGAGCTTGTCTGTCGGCGGAGCAGGAAACTCCAATTCCAATAGGTAATGACGCGCCATGGCGGGGGAGACGGACGACACGCACATCATGGCAAAAATACTTTCCGCCAAACTGCGCTCCAATTCCCATCTCGCGGGTGAGGTTTAAAATATGCGCTTCCATTTCAAGGTCACGGAAAGCCTGACCGTGTTCATTGCCCTGCGTCGGCAGTCCATCGAGATACCGGGTGCTCGCAAGTTTTGTGGTTTTAAGGTTTAACTCAGCAGAGGTGCCGCCGATAACGATTGCCAAATGGTAGGGCGGGCAGGCTGCTGTGCCGAGCAGTCTAATCTGGTCTTCCAGAAACGGTATGAGCCTGTCGGGATTCAGCATCGAGGGGGTTTGTTGAAACAAAAACGACTTATTCGCTGAACCGCCCCCTTTGGCGATAAACAGAAATTTATAAGCATCGCCCTCTGTTGCGTAGAGCTCTATCTGTGCTGGCAGATTGTCGCCGGTGTTTTTTTCTTCATACATCGAAAGCGGCGCGAGCTGCGAATAGCGCAAATTGCTCTCGGTAAATGTTTTCGCGACACCTGCTGCGAGCGCGGCTTCGTCGCCGCCACCGGTCCAGACGTTTTGTCCTTTCTTGCCCATGATGATCGCGGTGCCAGTATCCTGGCACATCGGTAAAACACCACCGGCGGCGATGTTTGAATTCTTCAGTAGGTCCCAGGCAACGAAATGATCATTTGGTGAGGCGTCTTTGTCGTCGAGAATGGCAACAAGTTGTTTGAGATGGCCGGTGCGTAAAAAATGCGCAGTATCGTAATAAGCCGCTGCGGCCAGTTTGGTGAGCGCCTCTGTTTCTACGGTCAGAACTTCGGTGCCATTGAGTTTGCTAGTGCCGACATGGTCTGACGTCAAAAGGCGGTATTCCGGTTCCTCTTGGGTTACAGGAAACATTTCGTGGTACGTAAATTCCGACATAACAGCGATCCGTTTAAAAATTGTGGGTGGCCTGAGCTTCCAAACGTCGCTTGCTCGGCTCAGAGTTACTTTTTCCGAAAACTATCGAGAGCAACGACAGTACCATCACCCGTTGCTAAATCCGCTGCCGGGTTTTCGGGGGTCCTATCGGCGGTTGCTTCGTTTGCATTCGTATCGTCATCTTCACTCTCCAGCTGAGCGATACTGGCGCCTTCTTCCTGGCCAAATTGCAGACCAAACTTTACAGAAGGATCAACGAAGGCAGTGACGGCGTCGTAAGGTACAAATAGCCGTTCGCGTTTTCCACCAAAGCTCAGCGATACAGCGAATGAATCTTCTGTGACGTCAAGATCCCAAAACTGATGCTCTAGCACGATTGTCATTTCTTCGGGATATTGCGCGCCGAGAACGGGCGATATATCGACCCCGGTCTTTTGTGTCTCGAAAGTGATGTAGAAATTATGGTCGCCTGGCAGGCCTTGATCACGGGCGATCTCTAGCGCATCGCGCAAAACACTTCGCATCGCGCGGTCTACCAATTTCCCGTAGTCGATAAATTCGTCAGTCATGATGTGTGCAGTTTTACGGGATTTACCCTTGGCACCGCAAGGGTGCACAGGCTGATGCCAGTGTACTGAGTATAAGTGGGGGGTATTCTGTTACTAGGAACCCCCCGAAACCCTATCCAATTACGCAGCTAGTGCGTAATCTTGAGATGCAACATTATCGTTTGCATTTATAAATTAGCCCGATAACGGCGGTACAATGCCGAGCGAAAAACAAGTCTTTACACGCGCGTCGATCCTATTTCGCCCCCAAAGACATCCGGAAAAAATCCGGAAGAAAGAAATTGGTGGAGGCGCCGGGTACCGCCCCCGGGTCCGCATCGCTTATTTCACAAGCCGTTTATCGCTATAGCTGGTTGCCCAGCACTTTCAATATAGGGTGATTCTGCCCTAAATTAAAGTAAAGATCGTCGGCGCTAATTTGTTCAGAAAGCCAGTATGCAACAATATCTCGATTTAATGCGCCTCGTCGTCGAGGAAGGCGCCCAAAAAGGTGACCGTACAGGTACTGGCACAATTAGTGTATTCGGTCACCAAATGAGGTTTGATCTGGCCGCTGGATTTCCTTTGGTGACCACCAAGAAGTTGCACCTTCGTTCAATTATCCACGAGCTTTTGTGGTTTTTGGCGGGCGATACGAACGTCAAATATTTGAATGATAACAAGGTCTCAATTTGGAATGAATGGGCCGACGAGAATGGTGATCTTGGGCCTGTCTATGGCGCGCAATGGCGGTCATGGCCGACTTCTGATGACGGTGCTGTGGACCAGATAAGTCAGCTTGTCCGTGATATAAAGACTAATCCCAATTCTCGCCGATTGATTGTTAGTGCGTGGAATGTGCCTGAAATCGAAAAGATGGCCCTGCCACCCTGTCACTGTCTGTTTCAATTCTACGTGGCGGATGGAAAGCTATCTTGTCAGCTCTATCAGCGTAGCGCTGATATTTTCCTCGGTGTCCCGTTCAATATTGCGTCTTACGCGCTCCTCACGCTGATGATTGCGCAAGCTACGGGTTTAAAACCCGGAGAATTCATACACACCTTTGGCGACGCCCATCTTTATAATAATCATTTGGATCAGGCCACGGAGCAGCTGGGGCGGAAATCTAAACCATTGCCAAAAATGCTTCTCAATTCGGACGTAACTGATATTTTTAAATTCTCATACGAAGATTTTGTCCTCGATGGGTACGATCCACTTCCTCATATTTCTGCCCCCATAGCAGTTTGATCAGTGATGCGGATTTCTCTCATTGTTGCTGTTGCTGAAAATCGTGTGATTGGCCGGGACAACGATTTGCCCTGGAGGCTTTCGGGTGATCTGAAACGGTTTAAATCGGTGACGATGGGCAAACCTATCGTCATGGGACGCAAGACTTATGAGTCTATCGGGCGTCCTCTGCCGGGGCGCGCAAACATCGTTATGACTCGCGATTCTGAATTTTCCGCTGAGGGTATCAAAGTCGTCCACGATTTAGCGAGTGCCGTTGCGGCTGGAGAAAATGCCGCGAATGAAAGTGATGTCGATGAGATTATGGTGATCGGTGGTGCCAATATCTATGCGGCGACACTGTCTGAGGCGGATCGCTTATATGTCACCGAGGTCCATAGCGTGATTGAAGGTGATGTTCTTTTCCCCGAGATAGATAGCGCAGTCTGGGCCGAGATATCACGCGAGTATTGCACAGCGGGCCCGCAAGAAACCTGTGACTATAGCTTCGTGACCTATGATCGCCTGACGGCTTAACACATCGCCGTTACTGGCCCTCAAAATTATAATCTGTTAACAAATTCAGATAACCATAGGGTTTACTTAACAGACTCTCACGGAAATCGGAGGATTGGGCAATGCGGTCCATTTTACTCAGGATCGTTTTAGGAAGCGCTCTGCTGTTAAACACCAGTTGGAGTGCTGTGGCCATTGCCGGCCAGACGGTACGTCTGTCCTCACCCAAAGCGGATCGTGTTGTGGTTCTGAAATCGGAACGTCGACTGGTTCTGATGAAGGGCGATTTCGTTCTAAAGGTGTTCCCCATTGCTCTTGGTCGTTACCCTAAAGGTCACAAGCAATATCAGGGCGACGCCAAGACTCCAGAGGGAGACTATCTCCTCGATTTTAAACTAAAGGACAGCCATTTCTATCGCGCGATCCGGGTGAACTACCCAAATGCCAGAGATAAGGCGAAAGCGCGGGCGCTGGGCAAAGACCCCGGCGGAAAAATCATGATCCATGGTTTGCCAAACAGAATGTCAGCCGATCGCGTCGGGCATCCTTCCATCGATTGGACCCAGGGCTGCATCGCCGTCAATAACGTGCAGATGGACCAAATCTGGAAGATGGTCGATGCCGGGACGCCGATCGAAATTCATCCCTAGGCCGCTGACTTAGCAGCCTGTAAAGCATGCCAGACCTTTTCCTGTGTCGCTGGCATTTCAACAGGCGCTGCACCCACACGGTGCAGCGCATTGTTGATTGCATTCATAACAGCTGGCATTGCACCGACGGTACCTGCCTCTCCAACACCTTTGACACCGAGCGGGTTTCTAGCGGTGGGGATTTCGTTTGCCGCAATATTAAAATCACAAAAATCGTCAGCTCTCGGCATGCAATAATCCATGAACGAACCAGTGAGGAGCTGGCCGCTCTCTGGGTCATAATGAACATCTTCCATCATAATCTGGCCTGCGCCCTGAACGATGCCACCATGAACCTGACCGTCAAACAGCATCGGATTGAGGATCGTTCCTGCATCATCGACCGCAGTATAGCGGACGAGTTCGACCTTGCCGGTATCTGAATCGATTTCAATCTCGGCCAGGTGAACGCCGTTCGGGTATGTCGGCATCTGACCCTGACCCATACCGAACTCACCATGCTCATAAAGGCCAGGTTCAATGTCGGCGGGGAGCTTGGGTTTCTGGAACGCGGTCTTAGCGACCTCCTCGAGCGAGATCGTTTTGTCGGTTCCGGCTACGGTAAAGGTTCCGTCACTATATTCGATGTCGTCGTCCGCAGCTTCCAGCAAGTGAGCTGCGATCCGTTTGCCTTTTGCAATAATCTTTTCAGAGGCATTGATAACGGCCGCGCTGACGAATACCGCGCAGCGTGCATTAAAAGTACCGATGCCATGCGCGACTTTGTCTGTATCGCCAAAACGATATTGGACTTTGTCAGTATTGATTCCAAGGCTATCGCCTAGGACCTGTTTGAAGGTCGTGCCGTGGCCTTGGCCGTGATCCATGGCGCCACAAAGCAGGGTGATGTTGCCCGATGGATCAAACCTGATTTCGACATGTTCAAAGTTTGTACTGGCGACACCGGTGACGGAGTTTGAGGAGCCAACACCCAAAATTTTGCCGTTGGCTGCGCTGTCAGCACGGCGTTGGTCTACGCCGTCATAATTGCCCGCTTTCAGGCAATCTTCGAAATTCCGGACAAAGTCTCCACAATCGTAAATGTCTCCAAAACAGGTTGTGAAGGGCATCTGTTCAGGTCCAACAGTGTTACGACGACGTAACTCGATGGGGTCGATCCCCAACTCGCGGGCGGCGACATCGACCATCACTTCAAGGACATATACAGGCTCTGGCTTGGCGCCGCCGCGATATTGCGCGTTGCCAATCATGTTTGTCAGGCCGCCAGTTACCTTTGCGTGGATTGCAGGAATGCCGTAGACGCCAGCGAGACCGCCGAGACCGCCGGTCGCAGAACGGAGGTTACGATCATTTCCGAAATAAGCACCGATCGGCACTTTGGTGTGCGTGCGCAGTCCAAGGAATTTAAAGTCAGCATCAAGAGCTAATTCGCAATCGACCAGACCGCCGCGCGCTTGTTCATCAGTCATGATGCCTTCTGTGCGGTCACCGATCCATTTAACTGGGCGGCCGATTATTTCCGAGGCCCACAGAGACAGGCTGTATTCGGGGTGACATCCACCTCTGGTGCCAAAACCACCGCCCATATTATCGCAGATCACGCGAAGCTGGGTTTGTGGAATGCCGAGAATCTGGCCAGCAATTTGCTGCCGGATGCCATGGACAGACTGGACAGTGGCCCGCAGCGTATAACGATCTTCGTATGTATCGTACTCGGCAATACAGCCACGATTTTCCATCGGATTGCCGGCAACCCGATTGACACAAACCCGGTGCTTGATGATGTGAGCAGCATTCGACAACGCTGAGTTGACAGCTGAGGCATCACCTTTTTCAAACGTATAGGCTTCGTTACTCGGATTATCATCCCATAGAGCGTAAGCGTCAGGGGCCAGTGCATCATCAACAGATGTGACAACGGGTAACGCATCAAAGTCAATCTCAATGAGTTCGGCGGCGTCTTTTGCCTGGGCGACGGTTTCCGCGACGATGAAGGCGATTGCTTCACCGGCGTAGCGGACGCGATCCTGGGCCAACAAAGGCTGTGTGCAAACGAAACCTGGCGAACCATCACTGCGTTTTCCGGGGGCCGCTGGGCGCAATGTTCCGAGACCTCGTGCTTTTAGGTCTTCGCCTGTGAGGACGGCCAAAACACCAGGTGCATTCAACGCTGCTGTCGTGTTGATGGAACGGATGTCAGCATGGACGATGGGTGACCTGAAGACATAGGCATGTGCCTGGTTCAATGCGTTGACATCATCCGTATAGCGCCCACGTCCTTGCAGGAGCCGCAGATCTTCTTCACGGGGAATCGCTTTGCCGACGTAGTTCATGATTTATGCCGTCCTGTAAGTGGCGGTCTCCATTGGCGTGCCCTCGGATGTGGCGCGCCCGGTTTGCACCATATGTTCCAAGTGTGCCAAAACTGACCGTGAGGCTGCACCATGCATCTTTTCTGGTAAATGCTTATACAACCGGCCAACTATTTCCGGAATAGTGTGATGGCCATTATCCAAACATTTTCGGATTTCGCCTTCGCGCATTCGCCGGTGATTTCGGTAGGCTCGCGTAAAAGGTTCGGGGTCAGGAATTGAAGGTCCATGCGCCGGCCAGTAGGTCTTTTCATTCCGTGCAAGACATACCTCCAGGCTCGAAAAATACTCCGCCATATTCCCGTCCGGTGGTGATACCACCGTCGTATTCCAGCTCATAATGTGATCACCGGTAAACAGAATGTCTTCTTCCGCCAAAGCGAAACACATGTGGTTGGACATATGCCCTGGTGTGTGGACAGCCTCGAGCGACCAGTCATCACCATTAACGATCGTACCGTCTTCCAGAACATGGTCCGGCGCGAAGTCATATTGAATGGATTCTGCTGTTTTAACGCCTGGCGGTATTTCTCTTGGGATTGCACCATGAACCTCACCGCCGATCTTCTCTTTAAGCGGTGTCACACCCGGCGAGTGGTCGTGATGGGTATGGGTAACGAGGATGTTCTCGACGGTTTCCCCTTCAAGGGCTTTGACCAAGGCGGATGTTTGTTCTTCCAGTAAGGGGCCCGGGTCAATAACGGCGACGCGTCCGTGACCTATAATGTAGGTGTTGGTTCCATGGAAGGTGAAGCTACTTGGATTGCGCGCGACGAGTCGGCGGACCAGTGGCGATACCTGCTGAACTTCGCCATATTCAAATTCCATACGTTTGCGAAAAGGGATCGTGGCTTCAGTCACGTTGGATTACTCCACAATGATTTCCGGGGCAACGGGTTGGCCGACACCACTCAAAACCTTCGCCCAAAGTGCCTCCGCGATGGCATGATATGCCTTGGCTTGCGGACTGTCAGGGTCGGTCGCGACAATCGGGCGTCCGGTATCGGACCCCTCACGAATCGCCATTTCCAGCGGAATTTCGCCCAGGAAGTCGACTCCCATCTGTGCAGCGGCATTTTTTGCACCGCCATGAGTAAAGATTTCAGATCGTTCGCCGCAATGGGGGCATAGAAAATAGCTCATGTTTTCGATGATACCGAGGACCGGGACTTCAACTCGTTTGAACATATTCAGGCCTTTGCGTGCGTCGAGCAGGGCTAGATCTTGTGGCGTCGAGACGATAACCGAACCGGCCAGAGCGACGCGCTGCGCTATGGTGAGTTGAGCATCACCGGTGCCGGGTGGCATATCGATGATCATGACGTCTGTCTCGCCCCATTCGACATCGCCCATCATTTGCTCAAGGGCACCCATGACCATCGGGCCACGCCAAATCATCGGTGTGTCAGCGGCGACCATAAAGCCAATAGACATACATTTGAGGCCATATTTTTCGATCGGCATCAGACGTTTGCCGTCTGGCGAATCCGGCTTTTCAGTAATGCCGAGCATCATTGGTAGTGAGGGTCCATAAATATCGGCATCAAGAATGGCGGTTTTAAGTCCTTTTTGGGAGAGCGCTAGTGCCAGATTGACCGCAGTCGTCGATTTGCCAACACCGCCTTTGCCGGACGCGACAGCGATGACTGCTCCTATCTCTTCCAGCAACTTAACCGGTTGCTGTTGCCCTCCTTGGGGCGGGGCGGCGGGTTGTGTCGGTTGTGGCACAGCGGTTGCGGTCGGGGCCGTCAGGACAACGGTGACAGAGAGAACACCGGGAATCGTCTTGACGACTTCTTCGGCGGCCTTACGAACTGGTTCCATCTTGGGACCACGATCTGCATCAACTTCGATTGTAAATCCGACGTTCCCGCTCTTGCTAACTAAACCCGTAACCATGTTCAAGCTGACGATATCCTGGCCTCCATCTGGATCCTGAATTGTGCGCAGCGCGTCAAGAATTTGGGCGTTGCTGATGTCGGCCATAAAATCACTCCGGTCTGAAAATTAAAAATTTGTGGCAAATGCAGTAAAATCGCTGCGTTGCGTTCAGGTTTAAGCTAACATATATACTCCATAGGTCTGGTGGCAATGCGCTGCCAACTCTTTGAAGAGGACAGAACGATATGCCTTGGCAACAACAGGGTGGTGGCGGCAATAAAGGTGGCGGTGGTCCATGGGGTAGTGGCCCCAGTGGCGGTGGCTCCGGTGGCGGTGGTGGTGGAACCCAACCTCCCGATATTGAGGAAATGCTCCGTCGTGGTCAGGATCGTTTTAAACGAATGATGCCTGGCGGTCTTGGGGGCGTAGGGATTTCGTTAATCGTCGTTCTGGGTCTTGTCGGCTGGCTATTGAGCGGTATGTATCGCGTACAACCGGGTGAGCAAGGCGTAGAACTTCTGTTTGGAAAATTCGCAAACCAGACCGGCCCGGGTCTGCATTTTTGGTTTCCTACGCCGATTGGGACTGTAACGACCCCAAATGTTGAGCGAACAAATACTATTTCGATTGGCTTCCGGAGTACTGGCGGAACAGGGCGTACGGCTTCTATCCGCGATGTTTCCGAAGAAAGTCTGATGCTAACGGGTGATCAAAATATCATCGATATCGATTTTGTTGTGCAGTGGCGGATCAAGAACGCAAAAGACTATCTGTTTAATATACGTGATCCGCAGGCGACGGCGAAGCTGGCGGCAGAGAGTGCGATCCGAGAAATTGCCGGCCAAAACACCTTGGAAGATGTGCTAGCGAAACGACGTCAGGACGTCGAAGTAAAAACAAAGGCCTTGCTTCAGAAAATTTTGGATACCTACAAAGCAGGGATCTTTGTCGCTGAAGTCAAAATGCAAAAAGTTGATCCACCTCAACCGGTGATCGATGCGTTTAATGATGTTCAGCGGGCGAAGCAGGACAAAGAGCGTGCGCAGAACGAAGCTGATGCCTATCGCAATGATATTATTCCGAAAGCCGAAGGTGAATCCGCGCGTCTTGTGCAGGAAGCGACCGCTTATCGGGAGCAGCTTGTCAAAGAAGCTGAAGGTGAAGCCAAAAGGTTCCTATCCGTTTATGAAGCCTACAAGACTGGCAAGGAAGTAACCATTCAGCGCCTTTATCTCGAACGGATGCAGGAAGTACTGAAGGACGCCGATAAAATTATTATGGATAGCGGCAAGGGTGGGCAGGGCGTAGTCCCGTATTTGCCGTTGCCAGAAATCAAGAAGCGATCCGACAGAAACGCTCAGGGAGCTCGCTGATATGAACAGAATAATTCTCATTGTCCTGGGGACAGTCGTCGTTGTTGGCGGTATTTTGGCGTTTGATGCCATGTATACAGTCCATCAAACGCAACACGCATTGATCTTGCAGTTTGGCCGATATGTAAGGACGGAAAGTAATCCCGGCCTTCATTTCAAAAAGCCGTTTTTGGAAAGTGTCGAGTATTTTGAAAACCGTCTTCTCGATCTTGATCCACCGGCTCAGGAAGTCGTTTTGGCAGACCAAAAGCGCGTCAACGTGGATGCTTTTGTAAGGTATAAAATTGTCAAACCGCTTGAATTTAAGAAAAAGGCTGTAACGCAAACCAACTTCTTGCAGGTTTTTGGTGGCCGTCTGAATGCGGCAGTTCGAGCCGAAGTTGGTCAAATTTTATTGGGCGACATGTTGTCTGATAAGCGTGAAGACGTCATGAGTCGTATTACCAATCAGATGAAAAGCCAGGCTGCTGATTTTGGTATCGAAGTGGTTGATGTACGGATTGGACGGACTGATTTACCGCCCGCGACCAGTCAGGCGGTTTACAATCGGATGCGGTCGGAACGTGTCGAACAGGCCGTGAAGCTCCGTTCTGAGGGTGCAAAGGTTAAAGCCGAGATCCAGGCCAATGCTGATCGTGAACGGACAGTCATTCTTGCTGGGGCTCGCCGAACGAGCCAAATTCTCCGAGGTGAAGGGGAGGGTCTTAAAACCAGATTGCTTAATGATGCTTTTGGTAAGGACGTCGAATTCTTTGGCTTCTATCGGAGCATGGAAGCGTATGGCGAGGCACTCGGTGCCGGTACCACGATGGTGCTTTCACCCGACAGCGAATTCTTCCGTTATTTCAGAAACTTAGGTGGCAAGAACCCAATCAACAAATAGCCAGTGTAGGCGCGATCACCGATGTATCCAGATTTGGTGATCGCGTTTGCACTCGTGCTGGTGATAGAGGGTCTTCTTTACGCTCTATTTCCCGACGTTATGAAGCGGATGATGGTGTCGGTGATGTCGTTGCCGTCGTCCTCCATGCGCTCGGCCGGACTCCTTTCAGCTATCGTCGGTGTTGGAATCGTATGGTTAATACGACTGTGACAAATATGAGCCATTGATTGCATTCCAGGTGATCTTTCCTTTGTCGTCCTAATATTGTTCACCATCTCGCAGGTGCCGCAGACGACCGGGGTTGGCATGGGTGGGCAATTGATCGGCTTAGCAAAGAAAACCGAGCCTAAAATTTTCTACCAGATATCGCGCGACTCACGTAGTTTTGCTTTATATTTAGTAAAATCCGCGTGAGGGATCGTAATTGCCTCGATAATTCCACATTTGATACCCATATTGTTCGCAAGCGGAGAGGCGGTATGGGAAAAGTTCTCCTGTCGCCGGTCTTTAAGTTTAAGGTGCGACAATGGATGGTATTCGCGATATATGCCGTCTGCAAAAAGGAGAAAGAAATGAAGAATTTGGATTTGGCTCCCCTACATACGGGCCGGCATGCCCATTCTACATATGCCGAAATGCAGTCGAGAAAATCGCTGAGGGTATGGTCCCTTTCCCTGTTTATCGTCGCAGGAGCCTTATTGATTTCAAGTGCTGCGTTTGCAAAAACTGCTCCAGCCAGCTTTGCTGATTTAGCGGCAAAGCTTTTGCCTGCGGTCGTCAATATATCGACCTCTCAGGTCGTGAAACGCGATGGCGCGACGCCACAACAGCGTCCACAATTGCCGCCGGGCTCACCGTTTGAGGAGTTTTTTAAGGAATACTTTGACCGCCAGCAGCAGCAGAATACGCCGAATAGACGCGCAACATCTCTTGGTTCAGGGTTTATTATCGATCCTTCGGGGTTGGTCGTGACAAACAATCATGTCATCGAAGGTGCTGACGAAATCTCCGTAATTTTGCAGGACGACACGCGGTTAAAAGCTGAACTTGTTGGCCGAGATCCAAAAACTGATCTTGCCATTCTACGGGTTAAATCGAAAAAGAAACTGCCCTATGTAAAATTGGGAAATTCTGACAAGTCACGTGTCGGCGACTGGGTTGTCGCCATTGGTAACCCGTTTGGTCTTGGTGGCACCGTGACCGCAGGAATTATTTCCGCTCGTGCGCGCAATATTAATGCAGGTCCATATGATGATTTCATTCAGTCTGATGCTTCCATCAACAAGGGTAACTCCGGTGGCCCTATGTTTAATATGGCGGGCGAGGTTATCGGCATTAACACCGCGATTTACTCACCATCTGGCGGCAGCGTTGGAATTGGTTTTGCTATTCCGGCAAATCTTGCAAAGCCGATTATTGCGCAGTTAACGAAATATGGCCGTGCCCGGCGTGGTTGGCTTGGTGTTCGCATTCAGTCGGTAACCGACGAGCTAGCAGATAGTCTTGGCCTAGACAAAGCACGGGGCGCCCTGGTTGCTGATGTCACCAAGGGTGGCCCGGCAGAAAGTTCCAAAGTTCAGGTTGGTGATGTCGTTTTGAGCTTTGACGGTAAGCCAATTGTCGAAATGCGTAACTTGTCAAGAATTGTCGCGGAAACGGAAGTCGGTAAGAACGTTAAAGTCGACGTCTGGCGCAAAGGTCGCAAGGTTACGCTGGATGCCAAGCTTGGTGAGTTTCCGGAAGACAAGAAGCCGGTGCTGGCGAAGGTCAGTGGTAAGAAAAAGGGTGACGGTAATGCCGTAACAGCCCTTGGTCTGACGATGTCGCCTGTTACTGACGAATTGCGCCGTCAGTTTAAGCTCGGCAAAAAGGTTAAAGGTGTGATTATAACAAAGGTCGCAAATGATAGTCCTGCATCCGAAAAGCAGATCCGGGTTGGTTCAATCATTCGTAAAATTGGGCCGGAGCAGAAACGTGTGAATTCTCCTGCCCAGGTTAAGAGAAAGGTGGAGAGTGCTCGCGAGGCGAATCTCAAGAGTCTATTGTTCTTGATCGAGCGCGGCGGCGACCCGCGGTTTGTCGCCCTAAGGTTATCAAAAGCGAAGAGCTGAAACTGTTGGTGTGAAGGGTGAAGTTACTCGCTGAACTCTTCGCGCCGATAGCCCTGTAAATACAGCAATGCCGTCAGGTCCCCGTAGCGAATAGCTGCGGGGGCCTTTTCTTCGACAATAGGCTTTGCGTGAAAGGCGACCCCTAAGCCGGCGGCCAAAATCATTGGCAAATCGTTCGCGCCGTCGCCAGTGGTCAACGTTTCTTCAATAGGAATTTGTTTGGCAGCGCTGATTGAGTTTAGGGCTTCCAGCTTGGCATCGCGGTCAAAAATAGGGTCGCCGACTTCGCCTGTGAGGACGCCGTTCGCGATGATCATTTCGTTGGATCTATCTTCGTGAAAGCCGACTTTTTTTCCGACGGCGTCTGTAAAAAACTTGAACCCACCGGAAACCAGAACGGTATAGGCACTGTTAGCGCGCATCGTCTGAACTAACTGGCGTGCACCGCTAGTTAGTTCTGTGCTTTCAAGGGTTTCGTGCAATGCAGTAGCTGGCAATCCTTTTAACATCGCTACACGTTCGCGCAGAGCTTCTTTAAAATTTAACTCACCCCGCATCGCGCGTTCGGTTATCGCTGCCACGCGGCTTTTCAGCCCTGCAATCCCTGCTAACTCATCGAGCGTTTCGCCGATAACGATGGTTGAGTCCATATCGGCGAGGAGCAAATGCTTGCGACGGTGCGCCATCGGCTGAATTACACTGTCGATTTCAAAGTTTGAAACGTCATTCTGCAATTTGTTTCGCAGAGTCACGATATCTTCGCCCTCAAAGGATATATCACATGCGATATTCTGGGCGAGCCAAGAGGGCGACGAAGAAACGCAGTTCGCCTCACTGAGCGCAGTCTGAACATGATCGACATGCTGCTGTGTAAGGTTGGCCTGTGCAGGGTTTGCGATGAGTGTGACAACGAGTTCCATGACAGTCTTTATGGGTTGGAATTTGGCTGATGACAAGTCATCTGGCGTAGAAGGGCACAGCGGGAATATATATAGTATGATTATCAAAATACTGATTTACGGAGAGCATGGATATGACCGCACCAATCAACCCGCCTTTTCGTGCGGAACATATCGGGAGTCTCTTACGACCCGCGCCTTTGCTGGCTCTTCGAGCAGATCATGCTGTGGGCAAAATTTCCGACGAGGAAGTCCGCCGCGCGGAAGATGACGCGATCACGCAGGCTGTCGCTCTCCAGCTTGAGCTTGGCTTGTCGTCGATCACGGACGGTGAATATCGTCGATATGCGTATTCCGATAGTTTCACTATCGACGTTTTTACTGGCGTAAAAATTGGCTCGACGGAAGATCGCAACTGGACCTATTCGGATGCACAAGGTCAGAAAACAGAAGGCCGCGTGCCGATTGTCGTTGATCGCCTTGAGTGGCCTGGTCCCGTGAACGTTGATGATTTTGAGTTCGTGAAGCGTATTGCAGGGACGGGACTACCAAAAGTTACCTTGCCCGGTCCTTGTTATATTCATTTCAGATCAGGGCGCGATAATATTAGCACCGACATTTATCCTGATCTCGACGCGTTTTGGCAGGATCTTGTTGAGGCCTATGTTAAAGAAATCGACGCGCTTTACGCTGCAGGTTGCCGCTACATTCAATTGGATGAAACATCTATCGCCAAGCTCGGTGATCCGAAAATTCGCGAAGGGTTGGAAAAACGTGGGGACCAATGGGACGATTTGCTTGAGATCTATACTGACGTCATCAACGAGATCGTGCGACGTGCCCCTCAAGACCTTAGTCTCGGTATGCATCTGTGCCGCGGCAATAAAGGTGGGTCCTGGCAGGCAGCAACTGGCTATGATGATGTCGCTGCTAAGCTCTTCAGAAAGCTGGAAGTTCAATTCTATTTTCTGGAATACGATTCACCGCGTGCGGGCGGCTTTGAGCCCCTCCGCGAAGTCCCTGACAATAAGACAGTTATTCTGGGGCTTGTGTCGACGAAGTCATCGGCCCTCGAACAGGTGGACTCTGTAAAGCAGCGTCTCGAAGCCGCAGCGGAGTACGTTGATATGGACCGTCTGGGCATTTCGCCGCAATGCGGGTTTGCCAGTCTCGATAGTGGGAATCCAATTTCCTTCGACGATCAGGCCGCAAAGATTCGTTTGGTTGTTGATCTGGCGCGAGAGTATTGGGGATACACACCAGCGGCTCAAACTTAAAACCTATGCCGAAGTCAGGGCAAAAAACGGTCTTGGTGGTTGCCGGCCCGACAGCCAGTGGGAAGTCCAATCTTGCCGTTGATGTTGCCGAAGAATTTGGCGGCGTGGTGATCAACGCCGACTCGATGCAAATTTACGAAGGGTTGGAAGTCGTGACCGCCGCACCAGGTCCTGCTGCGCGTCGAAGAGCCTCTCATAAATTATACGGCATACGCGACCCGGCGAAACCATGCTCTGCCGGTGCCTGGGTCTCAATGGCAGCGCGGGAAATTTGTCTTGCCCATGAAGAAGGCCTTTTACCTATCATTGTTGGTGGTACCGGAATGTATTTGCGGACATTGATGATAGGAATTGCACCAATGCCGCCGGTTGCTTCAGAAATTCGCGACGATGTCCGGTCGCGTTTGGAGCGAGAGGGAAGTACAGCGCTGTATGCTGAGTTGGCTGAGTTTGATCCCGGGTCCGCGGCGCGTATAAATGCTTCCGATAGTCAAAGGGTCGCGCGGGCTATCGAAATATATGAAGCGACTGGGAGGACGCTGACTGAGTGGCAAGGGGATGATTCTGAAGCGAGCGCAGGCGCAGCTTACAATTTCAAAACGGTACTGTTGGAGCCGCCACGTGATCTCTTATATGCAACTTGCAACGCGCGATTTGAAAAGATGTTGGTTAGCGGTGCTTTGGAGGAAATCCGTGCGTTAGCCAGGCGGAATCTCGACACTGCTTTGCCAGCTATGAAGGCGCTCGGTATTCCTCACCTGTTGCAGCATTTAACAGGAGAAATGTCTCTAGAAGAGGCTTGTGCCGCAGGCCAACAGTCCACACGGAACTATGTGAAACGCCAGGGAACCTGGTTTAGAAATAAGTTTGTTGCTGATTTATCAATTAAATTGCAATATAACGATAGTATTAAGGCAATTATCTTTTCATTTGTTAGCAAATTTATGTTGACCTGATCCTGTGGAAAGATTAGTTTGTCGCCGATTCGCTGCTGATAAATCGTAGCTGACAGCAGTTTAAAGCCTTGGTGCTAATAGATTTTGATGTTTTGTAAGGGGATTCTGCCATGCGGGATCGCCTTTTGTTCGATTGGAAAAGGTGGGAGACGATGGCAAAACGTAAGCTATCTGGCTCAGATATCGTTATTCAAAGCCTCATTGATGCTGGGGTCGACACGATCTTTGGTTATCCGGGCGGTGCGGTGCTTCCGATTTATGATGCATTGTTTAAACAAAATCGCTTGAAGCATGTGCTGGTGCGCCAGGAGGGCGGTGCCGTACATATGGCAGAAGGCTATGCGCGATCGACCGGGAAACTGGGTGTTGTCTTGGTAACGTCTGGTCCTGGAGCGACTAACGCCGTCACTGGCCTGACGGACGCGCTCATGGATAGCATTCCGGTTTTATGCCTAACGGGGCAGGTGCCGACACATCTGATTGGTAACGACGCTTTTCAAGAAGCTGACACCACCGGTATCACCCGTCCCTGTACGAAACACAATTATTTGGTCAGAGATGTGAAGGATCTCGGGCGTGTCATGCAAGAAGCGATGTATGTCGCGCGTTCGGGACGTCCGGGCCCGGTTGTCATTGATCTGCCTAAAGATGTTCTGATCAACGAAACGACATTTGAAACTGGCAAAAAGCTTCCTGTGAAGCACAAGACCTACCGTCCGCAAATTAAAGGCGACAATTCCAAGATTAGGGAAGCGGTTGAGTTGATCGCGAAAGCGAAGCGGCCCTTGTTTTACTGTGGTGGAGGCGTCGTTAATTCCGGGCCTCGTGGGTCGAAGCTGTTGACTGAATTTGTCAGGATGACCGGTTATCCAATTACGCTGACCCTGATGGGGCTGGGGGCGTTTCCTGCAACCGATAAAAAATTCCTCGGTATGGTCGGAATGCACGGGACGTATGAATCCAATCTGGCAATGCATGATTGCGATGTCATGATCAACATTGGCGCGCGATTTGATGACCGGGTGACAGGGCTGATTTCTGAATTTTCGCCGGACTCGAAAAAGATCCATGTCGACATTGACCCATCATCGATCAATAAAAATGTAGCGGTTGATGTGCCGATTATTGGTGATTGTGCCTCTGTTTTGGCAGAGATGATCAAGGTCTGGAAGGAAATCAAACCACGCAAAGATACCAAGGCAATAAATAGCTGGTGGAATCAGATTGAGAAATGGCGCAAACGCGATTGCCTGGCTTACAAGCAGTCAAAAGACATTATTAAGCCGCAATATGCGCTTGAGCGCTTGCAGGCCCTGACCAAAGATCGCGACACCTATATTACAACGGAAGTTGGCCAGCACCAGATGTGGGCTGCACAGTACATCAAATTTAACCAACCCAACCGCTGGATGACCTCTGGTGGATTGGGAACAATGGGTTATGGATTTCCGGCTGCGATTGGTGTGCAGATGGCGCATCCAAAGGCGACGGTTGTTGATATTTCTGGTGAAGCCTCCTTTCAGATGAATATTCAGGAAATGTCGACGGCGATGCAATACCGCTTGCCGGTGAAAGTGTTTATCCTCAATAACGAATATATGGGGATGGTACGCCAGTGGCAGGAGCTGCTCTATGGCAGCCGGTATTCGGAAAGCTATACCGCGTCTCTGCCGGATTTTGTCAAACTGGCGGAGTCATATGGTGCCGTTGGGTTGCGTGCGACTAAGCCCAGTGAAGTTGATGATGTTATCAAAGAAATGCTGAATAACGATCAATTTACGATCGTGGATGTAGCTATTGATAAGGGCGAAAATTGTTTCCCGATGATCCCATCGGGTGCGCCGCATAATGAAATGCTTCTCGGCCCTGAAGATGAGGCTGCAAAGCCGACTTCCGAGGATGGGATGGTGCTGGTCTAGGGCCGGCAGCATCAATATTAGAATGTGGAGGATAAATTGGAGCCTATAGAGCGACATACGATCGCTGTTCTGGTCGATAACGAAGCAGGCGTATTGGCGCGGGTTATCGGCCTGTTCTCTGGTCGTGGCTACAATATCGAAAGCTTGACGGTTGCCGAGGTTGATCCGGAGAACGCCATTTCCCGTATCACCGTCGTCACTTCCGGCACCCCCATGATTATAGCGCAGATCAAAGCTCAGCTTGATCGTTTGGTGCCGGTTCACCGTATTTGCGATTTGACGGATGGTGGTGCGAGTGTTGAACGCGAATTGGCGTTGGTCAAAGTCCGCGGTACCGGTAATAAACGGGTCGAAGCTTTGAGAATTTCCGACATTTTTCGGGCGCGGGCGATCGATAGTACAAACAATTCATTTGTGTTCGAGATTTCCGGTTCTCCTGAAAAAATAGATGCCTTTATCAAACTTATGCGGACGCTTGGGTTGGTAGAAATTTCAAGAACTGGTGCCGTAGCTATTGCACGCGGCGCAAAGGGGATTTAGGAAACGCCCCAACAATACGTTTAATCATCATGTTTGCTGCGGTTGGATGATCGCGGCACTAATCGACAAGGAAAGAGGATCCTCAAAATGCGCGTTTATTATGACAGAGACGCTGACGTCAATCTCATTAAGGCCAAAAAAGTTGCCATTATCGGTTATGGCAGCCAAGGGCATGCCCACGCCATTAATCTGAGCGACAGCGGTGTCAAAGAAGTCGTTGTTGGATTGCGGGATGGCTCATCCAGCGCTGCGAAAGCAGAAGGTGCGGGCCTTAAGGTCATGAATGCGGCGGATGCTGCACAATGGGCCGATGTGGTAATGGTGCTCGTTCCTGATGAATTGCAGGCAGCGCTTTATGCAGACGATCTGCGGGAGAATATGCAGCAAGGTGCTGCTTTGGCTTTTGCTCATGGATTGAATATCCACTTCAAGCTGATCGAAGCGCGTCCTGACCTGGACGTCTTCATGATTGCACCGAAAGGACCCGGACATACTGTCCGTTCAGAATATCAACGTGGTGCCGGTGTGCCTTGTCTTGTTGCAGTTGATCAGGATGCTTCGGGCAACGCGCAGGATATTGCGCTGTCTTATGCCTCTGCTATTGGCGGTGGCCGAGCTGGCGTTATTGAAACGACTTTCCGTGAAGAATGCGAAACTGATTTGTTTGGTGAGCAGGCTGTGTTGTGCGGTGGTTTGACCTCGTTGATTAAAGCCGGTTTCGAGACACTCGTGGAAGCCGGTTATGCTCCCGAGATGGCGTATTTCGAATGTCTCCATGAGGTGAAACTCATTGTTGACTTAATTTATGAAGGCGGCATTGCGAATATGCGCTATTCGATTTCTAATACCGCCGAATATGGTGATTATATTTCTGGTCCGCGTTTGATCGATGACAGTGTCAAGGCACGCATGAAAGAAGTGCTTAGCGATATTCAGTCCGGTCGGTTCACCCGCGATTGGGTTCTTGAGAACGCTGCAGGGCAATCGAGCTTTAAGGCCACACGTCGCCGCGAAGCAGAACATCAGGTCGAAGAAGTTGGTGCGGAGCTGCGTGGCATGATGCCGTGGATTGCCGAAAACCGGCTTGTGGATAAGTCCAAAAACTAGCTTTCTCTGAAATTCTGTGAATTTCTGGGGTTTTTTACGGGAAACCGCTAAAAATCGTTGCTTTTAAGGTTAATAAACGTTTAGGAATAAGCTGCTAACTTGGTTTTGTTTAGATTCTAGGTTTACTGGGTCTTCTAAATTCGGCTGAGAGAACTATATCGGCAGTCAGGCGCGCTTACTCAGCAAGTCCCCTAAAGCAATGGCGAAGTGCGAAATGAAAGTGATGAAAAACAAAGGATTGGCGGCAAATGCCGAAGCCGGAACGGCTCGGGGTGATGTTGCACGACCTTTGTTCCCCCAATTTACCGCTTTTGCCAGTGCGCTAGAAGGGGGTCTACGACTTAGTTGCCCCTGAATGGGAGCCAGCAATGGTTGGCCGTTCAGGGGATGCAGCTATCGAGACTTAAGTCGTTAACCCCAAACTACTAAAAGGAGCTGAGTTATGAGTAGCAGCACCGATCCAAACCGGGTAATTATATTCGACACCACTTTGCGTGATGGAGAGCAATCGCCTGGCGCATCCATGAATCTTGAAGAAAAATTGCGTATTGCCGAACTCCTGGAGGAGATGGGCGTCGATGTTATCGAGGCAGGCTTTCCTATTGCTTCGAACGGTGATTTTGAATCCGTCAATGAAGTTGCAAAACTGGTTAAGGAATCCACGGTGTGTGGCCTTGCACGGTCTGCCCGTGGTGATATCGAGCGTGCTGCTGATGCATTGAAGCCCGCTAAGCAGAGTCGCATCCATACCTTTATTTCAACCAGCCCGTTGCATATGAAATACAAACTGCAGATGGAGCCTGACGATGTGTATCAGGCCGTCATCGACAGTGTTAGCTATGCGCGCAATTTTACCGACGACGTGGAATGGTCGCCTGAAGATGGTTCCCGGACAGAACATGACTTTCTGTGCCGTTGTGTAGAAGCCGCGATTAATGCCGGAGCAACGACAATCAATATCCCTGACACAGTTGGTTACGCCATACCGGAAGAGTTTGGTGAATTGATCGCTATGCTGGTTGAGCGTGTGCCGAATAGTGACAAAGCAATCTATTCAACCCATTGCCATAATGATCTGGGGCTCGCTGTCGCAAATTCTTTGGCAGGTGTGTCAAATGGCGCGCGGCAAATCGAATGCACGATCAATGGCTTGGGAGAGCGCGCTGGGAATGCTGCGCTCGAAGAAATAGTTATGTCATTGAGAACACGTCAGGATCGTTTGCCTTTCGTTACCGGGATTAATACCGAGTGCATTACCCGCGCGTCTAAGCTGGTTTCAACGATCACTGGCTTTACGGTACAGCCCAATAAGGCAATTGTTGGCGCGAATGCTTTCGCTCATGAAGCAGGTATTCATCAGGATGGGATGCTCAAGCATGCCCAGACCTATGAAATTATGACACCGAAATCCGTTGGCTTAACCAAGTCCACACTCGTCATGGGTAAACATTCGGGACGGCATGCGTTTCGTGTAAAACTCAAAGAGTTGGGATACGAGCTAGGTGATAATGCCTTGCAGGAAGCGTTCCGTCGCTTCAAGGATTTGGCTGATAAGAAGAAGGAAGTCTATGACGAGGATTTGGTTGCCCTCGTTGATGATGAAGTTCTTCGCACCAATGATACGATTAAGTTTGAGTCCTTGATGGTGGTTTGTGGTTCTAAAGGACCGCAAACGGCTGAGCTGGAGCTCGACGTCGATGGCGAGAAATGCTCGGTCAAGGCTGAAGGCGACGGCCCCGTTGATGCGACATTTAATGCCGTTAAGGCATTGGTGCCACATGAAGCAAGGTTGCAGCTTTATCAAGTTAAAGCTGTCACCGAGGGAACCGATGCTCAGGCTGAGGCAACAGTCCGTCTTGAAGAGGACGGTAAATCTGTGAATGGTCAGGGTGCCGATACCGACACGCTTGTCGCATCGGCACGTGCGTATGTGAACGCCTTGAACAAGTTAATGGTGAAGCGAGAGAAGACAGCACCCGGGGCGCTGTCAGCTTAAATCTTGCCACGTGGTTGGTAAACGAAGGAAGTAATTGCTCATGTTTTCCAGGCTTTTGGGAATGTTATCCGCCGATATGGCGATTGATTTAGGAACGGCGAATACCCTCGTCTATGTAAAAGGGCGAGGGATCGTTCTAAACGAGCCTTCAGTGGTGGCAATTGCCGATGTTCGGGGCAAGAAACAGGTCCTGGCGGTTGGTGATGAAGCGAAGTTGATGCTCGGAAGGACGCCGGGTAACATCGAAGCTATTCGCCCGCTTCGTGATGGGGTGATCGCTGATTTTGAAGTTGCTGAAGAAATGATCAAGCATTTCATTCGCAAGGTTCACAATCGCCGGAGTTTCGCCAGTCCACAGATTATAGTTGCTGTACCGTCGGGTTCAACCAACGTTGAACGTCGGGCCATTCAGGAATCGACTGAAAGTGCGGGCGCTCGCAGGGTATTTCTCATTGATGAACCGATGGCGGCAGCTATAGGGGCGGGACTACCCGTTACCGAGCCAACTGGTTCTATGATTGTTGATGTTGGTGGTGGTACGACTGAAGTGGCGGTGCTCTCTTTAGGCGGGCTGGTTTATTCACGTTCGGTCCGTGTCGGTGGTGACAAAATGGATGAGGCGATCGCGGGCTATATTCGGCGGAACCATAACCTTCTGGTTGGCGAGAGTAGTGCCGAACGGATTAAGAAAGAGATCGGATCAGCCAGTATTCCAGCTGATGGTGAGGGCAGCTCGATGGAAATCAAGGGCCGCGATCTCGTGAACGGCATTCCCAAAGAGATCATTATTTCGGAGCGCCAGATTGCTGAAAGTCTTGCTGAACCAGTGGGCGCTATCATCGAAGCGGTGAGGGTCGCGCTGGAGCAAGCTGCGCCAGAACTCGCTGCTGATATTGTTGATAAAGGCATCGTTCTGACAGGCGGTGGATCATTACTTGGGAATCTTGATCTAGTTCTCAGACATGCGACAGGTTTGCCGATTTCAATTGCTGATGAACCGTTGTCCTGTGTGGCGATGGGAACGGGCCATTGTCTTGAAGAAATGAAGACCTTAAGGAATGTGCTGTCATCAATGTATTAACGGTTAAGTAGCGGTAATTTCCTAAAGTTTCCGTGGTTAAGATTAGGTGCGTACGGTCGTCCGGAGTGCAGGCGTTTTGAACAAGAGAGGCGGAACATCGGTTATGCGGCTAGCAGCACCTGCAAAGGTGCTGTTGCAGCGCTTCGCCTTCCTTTTTCTGATCCTCGCGGCTTTTGGAATTATGCTTCTGAGTAAATCGGAGACAATCGTCGTTGAAAAGGTATCGACTGTGGTTGTTGATGTTTTTGCACCGATAATGGACGTGTTGTCGCGACCAGCGGCTGCGGCAAACGATGCCGTAAAGACAGTACGGGGACTTGCAGATTTAAGAGACGAAAACATTCGTCTAGCGCGAGAAAACGAGCGCTTGTTGGTTTGGCAGGAGGCTGCCCGAAGGCTTGCATCGCAAAACCAGGCATTGCAATCACTTCTCGATTTTAAGCCGAGTCCGAATTCGCAATCTATAGCGACGCGCGTCATTGCTGATTCAGGTGGAGCGTTCGTTCGTTCCATTGTTGTTAATGCAGGGGATCGTGATGGTGTCCGCAAGGGACAGGCAGCTGTGTCAGGGGCTGGTTTGGCGGGGCGGGTGACGACCGCGGGGTACAGGTCTGCAAGAATTTTACTGATTACCGATATTAACTCCCGGGTTCCGGTTTTGATTGAGTCGTCGCGTGATCGTGCAATTTTATCCGGCGATAATAGCGGTATGCCGCGATTAACCTTTTTGCCGGCAAATGCATCGATCAAGGCAGGAGATCGCGTTATTACCTCCGGTCATGGCGGTGTCTTCCCGCCCGGGCTCCAGATTGGGCAGGTCGTACCCTCCGGTGATGGTGTCATGCGGGTTAAACCCAACGTCAGTTTTGACCAGCTGGAGTTTGTCAGGCTTGTAGATTTTGCCGCGGTGAGCCCAATCGTGCCGCAAGGCGAGCCTGCGGTGCCGCCCAAGAACGCTGCCTCACGGTGACCCCGACGCTGTCGCATCGGCTTGATGCGGTTGCGCGTAACGTCGTACCCGCCGCGCTTGGTGTCTTTTTTGTCCTGATTTCATCAATACCATTTTACATACCCGGCTTCGGCCCAGTAGCGCCAAATTTCGTTTTAATGGCGGTTTTCTTTTGGGCTGTGCATCGGATCGACCTTTTTACATCGGTCACTGTATTCTTTATTGGATTGTTGCTGGACATCCTGGTTGGGGCGCCCCCAGGCATAAATGCCGCTGTGTTGGTGTTGGTTAGGACCATCGCGGCCTCCCAAGGCAAAGTATTCCGCGGCAAATCGTTTTTGGTTTTGTGGTGGGGCTTCGGACTTGTAGCCTTAGCAAGTGGGCTGATCATCTGGATACTGACAGCTATTTATCATCTAACGCTAATTAATCCCCTGCCCATTATTTTCCAGATGACAATGACAGTCGCGGCATTCCCATTCCTCGCATGGATATTTGCGCGCACTCATCAAAAATTATTTCTGCACGTCTAAGATGTATCGCGAAGACTCATCACGGTACAAAAAATTCTCCCGACGAGCCATGATTCTAGGGAGTGGGCAGGTAGCACTGTTCGGCATGCTTGCAGGCCGCATGTACCAACTGCAAGTACTTGAATCAAGCCGCTACAAAATGCTGGCAGACGAAAATCGTATCAGCATGCGTCTATTGCCGCCGCCTCGTGGTCGGATTCTTGATCGATTTGGGGTTCCTCTTGCCACGAATAAGGAAAACTATCGGGTCCTCTTAATCGCAGAACGAACGCGTGATGTGAAACAAACACTCGATGCGTTGGGCAGACTTATATCGATACCGGATCATGAACACCGGCGAATTCTGCGTGAAATTAGGAAACGGCGAGATTTTGTGCCGGTCACCATTCAAGAAAATCTCGACTGGCAAAAAGTATCCCGTATCGAGGTAAACGCCCCCGATCTTCCCGGTGTCGTTATTGATGTTGGACAGAGCCGACAATACCCGCTGGGGTCAGAATCGGCACATCTTTTGGGATATGTTGCACCCGTTTCAGAAAAGGATAAAAAGGGCGATCGCAGCGGTGAGCCACTTCTTCAGCTGCCGGGATTCCGAATTGGTAAATCCGGTATTGAAAAGCAACAGGACCTGCGTTTGCGTGGCAAGGCCGGTAATAGTCAACTCGAAGTAAACGCCCTTGGCCGTGTAATCAGAGAGCTGTCGCGCCAGGAAGGTCAGCCAGGCGATGACGTTATGCTGACCGTTGATTTGGGTATTCAGAATGTGGCGATAGAGAAGCTACGCGATAAGAAGTCTGCGGCTGCCGTCGTTATGGACGTAAATACCGGCGGGATCATCGCCTTGGCATCGGTGCCAGGCTACGATCCCAACGCCTTTAATACAGGTCTGACTCGCAAGCAGTGGCGTGACATTACGCGTGACCCGTTGGCACCGCTCACCAATAAAGCGGTGTCGGGTCTCTATGCGCCTGGGTCGACGTTCAAGATGGTGGTTGCGATGGCGGCACTTGAGCATGGTGTTATCAAGCCCGAGCAAAAAGTGTTTTGCAGAGGGCATGTTGAATTAGGGAATGAACGTTTTCATTGCTGGAAAAGACATGGTCATGGCTGGCTCGACCTGAATGGGGCGCTGCAGCAATCCTGTGATCCCTATTTTTATGAAATATCAAAACGTGTCGGCATCGATAAGATAGCGGAAATGGGTCGGCGTTTTGGTCTTGGCCGTGTGACGGGTATTGATCTGCCCAATGAGCGGGGTGGTCTCATGCCAACCCCTGCCTGGAAAAAGAAACGCTTCGGTGTAGCATGGCAGAAAGGCGAAACGCTTATTGCGGGTATCGGCCAGGGGTTTGTTCTGACGACGCCGTTGCAATTGGCGGTGATGACGTCCCGCCTTGCTAGCGGAAAGGCTGTAGAACCACATCTGATACAAGGGGTGGTTTCCGGGGGGGGGATGCGGCCTTTGGAGGTCCCTTCAGTGCCCGATATTAAAATTTCTGCTGAAGTGCGGCTTCTGATTATGAATGGCATGAATGCCGTTAGTAATACGCAACGGGGAACGGCTTACCCGGCCCGTATTAAGGAGCCCGGATTTGAGCTCGCGGGCAAATCAGGGACATCTCAGGTTAAGCGAATTTCCAAACATGAACGTGAAACCCGAGTTCTCAAAAATAGGGAACGGCCCTGGAAAAACCGCGATCACGCATTGTTTGTAGCGTTTGCCCCAGTCGAAAAACCTAGATACGCAATTGCCGTTGTGGTCGAACATGGCGGCGGTGGGTCAACCGTTGCTGCGCCAATTGCTAGGGACATAATGCATGAGACTTTGAAGCGTGACCCTTCGGGTTATCGCGGACGCGATGGCGTTGCAGACGAAAAAGGAAAAGGCCACAAAGCATGAGGGTCGGCTTGGCAGATCGGGAACCGATGACCATCGGCCAAAAGTTGTGGCAGGTAAATTGGTTTCTGGTATTTTTCATTATCATCCTGACGGCGATCGGGTGCGCGATGCTGTATTCCGCGGGGGAAGGAAGCTGGAACCCCTGGGCCACACGTCATATTATTCGATTTGTAATTGGTCTGTTTCTTATGATTATGGTTGCCATGACTGACATCAGAATCTGGATGCGTCATGCCTACACCCTCTATTTTCTCGTTCTTGGCTTATTGATTGCGGTGGAGGTTATGGGTGTTATTGGCATGGGGGCACAGCGTTGGATTGATCTCGGAGTCATTCAGCTCCAACCATCTGAGATTATGAAAATTACCCTTGTCCTCGCCTTGGCTCGGTATTTCCACGGCGCCTCGCTGGAGGAGATCGGGCGCTCAACCTCCCTGATCATACCATCGCTTCTCGTTGCGGCGCCTGTCGTGCTGGTTATACGCCAACCTGACCTTGGTACAGCCGTCATGCTCACGATGACCGCTGGTGTGATCTTCTTTCTGGCGGGTGTCAGGACTTGGAAGTTTGGATTGGTGATTGGTGCAATCCTTGTGGCGATGCCGCTCGCCTGGACAATGCTCCGTGGCTATCAGAAAAACCGAATTCTGACGTTCTTGAATCCTGAGAGCGATCCTCTTGGGGCGGGGTATCACATTATGCAGTCCAAAATAGCGCTCGGTTCAGGGGGCGTCTTTGGCAAAGGGTATCTTAGCGGAACGCAAAGCCATCTCAACTTTTTGCCTGAAAAGCAGACCGACTTTATTTTTACGATGCTGGCTGAAGAATTCGGGATGGTAGGCGGGCTGCTCCTGCTGGGTATTTACGCCATTGTTCTGATTTACAGTTTTGCGATTGCGTTGCGCGTCCATAACCAGTTTGGCCGATTGATTACTTTGGGGATCGCCGGAACCTTCTTTTTCTATGTCTTTATTAACATCGCCATGGTCATGGGACTGGTCCCGGTCGTTGGTGTACCGTTGCCGTTAGTGTCCTATGGTGGAACGGCGATGTTATCGCTCATGATTGGATTTGGGTTCATTCTCTGTGCTTATGTACACCGTGACGTCAGAGTTGGACGACACGGCAGCGGCGGCGAAGATTAGCTGTCGTCACCAGCTTATTATTGCAGAGTGACAAAGGCTTCGCCCTTTGCTATCTAGCGTACTGTGGGCGATTAGCTCAGTTGGTAGAGCAGCTGACTCTTAATCA
>CAJJCG010000077.1 GCA_905182615.1 Alphaproteobacteria bacterium UBA2964 | reverse complement strand
CTGACATGGGGTTTTCCGGCGGCGGCGGCAAATCGGTCCCCTGCGCTAATAAAGCTGCAGCAACCTGATCAGCATCAGCCGGTTTCGCCAGGTAATCAACGGCCCCCGCTTTTACGGCCGCTACGGCTGTCGCGATATTGCCATAACCCGTCAATATGACGATACGAGAATCGGCATAGGCTTCCCGAATAATCGGGACAATATCCAGCCCACTGCCATCCTCTAAACGCAAATCCAGAACGGCATAGTTGGGGGGCTCCAGTCTTGCAGCCGCGCTTCCTTCAGCAACACTTTCAACGGCCGTCACCAAAAACCCCCGCCGCTCCATTGCTTTAGCCAACCGTTCGCGAAACGGTCGATCATCATCGACTATCAACAACCTTTTCTCAGCGTCTTCTTTGACCATGGAGCCAATGCCCTTTGTCACATCTTCGCCCATTATACCTCTGCCTGTGAGACGTCACTTTCAATTTCCGCACGCGGCCAGCGAATTTCAACAACGGCACCACCGTCTTGCCGGTTGCCAAACGAAAGCGCCGCTCCGGTGCGTGCAAGGAGTGTTTGAGCAATAAAAATACCGAGGCCCATGTGATCTTCCTTCATCATGCGAAGAGATATATAAGGCTCTCCGATGCGGTCCAATACAAAAGGCGGAAACCCCGGACCGTCATCCATAATCGTAACCCTCACCTGGCTATCCGACCAGTCCGTCAATACAGTCACCTGAGATTTCGCAAATTGCATCGCATTTTGAGCCAACGAGCCAATGCCATGGATAATTTCCGGTGCAGAGCGAATTCTCGGCTCCGGTGTTAAATCGTTCTCTGACATTGGCTTCGCTTCAAAATCTACGGCAAGTGTTTCCGGTTGATGCCTTATTGCCGCATTTTCCACAACAGCACTCACCGGCACAGCGGAAAAAGGCGCGTCATCCCCTTCCGGATTATGGGCGAGAGCGGCAAGGATATCGCGACACCGGTCAGTCTCTGTCCGCAAAAGGGCGATGTCTTCGGCAAGGGGGCTGTCACTTGGCAGGTCACGCGACAACTCCCGGCTAACAACCGCAATTGTCCCCAGAGGGCTTCCTAATTCATGCGCGGCGGCGGCGGCAATTGTTCCCATCGCAGATAAACGTTGTTCGCGGGCGAGAGCCTGCTGGGTCGCAAACAGGCCATCAGATAATTCACGGGCCGCCCGAGCAACGCGCCAAGTGTATGCAGCAAAGAACAAAATACCGATCGCCAGCGCTGTCCAAACACCGAGCAAATAGACGGTTGGCAGCTCCGGTGGGGGGCCACGCCAGGGCAATGCCATATGTTTGACCGACAAGACCGTAATAGCAACGAGGGCCAGAGCACTCAAAGTAATCGTGCTTCTCAGGGACAGAACCGTCGCCGAGATTGCCACTGGTGCCAAAAGCAAAAAGGCAAACGGGTTGCCAAGCCCACCGGTCAAGAACAGAAGAACCGCCAGCTGGGCAATATCAAACGCCAGATAGCCCGCCGCCCCTTTGTCTGAGATTGGTCCCGAACGACCACTAAACTGAGCTGCTAAATTAACGAAAGCGGAAGCAATTACCGCCGCCATCGTTGGGACAATCGGCAAATCAAATCCCAGCCCGTAATGCACAACAAGAAGGGCTGCGACTTGCCCTGCAATCGCTATCCAACGAATAAAGACCAACGTCCGAAGTTGTACCCTGCTTGTCTCGCCGATCGCAGGCAACAAAGCCATCTATTTTTTCCTTCCACAGCCCAAAAATCAAATCGGATAAGCTCTTATAGCGCAAAATTTCTTGTTGTGAGGTCATCGTCTTAATTTTTACAATAGACGCTAGCGCAAGCTTGGCGCGAGCATGATATAAAAACGTTATGAACACCTTCGCGATCCGAACCAAGAACCTGACCAAGACGTTCGAAGAAGTAACCGCCGTCAACTCAATTTCTATGGAGATTAAGGCGGGGACGATCACCGCCCTGCTCGGTGGCAACGGGGCCGGCAAAACCACGACCATCGCCATGCTGCTTGGCCTACTCTTGCCAACTAGTGGAAAAATAGAGGTCCTCGGTGAGGATATGGTAAAGTCTCGACATCGCGTTTTGGGCCGCATGAATTTTGGCTCACCTTATGTCGATCTGCCCAAACGTCTAACGGTAAGAGAAAACCTCAGAGTTTTCGCGGGTCTTTATGGTTTGCGGCAGGCGCGCACGCGAATTGGTGAGCTATCTACCGCGCTTGCACTCGAAGAGTTTATCGATCGCCCAACGGGACAATTATCTTCAGGACAACGGACACGCGTAGCGCTCGCAAAAGCGTTGATCAATGCTCCAACTTTGCTCTTACTTGATGAGCCGACCGCGTCACTGGATCCTGATACCGGTGACTGGATCAGGTCTTATCTCGAAGAATATGCACGCGAAACCGGCGCAACCATCGTACTGGCATCACACAATATGAATGAAGTGAATCGGCTTTGCTCAGATGTGTTGATGATGAAACAGGGCCAGGTCGTTGACAGGGGAACTCCTGCCGGGCTGGTCGAAAAATATGGCCGCGAAACGCTGGAACAAGTCTTTCTTCATATCGCCCGGCGCGACGACCAGTTGCTGCAACAGGGCGCAACACAATGAAAGATTTCCAGCCCGTACCGCAATATCCTGATCAGCCCTTCTCGCTGCGCCGCATTGGTGCCATGGGACTGCGCTACCTTTATCTTCTTCGAAGCTCCTGGACACGGATCGTCGAGTTGGCTTATTGGCCGCTTATGCAGATGATTCTATGGGGCTTTATGACCCAATTTCTGCTGACCGCGGAATCACCTGTCATTAAGGCAGCGGGGATGTTGATTGCTGCTGTATTACTCTGGGATGTCATGTTCCGGAGTAACATCGGTGTCGCGGTATCATTTCTTGAAGAAATGTGGTCCCGCAACCTCGCTCAGCTATTCACCAGCCCGCTACGCCCCTATGAATGGGCGCTTTCCCTACTATTCATCAGCTTGGTGAGGACCATTATCGGTATCATCCCTGCAGCGCTATTGGCGATCCCGCTATACAGCTATTCGATTTTCGACATGGGCCTGCCGCTCATTGCCTTTTTTATGAATCTCATGATTTTTGGCGGGGCAGTTGGCCTTGCGGTCTCAGCATTGGTTCTCAGATATGGTATGGGCGCGGAAAGTCTTGCCTGGGTCGGGATCTTTCTCGTTGCTCCAATTAGCGGCATTTACTATCCGATTGCCATTCTACCTGATTGGTTAGAGCCCATTGCCTGGGCCTTACCGTCAGCGCATGTGTTCGAGGGCATGCGAGCGGTGTTGACCGACGGGGTATTCCAAATGGATCTATTTGTGAACGCCCTCATGCTGAATGCCTTATATCTCACAGCGGGTTTCGCAATTTTTCTTTATGTTTTTCGGCTCGCCCGGATAAAGGGAATGCTCCTACAGATGGGGGAATAGGCGGGCGTTTAGAAGACACCGAGATCGAGACCAGCTGCCATAGCCGACCCTAGTTCTTCGCATTGGCCAACAAACTCTGGCCGCCACTCACCCTTACAAATCAGCGGCGCCTGAATTGCGCGCCAGCGTAACCCAGTTGTGATCGTCTCGACGCCCCGAAGAGTTCCAGTTCCATCCTGACCGGCCCGGATAAAGAGGCAATAGGGGAGACCCTGTTTTTCCTCCAGACACGGGTAATAAATGCGATCAAAGAAATCCTTGAGCGCACCACTCATATAGCCAAGATTTTCGGTCGTCCCAAGTATTAAGGCATCAGAGCACAAGATATCATCTGGCATCGTCTCAAAAGGACCTTGAGCGACGACCTCAATCCTATTTTCACTAACGGCACTTGCACCACCAACAACGGCTTGCAGCAATAACCTTGTATTGTCAGATGGCGCATGAGCAACGATGAGAAGCCGTTTTTTGGCCATACAGTTGTCCTAGAGGCGGAGACCAAACGCGATTGCACGAGACAAGGCCACCTAAAATGACTGCTTCAAAAATATGATCATCTCAGCGATCGCCGCCATAACCAGCAGAACAGACAACCCCAACAACCAACAAGATCGGTGCACGTCGGCCCGCATGACCCGGGCACGTCCTTCACCTATCCAGTCACGAGGAACCGTTTCCTCGCCAAATTCCTGGGGCCGCCAAGCGCTATACCAAATGCCCCGGCAATAGCCCCTTCCCCCCGAAAGTCACTGCGGATCCCTCTGGTACCAAGATCCCGCAGCCAACCCGAAAATGCTTTGATAGGACTAGCCTGCGGAATAAAAATTGCAGCGCAGAATAATACCGGGCCGGCGATAATCACTGCCGGCAGGCTGAGCACATCATCGAGACGGCGCAGCGCAAACCCTAAATCAAGGTGTTGCAGAGAGTTCCGGCCAATAACATCGGCAACAGCACCAACGACACGGTAAAGAATTACGGCAGGCAGCCCCAACAAGAGATACCAAAAAATTAACCTGAAAAAAACCTCTACCAAGCGCGCTGAACTTCCACTGATGGCGGCCCGTGCGATTCCATGACCATCCAAGTTTTCGGTATCCCAACGCACCAAACTATTAAAAATCCAGGACGCTCTTTCATTATAGGCACCCCGCATCGCTCGATTAACGCGTCGTAACCTTGCTATCGGACGGCCGCCCACGATTAAAAATAACAGAATTCAAGTATCAATCATAGCACCATAGGGACCCTGACTGGTATATCCGTCAAATACCGAGGCACCAACCCAAACGGGCAAGGCGATGATCAGAAGAACGATGGCACCACGAACACGACGCTCATTGCGACCCCGGTTCTCGCGGTTCAAACGGCCATCAAACCATCCTGACAGGCTACGGACTAAACTGAGTGGTAAAGCGAAAACATATCGGATACCGGGTATATTCCCCGAAATAACATCGATGAAGATGGCAGCAAGCAAGACGATAAAGGGGATCGGTGTTTCCATATATTCTATCGTCCGGGCGTTCGGCCTATTCCTTAATCCCTGTAGCGCGCAGAATCTTTACGGTTTGCTGTTTGCGATTCCATTCGGCCCACATAAGCGCTGTCCGTCCGGTATAATCACGCCGTGTC
>CAJJCG010000076.1 GCA_905182615.1 Alphaproteobacteria bacterium UBA2964 | reverse complement strand
TAATGTCCTCGGGTATTATATCGAAGTGACCCCCTCTCATGTCGACAAGGTGCCGCTTGGCGAGGGCTCGCCCTTTATCCATCGGCAAACCCTTGTTAGCGCGATGCGCTTTAGCACTGTGGAGCTTGGTGAGCTCGCCGGGCGCATAAGCCGGGCAGCGGACCAGGCCTTAGCGCTTGAGCAGGAGTTGTTTCAGGGTTTGATCTCGGAGGTAACTGGCCGAGATAAGGAAATTGCTTTAGCGGCGCGCTCGCTGGCCTGTCTTGATGTCTTTGCGGCTCTTGCCGATCTCGCGGCGGAGAACCGGTATGCCCGACCGGGAATAGATGCCAGCCTGTCTTTTGAAATTTTAGGCGGCCGGCACCCCGTTGTGGAGAAAGCGTTGAGCGATACCAGTGCGAGTGCTTTTGTGCCTAATGATTGCGATCTCGCGGCGGCAAATCGATTGTGGTTGCTGACGGGTCCGAATATGGCAGGCAAAAGTACTTTTCTGAGACAGAATGCTTTGATTGTCATTCTGGCGCAGATGGGGTCTTTCGTTCCCGCTAAGGCGGCCCGTATTGGCATCGTTGACCGGGTGTTTAGCCGCGTCGGGGCGGCTGATGATCTGGCCCGGGGCCGGTCGACTTTTATGGTTGAGATGGTGGAAACCGCGACCATTCTTAATCAGGCAACTGATCGTTCGTTGGTTATTCTCGACGAGATTGGGCGCGGCACCGCTACATTTGATGGTTTGTCGATTGCCTGGGCAGCCTTGGAACATATCCACGAGGTCAATAACTGTCGGGCGCTGTTTGCAACTCATTATCATGAGTTGACGGCTCTGGCATCACGGCTTTCTGCTTTGCGATGCTATACTATGCTGGTCAAGGAATGGCAGGACGATGTCGTTTTCTTGCACGAAGTTGGACCAGGCTCAGCAGATCGGTCTTATGGCATTCATGTCGGAAAACTAGCGGGGCTTCCAGCGAGTGTTATTGATCGGGCTGAAGAAGTTTTAGCGGCCCTTCAGTCGGGAGAGCAGGCTGGCGCTACGGCGCGGTTGGCGGATGATTTACCTTTGTTTCAGGCCGCGCGGCCGCTGTCGGGATCTCAAAAAGAGCCAAATAGGCTGACTGAAATGCTCTCAGAAACCAACCCGGATGTACTGACGCCCCGAGAGGCGTTGGAGATATTGTATCAGCTCAAATCACTGGCATCTGGCCTGGATTAAAGTTGCGCTGGCGTGACTATCCGTTCGATTGCGCTGCCGGACTGTGTTAGGGGTAACGAAACTACCTAGAGCAATGTGACCGTCGAACATGGCGACCATTCTAAAACAGCGCGATATTATCGATATCAAATTGATGCGGAAGGCTCTGGCTGCGCAGCTCGAGGACGAGGCGCCGTCACATGTTGTTCGCAAACTGTTGCTCGAGATCATTCGCCATGCCTTGAAAGACGGGCGGGATGAAATCAAGCGACGCTTTGAGAATGATAATCGGCTCGGCGAAGCGACTGTTTGGGCGAATGCATTTCTGATCGATCAGATCTTGAATTTCGCCTTCGAAGCTACGACCATACATGTATACCCGACCGCCGAGGCCACAGAATCAGAACGGATTTGTGTTGCCGCTGTCGGAGGTTATGGACGCGGTGAAATGGCGCCGTTTTCGGATATCGATTTGTTGTTTTTACTCCCTTATCGTCTTACGCCGCGGGTCGAGCAAATCGTCGAATCCATGCTCTATTTGCTGTGGGATTTAGGTCTAAAAGTAGGCCATTCGACGCGCACTATTGATGACTGCATCCGGCTCTCGCATAGCGACATTACAATTCGGACATCTATTCTTGAGGCACGATTTGTCGATGGGAACAAACAGCTGTTCAGCCAGCTACGTCGCCAGTTCCGCAAAGAGGTTGTGGAGGATACCGCCCTCGCCTTTGTCGAAGCCAAGCTGGACGAGCGTGATATGCGTCATCGCCGCATGGGTGGTTCCCGCTATGTGCTTGAACCAAACATTAAAGACGGCAAAGGTGGTTTGCGCGATTTGCAGACACTCTTTTGGATAGCCAAATATTTATACCAGGTTGACGCGGTTGAGGACCTTGTCGCTGAAGGCGTGCTGACCGCGCGGGAAGCAAAACGTTTCGCACGTGCTGAGATCTTCCTGTGGACGGTTCGCTGCCACTTACATTACTTGACGGGCCGCGCTGAAGATCGGCTGACGTTTGATTTGCAAACGGAAATCGGTGAGCGGCTCGGCTATAAAGACCATGCCGGCACGCGCGGTATCGAGCGCTTCATGAAACACTACTATCTGACGGCCAAGGAGGTCGGCGATCTGACGCGCATTTTCTGCGCGGCGCTAGAGTCAGAGGAGCGCCGCAGTCTGCCATTGTCCTTTATGAACTGGGACTGGATACGGCGTGACGTTGAAGGTTTCCCAATTGAAGCGGGACGGTTGTCGGTGATTTCGGGCAAAGAATTCGCCGAAAACCCGACCCGAATGCTGCAATTATTTCACGCCGCGCAACAGCGCGACATTGATATTCACCCAAAGGCTTTGCGGCTGGTGACTCGGCATCTTCGCCTCGTCGACACAATCCGCGATGATCCGGAGGCCAACCGCCTGTTTTTGGAAATGCTGACATCGCCTAAAGGTGCAGAAGTCACCTTGCGCCGCTTGAATGAGGCAAGTGTGTTTGGTCGCTTTGTACCTGATTTCGGGCGTGTCGTCGCGCAGATGCAGCATGATATGTATCATGTATACACTGTCGATGAGCACACGATTTTTGCCATCGGAATCCTGCACGGTATTGAACAGGGTACCTATCGCGATGACATGCCGGTTGCGACTGATGTTATTCATAAGATCAGTTCGCGACGAGCCTTATTTGTCGCGTTGTTTTTGCATGATATTGCCAAAGGCCGTGGCGGTGATCACTCCGTTCTTGGGGCGGAGGTCGCGGAAACAATATGTCCTCGGCTGGGTCTTTCTGCCGAGGAAACGGAGACCGTCGCCTGGCTGGTTAAGCAGCACCTTCTAATGAGCCGGGTCGCTTTTCATCGTGATTTAACCGATCCGAAAAGTATCCGGGATTTCGCGGACACTATTCAGTCGCTCGAGCGGCTCCGATTGCTTCTTCTTCTGACCGTCGCCGATATTCGAGCGGTTGGTCCTAGTGTCTGGAACAACTGGAAAGCGTCCCTGTTACGAGAGCTTTATTTTGCGACCGAGGCACAGTTGTCCGGTGGACATGACGCTACAGGGCGCGGTGCTCGGATCGAAGGCGCAAAAATGGCGGTTCGCGATGGCCTTTCTAGCTGGAGCGAAGACGAGACGGAAAACTTCGTCGGGCTTGGCTACCCGCCATACTGGTTGTCGATTGATACGGAAACTCATTTGCGGCATGCGGAAATTATTCGCCGCGCACAGGAGGGCGAAGAGGCGCTCGCCCTTGATGTCCGCATTGACGAGAATAATGACGTTACCGAAGTAACAATTTTTACGGCAGATCACCCCGGCTTATTTTCACGGATTGCCGGGGCGATGGCGGTGTCGGGCGCGAATATCGTCGATGCAAAGATTTTCACAACGACAACTGGAATGGCACTCGACATATTTTCTATTCAGGATTCGGTAGGAAAAGCTTTTGACGAAAAGCCCGCCCTCGAACGTCTAGAGGGGCGTATTAGGAGAACCCTGACCGGTGAAATAAATGTTGGGCAGGAGCTTGATAAGGCACCGCTCCATGCAACACGGACAGATGTGTTTACCGTGCCGCCCCGGGTTCTGATCAACAACTCGGCGAGCCAAACTCATTCTTTGGTGGAGATTAACGCGCGTGACCGTGCTGGCTTGCTGCATAAGGTAACGCGGACGCTGACCCAGCTTGGTTTGCAAATTTCGAGCGCTTTGGTCACGACCTATGGTGAACGGGTTGTTGACGTATTTTATGTAAAAGACACCTTTGGGATGCAGGTCACCCATGAGGGGAAGCTGGACCAAATCCGCAAAACCGTTCTTGAGGTCATTACAGAGAATGAGGTCGTCGTTGATGACGTTAAATCCATTAAGATTGCCTCTTAGCCTTCGCGGCGTGATGCCGCGACTTTGCCTTTCTCTCGCCCTAAATTTCCTCTAAAGGTCGCTTCTATGGTGCTCTTGCGATCTATCGTTACCGTTGGCGGCTTTACAATGTTGAGCCGAATACTCGGTTTTGTTCGTGATATTCTGGTCGCTGCGTTTCTCGGCGCAGGGCCCATTGCGGACGCGTTTTTTGTGGCTTTTAAAATGCCTAATTTCTTTAGGCGTCTGTTTGCTGAAGGGGCTTTTAACGCCGCTTTCGTTCCGCTTTTCGCTGCAAAATTAACTGATGATGGGAAGTCATCGGCGGCGCAGTTCGCCACAGCCGTTCTATCGGTGATGGTCGTGTTCTTGCTGGTTTTTGTAACGGGCTTGCAGATTGCGATGCCTTGGCTGATGTATGTATTTGCGCCGGGGTTTGTAGATGATTCTGAAAAATTCTCCCTCGCGATTGAGCTGACCCGGATCACCTTTCCATATCTTTTGTTTATCTCGCTTGTATCGTTGCTCGGTGGTGTTCTGAATTCCTTAGGGCGTTTCGCGGCGGCGGCGGCGACGCCAGTGATCTTAAACATTGTTCTCATCGGGGCGATGTTATTGGCGACGCCCCACCTGCCAAGCGCTGGACATTCTCTCGCTTGGGGTGTCTCAGTGGCGGGTGTCGCGCAGTTCTTGTGGCTGGTCTATGCCTGTCGACAGGCAGGCATCTCGTTACGGCTTCCGCGACCGAAACTATCCCCGCCGGTAAGGCGTTTGCTGCGCCTGATGTTGCCGGGGGCGATTGGTGCCGGTGTCGTGCAAATAAATTTACTGGTGGATATCGTTATCGCATCGCTTTTGCCCACTGGCGCAATTTCGTTTCTTTATTATGCAGACCGAGTCAATCAGCTGCCGCTTGGTGTCGTCGGAGTTGCCATCGGGACGGCGCTGTTGCCGCTCTTGTCGCGCCAGCTTCGATCGGGTCAGGATAGCGAAGCAAACAACAGCATGAACCGGGCGATTGAGATCGCGCTGCTGTTCACAATTCCCGGCACGGCTGCCTTGCTAGTCATTGCGCATCCGATCGTCAGCGTCCTGTTTGAACGAGGCGCCTTTACCGCCGCGACGTCTTTGGCGACAGCGCAGGCCTTGATGGCTTATGCGATTGGGTTGCCCGCCTACGTTCTGGTGAAGGTCTTGGCGCCCGGTTTCTTTGCACGGCAGGACACGGCGACGCCGGTTAAGATTGCCATTGTCTGCGTGACGATCAATGTCGTTCTTAATTTGACGCTCATTCAGTTTTTAGCCCATGTCGGGATCGCTTTGGCGACGGCAATATCTGCCTGGATCAATGCGCTTTTGCTCGCGTATTTTCTGCACCGCCGTGGACAATTTCAGACTGATGTCAGGCTGCGCCAGAGAATAACGCGAATATTGATTGCTGCCCTCGGGATGGCGACGATTCTATGGGGGGCGCTTTCACTGCTAGAGAGCGTTTACGCCGATGGTCAGACGGGGCGGATCGCTGTGCTGGCTGTTCTCGTTCTTGGTGGTATGGCGTTATATTTCGCACTGGCGCTTTTATTTCGTGCCGCCGCCCTCGGCGATATAAAATCATTGCTGGCCCGCAAGAAAGCCGATGATACCGCGTCATCTGCTTGACCCCGCTCTTTATTGGCGGGATAACGCGGCCCCGATAGAAGGGCCAGTAGAAAGGGAAGTCTATGGCGCGCGTGTTTTCAGGGGTTCAACCAACCGGCAATTTGCATCTGGGAAATTATCTCGGTGCAATTCGAAACTTTGCCCGGCTACAAGACGGCAATGAATGCCTTTATTGTGTGGTCGATATGCATGCGATTACGGTTTGGCAGGATCCGGAAGAACTAAAAAATAATACGCGTGAAGTGACAGCTGCTTTTCTGGCGTCCGGCATTGATCCACAAGCCCACATCGTTTTCAATCAAAGCCGTGTACCACAGCATGCTGAGATCGCCTGGATCTTTAATTGCGTCGCCCGCATGGGCTGGCTTAACCGGATGACCCAATTTAAGGAAAAAGCCGGTAAGCATCGCGAGAATGCCAGTGTTGGTTTGTATGTCTATCCCAATTTAATGGCGGCAGATATTTTGACCTATAAGGCGACGCACGTTCCGGTTGGTGAAGATCAAAAACAGCATCTGGAGCTGGCGCGGGATATTGCCCAGAAGTTTAATAATGATTTTGGTACGGAAATTTTTCCGATTGTTGAACCGTTAATTCAAGAGTCTGCGGCGCGCGTTATGAGCCTCCGTGATGGCAGCAACAAGATGAGCAAGTCGGAGGCCTCCGACTACTCGCGGCTTAACCTGAATGACGATGCTGATACGATTGCCCTCAAGATTCGCAAGGCACGTACTGATCCGGGGCCGGTGCCAGACGGGTCGCCCGAAAGCGGTGATCGGGCATCACGGCCGGAAGCCTTTAATCTGATAGAGATTTATGGGGCGCTGGCGGATCAGCCCGTTTCGCAAATTCAACAAGAGTTTGGTGGTCAGCAGTTCTCGGAATTTAAAAAAGCGCTCGTTGATTTGGCGGTAGAGAAGCTCGGACCGATTGGGGCTGAGATGCAGCGTCTTACGGCTGACCCTGACTACATCGACGGTGTGTTGTCTGGCGGTGCGGAGCGAGCCCGGGCAATCGCCCAGCCAATTCGAGACGAAGTCTATGAAATTGTCGGTTTTTTGCAGAATTAGAGCATAAGAAGCGCGGTGTGCGTCAAATAGGTGACGTTTCTGGGGTAAATCCCCGATTTTCCTTGCAGTTTTCAATAGCAAGGCGCAAAAAAAGCCCCTAATGACGAGAACCATCGCCTGGTTCCTAATTAAAGTGTGTTTGGCCGCCGATGGACCTGTATTTCCCCATCGCTGAAATGTCGATCAACGTCCTGCTGCTTCTGGCACTGGGCGGTGGTGTAGGCATTCTCTCAGGCATGTTTGGTGTCGGGGGTGGGTTTTTGATGACCCCCCTTCTAATCTTTATCGGTGTGCCGCCGGCGGTGGCGGTCGGCACAGAAGCCAATCAGGTGGTCGCAGCGTCAGTTTCGGGCGCTTTGGCGCATTGGCGGCGCGGTAATGTGGATTTCAAGATGGGCTTTATTTTGCTCATCGGCGGATTTTTTGGATCTACATTTGGCGTCTGGATTTTTACCAAACTTAGGGCGCTAGGCTACATCGACATCGTTATCTCGCTTTGTTTTGTCACCTTTCTTGGTATCGTTGGCGGGTTAATGGTCGCAGAGGGCGCGAGATCCTGGCTACGTAGCCGTTCCTCGAAACCCGTGTCGACGAAAAAACTTCATCAGCACACCTGGTTGCACGGCTTGCCGTTTAAAATGCGGTTTCGCAGATCGAAGCTCTATATCAGTGCGCTATTGCCGCTTTCAATCGGTGTTTTCGTTGGCATTCTGTCCGCGATAATGGGCGTCGGTGGCGGGTTCATCATGGTTCCGGCGATGATCTATCTGCTTGGCATGCCTACATCGGTTGTTGTTGGAACGTCGCTGTTCCAGATCATCTTTGTGACAGCCAATGTAACGTTCCTGCAGTCGGTGAATAACCAGACGGTTGATGTTCTGCTCGCGTTGGTGCTGGTCATTAGCAGCGTCATCGGGGCGCAGTTCGGTACGGCGTTTGGATCAAAACTCAAATCAGAACAGCTGCGGGCACTGCTTGGTATTCTGGTTCTTGCCGTTGGCTGTAAGGTTGGCTTCGATCTTATCGTAACGCCTGCTCATCTATTCTCGTTTGCAGTCACGGGGGGGCATTGATGAAAATAGTCAAGCGCCTCCTGTCTCTTGGTCTGCTGTTGGCATTTGTTCCCACACCAGCATTGGCGTCGTCACTCGTCGTTGATTTGTCGAGTAACCAGATCGAGATCACGACTAATTTCACTGGAACTAATCTGCTGCTGTTTGGCGCGATTGACCGAAAGGGTGATGTGGTCGTTGTCGTGCGGGGCCCGCTACGGCCTGAAGTTGTTCGTCGTAAAGAGCGCGTCGCCGGAATTTGGATTAATCGCGTAGCGGTCACATTTGAAGCGGTGCCAGGATATAATTTTGTTGCCAGCTCCCGCCCGCTTGATCAGATCGCTTCTGAAGAGACTCTTCGACGGTTGCAGATCGGGTCAGAAAGACTGCACCTACAGCCTGTGGGCCCTGCGAATAAGGCTCTGGCGTCAACTTTTAGAAAAGGCCTCATCGACCTTAAGAAACGTAAGGCACTTTATAGTGGGAAGCCGGGTAAAGTGTTAATTCGGTCGGAAAAGCTATTTCGGGCAGATTTGAAGTTTCCATCGAACGTGCCAACGGGCTCGTATACGGCAGAAATTTATCATTTTAGCGACGGCAAAGCCGTATCCGTTAGCCGCACAAAACTCTCTGTTCAGAAGGCCGGTGTCGAAGCGGCAATCTATAATTATGCTCATGATCACTCAGCAATATACGGTATAGTGGCAATCCTCATTGCCCTGTTCGCAGGTTGGCTGGGCGGCGTGGTATTCAGAAAGGCGTAGACGGATGTCTGATTCCGACAATCAAACGGAAGAAACTGACGGTCCTACGGAGGCTGTATCGTCTGTACCTGAAACGCCGACAGAAGCCGACCAACGCCTTTTTCTGGTTGTTGTCGATGCAACTGAGGAGATGCGAATTGCCCTTCGATTTGCTTGCCGGCGCGCTAAAAATACGGGCGGTCGTGTTGCCTTGTTTTATGTGATGGAGCCAGCAGATTTCCAGCATTGGATGGCGGTGGGCGAAAAGATGCGTGAAGAACGCCGGGAAGAAGCAGAAAGAATTCTGAATGAGCTCGCGTCGGACGCAAATGATATTACTGGCACGATGCCTGTCCTTTATTTGCGGGAAGGCAAACCGGTTGATGAGCTGGAAAAACTTATCCAGGAAGAACCCAATATTCGAATTCTCGTGCTCGGTGCGGGGACCAGCAAGAAGGGGCCCGGCCCGCTGGTGGCGTCCCTCGTTGGCAAGTTTTCGGGACAATTTCCCATTCCGATTACGGTGGTGCCGGGCAATTTAAGTCTGGAGCAAGTCGACGCCCTCAGCTAATGCGGCGGTTTATCTGTTAACTATAAAATTTTGGTTTTTGGACTTCTCCGACTCTAACTACCCGTAAATTTATATAATTCCGCATCCGGAACGACCCGCTTCTTGCTGTGGATATCAATACTTTGCAGGATTTGCGGAGTTGGTAGCTCAAATGGGGCTTGATCTTCACACTTTCTTAAACGATTTATTGCCGCAGATGGATAGCTTGATCTATTAACAAAGCTTTGGGTCAACACCTCGGTTTAGTTTGAATAAAATAATTTTCTGACACCCGATTGGGGGAACCGGTTTAGCCCGAGGGATGAATTTATGTTTAAAGCAGTATGGTCGAGTGTCTGGCACACTCTGAGTTTTGAACGCGCGGCGTTGGTATTTACCGGGCTTAGCGTTGTAACCCTTTATGCGTTGGTATTGTCTCAGCCGCCCGCGACACCCCAAAAAACCGCAAAACAAAACCCCGTTTCTGAGCAGGCTTATATACGGCCTTTGATGGAGTCAGATCGGCAGAATCCAAGTCGTACAACGAAACGGTCAGCAGCAAAGCCAATCGACGTCTTACCAATAGCGCCAACCGAAAAACTTAAAAAAATATTCGACAAAATTGGCTACCGGTTAGACTCAGTGCGTTCGCACGGTCAAGTACCACGGCTATTTCTTGCGGCTATTCCCAAGGATTGGCCCAATCTCCGTGAGCCTGCAGAACGTAAGAATGTCTTCGTGATGATGACTTTGCCATTGGTCCTCTACGTCAATGAGTTGATCCTGCAGACTCGAGCGCAGGTCGAAGCGCTTCAGCACAAACAAAATTCTGGAAAATTGATCACAATTGAAGATCAGGAGTTCTTGGAAAGGGTGGCGGCTGAATATGGTCTAAAAAAATCTGATATCGATCAGATGTTGAAGCATGTTGATATTATCCCTCCGTCATTGGCATTGGCACAATCTGCTGAAGAGAGTGGCTGGGGTACTTCGCGATTTGCTCGCGAGGGGAACGCTTTGTTCGGTCAGCGGACTTGGCGCAGCGCTACCGGCTTGGTACCGGAGAAGCGCGAAGAGGGTAAAAAATTCAAGGTGCGCGCTTTCGATCGTCTTCTCGATGGCGTAAAAGCCTATGCCCGCAACCTCAATGCGCATCCGTATTATAGGGAATTCCGCGAACACCGGGCGGCAATGCGTAAATCGGCGGACCAAACCATTGATGGCATGAAATTGGTCCCGACCCTGATCCGTTACTCGGAACGCGGCGAAGACTATATTGCGGCGCTTCAAGAGCTCATTCGGATCAATCAGTTTACCGCATTTGATGATACGAAGCTTTTGGATAAAATGGACGATAGGCTCGAGACCCTGACGAAAAAACCAAACGATCCCGACGCCTAGTCGCGTTGCGGTTTTGGAACTAAGTACTGCATTCCCAGCCACCGCCAGCGCCCGTTCTTTTCGAGCAAGGTGCAGTTTATGCGTGTGCGCCCTGGCGGAAAAGCCTTCGGCGCGCGAACTTCAATGCGATGCTCGCCTAATCTTTCAACGTTCACCTTCCCCTGTCGCGAGGCATAGCAGGCTATTCGAGAGAGTCGTTTTACAGCCCCCCCGTCAACGGTAAAGCCAAACGGCGGTGGGTTTTGCTTATTCTTCAGATATGGGTCTTCTGGTGTTAGATCACTAACCTTGAAGGGTAAGGCACGAACGGCGAGGCGGAACCTTTTTATATCGCCAAACGCTTCATTGAAGGTGAAGCGCGGCAAATACAAAAAATCTGAGCCTTTATAAATTACGCCTGAGTGCTGACCAAAGCCAACCTCGAACCCCGCGGCCCTCGAGACCTCGCCAACCGCAAGACTGTATTCCCCATAGGGATACGCAATGATCTTCGGTATGAAACCCAGCTCCGCCTTAAAACGAGCGTTAGAGGCTTCTAAATTGACCCTATTCTGTTTGTCTGTTGCATGCGGCATATGCAGATGTGTCGCGGTCTGGCTGCTTATTGTGACGCCGGCCTTATGGAGCTCTCGCAGTTGGTCCCATGACATATAGCCTGATGTTTTGCGATCAAGAGGGTCGGTTGCGACAAAGAGCGTAAACGGAAGCCCGGCTTTGCGGAGCATAGGCCAGCCAATTTTGTACACTGACAAGAATGCATCATCGATGGTAATGCCAACTGTCTTGTCGGGAAGCTCTGTGCCAGACCGGATGGCTGCTAAAATTTCCGGTACCGGTTTTACGACATAGTTGCCGTCTTTCAGTTCCTGAAGGTGGGCTGCGAACTGTCCGACCGTCGTATTTGTCGATGGATATCTACTTTCGCCAAACCGGTGATACATGACGATCACAGCGGAATCCGCAGCAAAAGACCCCGCTGGCGCGAGCGCGGCAAAAAAGGCAAAGAATATCCATACTAAAGAGCGCTTACCGCGAACTGCGGAAGTAAACATCGTAATCAACCAACCCGAATCGTAATGCCAACACTTTTTACAACACTTATATGGCAGGTTTTTGTGCAGGATTCGATAGTCTTGTGCTACTCCGCCCTTATTGTCCTGGCGGCATCATTTGTTTCGGTATTTCCGTATCGCTGACCAATGAGTAACTGCGTGAATCGAAAAGCTGGTAATGCCACCACTCATTGCGATAAAAATCCCATCCCGCTTGAGTCATTATTCCGAGAAGGATCAGTCGGTTTTGTTGCGCAGTTTTCGAGATTTCAGTATTGCCATGATGCGATTTTGGCGTGAAGGCATCAAACCCGGTTCCCATGTCGAGAGGCTGGCCATCCACTGTTGTCAGATTAAGATCGACGGCTACGCCCCTGGAATGCGGCGAGCCTCGCCTGGGGTCAGCGAGAAAGTCGGGGTCAGGCGTATGGTTCCACAGAACCCACTGCGCTTCGGAGGGCCTGAATGCATCAAATATCCGCATCCGATAGCCAAGATTATCTGCAGTCTCAATCGCCCGCGTCAATGCCTCGGCAGCTTCTGTGTGCAAATAGCAAATTGCGTTCTGGTATATTGGCTCGCCGGTAAAGTTTTCCGGTGTGGCGTAGGCCAGCGTTATATCAACGTCAAAGTCAGGCGCCGCAATTTCAATCAAGTTCATTGGCAAGTTTTCTTTTCAAGAAATAAGATTGCCCCATTCTTCTTGCAAACGGCACGAATCGGAAGATGAAGGTACTCGCGATAGATTCGGCACTTGGGGCCTGCTCAGTGGCGGTTTGGGATCAGACCATCATTCGCGGACAACAAAAAATCATGTCACGCGGGCATGTTGAAGAGTTGGTTCCCATGATTCAGTCGGTTGTAACGGAGTCCGGCCTGGAATTTGCCCAGTTGGGATTGATTGCCGTATCAATTGGGCCGGGCTCATTCACCGGGTTACGTGCCGGGTTGGCCGCGGCTCGAGGTTTTGGGCTCGCTCTTGATATACCGGTTCATGGCGTTACCACGCTTGAAGCTGTTGCGGCCGCTGCCGTTGATCTGCCGTCAACAATTTCAAGCGATGCCATTCTCGTCGCGCTCGAAACGAAGCGGGCCGATATTTATGTTCAAAAATTTGACAGCCAAGGTGTTGCTCAGGGTGAGCCTCTGGCGCAATTGCCTTCGGCGGCAATTGACCTTTTGACGGAGAACACTTGTCTTTGTGGCGATGCGGCAGACAGAGTTATTGCCGAATTATCGGAAGTGCACCGAGAAAATATAACTTGTCTTCTCGACATTGAGCGCCCGGATGCGGGAGATATTGCCAAAATCGCGGCGACTCGAATTAAGCATCCGGTTCTGGCCGAGCCCTTATATATTCATCCACCCGCTGCAAAGATTCCTGAAGCTGCAGGCAGGCTGCGACCATGACCTCTCGCGGTAACGTAGAAACGCTTAGAATGGCGGATATAGAAATTGTCGCCAAGATTCACGCGACGTGTTTTTTCGATGCCTGGGGTCCATCGATGATCAGCCAGGTGCTGGATATGCCGGGGACATTTGGCTTGGTGGCGCGCCGACAAAATTATAGCTCAATCGTCGGATTTGCTTTGGCACGTGTTGTGGCAGATGAATGTGAATTGCTGTCTCTGGGCGTTGCTTCGGAATATCGCGCGAATGGAGCGGGCACGCAGCTCCTCACGGCGGCGATGGCCCGTGCGATTTCTGAGCAGGCACGATGGTTTTTTCTCGAGGTTGCGGAAGACAATAAGGCAGCGCTCCATATGTATGGCGCCCAAGGTTTGGCGAAGGTTGGCTACCGCCTTAACTATTATGAAAATGCAGACGGCAGCAAAACCAATGCTCTTACAATGCGGTGTGCTCTTCCGGATTTAGCGTAATCGGCCTCTAATATTGTTATTGTCCGGGCGAGCCTCGTTGTTATGACTTCTTGATTTTAAGGCGGTGGACAATGTTTGAATCTGCGTCGCCTGAATTGTCGACTGGTTCGAGGGACAGAACTATATGCCCGAGTTCTTGAACTGACGCGGGTACGTTTTCGAGAGGCTCTTCGCCGACGAGGTGAATTTCTGCCGTTTCGCCCGCGGCCATTTTTTCGATAAGCAGGCGCGTTTTGACAAAGGTCATTGGGCAGACCTCGGCGGTGATATCAAGAAAATATTCGGTGTTTACAGTCATTTGAAGTTTTGTGCATACAGTGCCCGCGCAAACAGTGTGGGTGTGTAACATAAGGTTGCGGCGGTATATGGCCAATGGTTTTTGTTTGAGAAAATAAATTTTGAGTTCGCGGTCCCTTTTTGGGCCGCATTCGCTATAGTAGTCCTATGGCAAAGGAAAATACCGCGCCCGATATGAATGCCTCCGCGTCGAGCATCGAAAGAGCCTGCATCGAAAAAGGTATGAAGATGACGGATCAGCGCCGTGTTATCGCGCGCGTGCTGTCGGATGCTACGGATCACCCGGATGTCGAAGGCGTTTTCCGCCGTGCGTCGGAGATAGATCCTAAAATCAGTATAGCGACTGTTTATCGGACACTAAGATTATTTGATATCGCGAATATTATTGACCGTCATGAATTTGGTGATGGTCGCGCTCGTTATGAAGTTGCAGCAGAAGGTTCACATCACCATCATCTAATTGATATGAAAACTGGTCGCGTTCTGGAGTTCGAGAATGAGGAACTTGAGAATATTAAAAGGCGTATTGCGCGTGAACTGGGATATCAGCTTGTCGGTGAAAGGTTGGAACTTTACGGCGTTCCTTTCGGAACGGGAGATGGGGCGTCAGAGTCTGACAACGAGGGCTAGGCCTCGCGGCAATCTGTTCCAGTTTTTTATCGCTAACTTGTATTTTTTGCACAGAACACCCCTGTGTCGTGCAAGGTATGTGTGGGCTGGGTGATTGTCATGGACACTCTGTCATCAGAAACAGATACGATTATTCCTGTTGAGGCTGGAAACCTGACGGTTCGTTTAGCGGAGTCGCCCGAAGAAATTTCCGCCGCACAGTCTCTTCGTTACCGTGTATTTTACGAGGAAATGGACGCAATTCCCACGGCGGAGATGAAAATTCTGCGATCTGATTTTGATGTCTTCGATGGAATTTGTGACCATTTGCTCGTTATCTGTAAAGATCGTACGGATCTGCACTGTAGCGTTGTTGGCACCTATCGGATTTTACGGAGCAGCGTCGCGGCTCAGAGCCAGGGTTTTTACTCCGCCAATGAGTTTGATTTAGGCCCCCTTCTGGAAGTCCAGGGTGAGATTATGGAACTTGGACGGTCATGCGTAGATTCTGATCATCGGAACCGACCGACGATGCAGCTACTATGGCAGGCAATCGCCGCTTACGTTCACCATTATCAGATCGAGGTGTTATTTGGCTGTGCTAGTTTACCAGGAACTGAGCCCGACGAAATGCGATTGCCTCTTTCCTATCTATATCACCACCACCTGGCTCCGAAGGAGATACGCCCGAGAGCGGTGGAAGAACGCTATATCAATTTAAACGGCCTACCTAAAAACAACATTGATCTTCGAACGGCCTGGAAGGCTTTGCCGCCGTTGATTCGAGGATACTTGCGTTTAGGAGGGTTCGTTGGCGATGGTGCTGTCGTCGATCTGCAATTCAATACAACCGATGTATCGATCATTGTAAAAACCAAACTTATAACAGAAAAATACTTCCGCCATTATGAACGCTCTGCACACTGGTCGTCCGATCGATAACAAGCTGGGTTCGCCAATCCGGGCGATAATCCGGCTGTCTGCCTATCTAACATTGACGGTAGCTTTGTTGCCAATTCAGGCTCTTGCTGTTCTCACGCGAACGCGGGCGTCAAAACTCACACCGATTCTTTATCACAGGCTTTGCGCAAAAATATTTGGCTTTCGTATCCGGATACATGGGAGTCCGTCAGCGTCCCGTCCGACGTTGTTCGTTTCGAATCATGTTAGCTATATGGATATTACAATTTTGGGATCGCTGCTCGACGCTTCATTTATTGCCAAGGCGGAAGTGTCAAAATGGCCGCTTTTCGGACTGCTTGCGAAACTGGATCGAACGGTCTTTGTGCAGCGGCGCAGTTTACGCGCTGCCGAACAGCGTGACGAAATATCGGAACGACTTTCTGATGGCGATAACCTGATCCTGTTCCCCGAAGGAACGAGCGCTGACGGTCTGCATGTTTTGCCATTTAAGAGCGCCCTTTTTTCGGTTGCCGAGCACCGTGGAAAATTAGATACCCTAGCGCTGCAACCGGTCTCAATTTCATATACTCATCTAGACGGCATTCCGCTTGGTCGTTGTCTTTTGCCGCATTTCGCGTGGTATGGCGAAATGACCATGGTGCCCCACTTGTTTACCCTCGTTGGACTTGGTTCTGTGACAATTGACGTAACATTTCACGAACCTGCCTCAAGCCATGAGTTTAAATCCCGGAAGGGGATGGCGGAACATTGCCACCGGATTGTTTCTGCGGGGGCCAGCCGCTCCAATCATGCTAAACACCCGCTACTGTAGTAGCCAACAAGTCAGATATACTGCTTCAGTGATGCCCGGCCTTTTCTTGACTACTGGCCGGACGATGATACTGTTCGATTAACGTCGCGATAGTATGTCTCCCGCTTGTAGAGATTGTGTATTTGGGTGCGGCGCGCATTTTCGGATTGCTCCTTGGCGAAAAAGGTTTTTATTAAAAGCTACGGCTGTCAGATGAATGTCTACGACTCTGGTCGTATGGCAGATGTTCTGGCACCCGAAGGCTATGTCTCGACCGATGCAGTAGATGACGCTGATCTGGTCATCCTGAACACGTGCCATATTCGTGAGAAGGCGGCGGAAAAAGTTTATTCCGAGCTCGGGCGAATACGGGACGCTAAGGCGGATGGCACGATGATCGCCGTTGCCGGCTGCGTTGCCCAAGCAGAAGGTGACGAAATAATGCGGCGGGCGCCTTATGTCGACATCGTCGTTGGCCCGCAGAGTTATCATCGGCTCCCTAAACTCATCGCAGAAGCGAATCCGACCCAAAAAGCGGGAAGCCGATCTCGCGTGATTGATACAGATTTTCCGGCTGAATCAAAGTTTGATTTTCTCCCGGCGGCAGAGACCCAAGGGCCCTCCGTTTTTCTAACCATTCAGGAAGGTTGCGATAAGTTTTGCGCCTTTTGTGTTGTTCCGTATACGCGCGGCGCAGAATTCTCCCGCCCGGTTGAGGCCGTTCTTAAAGAAGCCCGTCAATTGGTGGCGGCTGGTGCTGCTGAAATTACGTTGCTTGGGCAAAACGTAAATGCGTATCACGGTGATGATGATGGCCTTGCCGGACTTATTCGGAAGCTCGCCGATATCGACGGGCTTGAGCGTCTTCGCTATACGACGTCGCATCCTCGCGATATGAATCAGGATTTGATTGCGGTTCATGGAGAAGTTCCGGAGCTCATGCCTTATCTACATCTCCCTATTCAGTCGGGATCAGATGCCATCCTTGCGCGCATGAATCGGAAGCATGGCGCAGCAGAGTATCTGAAGATTATTGATGCATTACGGTTGGCGCGTCCTGATATTGCGCTGTCATCGGATTTCATCGTTGGCCACCCCGGCGAGACCGACGCCGACTTTGAGGCGACGATGGCGTTGATCAAGACGGTTGAATATGCGCAGGCCTATTCATTCAAATACAGCAAGCGACCTGGAACCCCGGCATCAGATATGGATGACCAGGTTCCCGAACAGGTGATGTCGGACCGTTTGGCGGCGTTGCAGGGGTTGCTTAATGAGCAGCAACTTGCCTTCAACGAGGGTGCGGTTGGTGTTTCTGTGCCCGTTCTTTTTGAAAGACGTGGCAAGCTGGCCAACCAAATTGCTGGCCGCAGCCCATACATGCAGTCGGTGCACGTTACCTGTCGTGATGCGGAAGAGGCTGATCAATATTTCGGGCAAACTATGCCCGTTCGTATTACAGGGGCCTTTGCCAATTCTCTCGCGGGAACTCTCGATGATGGGACGACGGCAGAGACGACACAAAGGGAGCCCGCACGCGCTTGAGTTCTGATATTACCTTGGGCGAGCACCGCAAACCTTCGGAATCTTCTTCTGAGAATCCAGTGGTCCTGCGCTTTACAGATAACCGGTTATTGCCGTTGTTATTTGGCGAGCATGATCGGCATCTCGCAAGAATCGAAGAAAGTTTTGGAATTCGTATTTCGTCGCGCGGAAACAGAGTTTCCCTGGTAGGGCCGGAGTCAGGCGTGACCTTGGGTGCTAAAGCGTTAAATGCTCTTTATCGCAGACTTGAGAAAAAACTACCGGTCAATCCGGCGGAGGTTGATGCTGCCATTCGATTGGCAGGAGATGCCAGAATTAACGGTGGCAGGAGTTCAAAAGTGGGTTCAGAGATTTCCATCAAAACGTCGAAGGGGATGCTCACTGCACGGTCAGCTGGACAGCTTGATTATATGCAGGCTCTTGCGCGGGATCAGATGGTCTTCGGTATCGGGCCCGCGGGTACTGGCAAAACCTACCTTGCCGTCGCGACAGCGGCCTCGATGCTAATTTCAGGTGAAGTTGATCGCATCATATTGTCCCGTCCGGCCGTAGAGGCCGGAGAGCGCCTTGGTTTTTTACCGGGAGATCTGCGGGAGAAAATTGACCCTTACCTGGCGCCGCTCTATGACGCTCTCCATGATATGTTACCGGCCGATCAGGTGGTTAACAGGATGAATTCGGGGGAGATTGAAGTAGCCCCATTGGCCTTTATGCGGGGTCGGACACTGTCACATGCTTACGTCATTTTGGACGAGGCGCAGAACGCGACAAAGACTCAGATGAAGATGTTTCTGACTCGCATTGGTGAGGGGTCGCGCATGGCAATTACCGGTGATCCAAGTCAGGTTGATTTGCCTTCAGGAACGGTCTCAGGGTTAACGCATGCCGTTGATACGCTGAACTATATTGAAGGGGTGAGTGTCGTCCGGTTTAGCAGTGCTGATATTGTGCGCCACCGTTTAGTGACGCAGATTGTCAATGCTTATGACAGTGATGATAAAGCGCGCTTGTCCCGAGAAAATGTCGAGAAATAGTAAAATGAGCGTGCCGTTGTCCAACCCGTTATCGGTTGTTGTCGACTCGCGCTGTTTGGCATGGGGTGATCTTGTGCCTGACGCCCAGGGACTGTGTTGTTCGGCGGCGGTCGCGGCTTTCGATGCAGCGGGTGCTTTATCGGATGGGGCGGAGGTTAGTGTCGTTCTGGCTGATGATGAATTTATCCAGTCGCTGAACAAGGCGTGGCGGCAGCAAGATAAACCGACCAATGTTCTTGCCTTTCCCTGCGAAGAGCTTGATCAAACCGGTGATGGGATGAGGCTTCTTGGTGACATTGTTATCGCGTCTGGTGTCGTGCGACGAGAGGCTCTGGGTGAGGATAAAACAGTTGGTCATCATATGACGCATATGGTTGTCCATGGAACGCTGCATCTTTTGGGATATGACCATATTTCTGATCACGAAGCGGCCGAGATGGAGGCGTTCGAAACCGTTGCGCTCGCCGCGTTGGGCATTGATGATCCATATCTTTCACATTGAATTTAGGGCCAGTCGCTTACTTTATGAAAACACACGCTGACAATTCACATACCCGAAACCCTTCTGTTGCAACAGAAACGTCTGCAGGCGGGATTGGTGAGTGGTTCCGGCGGTTGTTTGGTTTGCGCAATGGCGGCGATCTACGTGGAACAATCGAAGAGCTGATCGAACAGGAAGAGACCAGCGAGCTTCCGGCCTCCAGTGATGAGCTTACGCTGCTCCGAAATATCCTCAACCTTCATGGCCTGACGGTATATGACATCATGGTGCCACGCGCTGACATCGTCGCTGTCGATATTGATATCTCGCTTTCTGAACTTGTCAGAATAATGAGTGAAGAAGCGCATTCCCGTATTCCCGTCTATCGTGGAACGCTCGACGACATCGCGGGCATGGTCCACATCAAGGATGTGCTCGCCTGTTGGACTGGAGAACAAAAAATTGCGTTAAACGAGATTGTGCGACCGGTTCTTTTTGTTGCTCCGTCAATGCCAATCCTCGAGCTTTTGTTGCAGATGCGGGTTAGCCGGGTTCATCTGGCGCTTGTCGTTGATGAGTTTGGGGGCATTGATGGTATGGTCACGATTGAAGATCTGGTCGAGGAGATCGTTGGCGAGATCGAAGACGAACATGACGATGATGACACGCCCCGAATAATACAGGGAGACGACGGAACCTTGGTTGCGGACGCTCGTGTGCCGATCAAGGATTTTGAAGATCGTTTGGGCGAAATCCTAACGGAACAGGAACGCGAGGAAGATATTGATACGCTGGGCGGCTTAGTTTTCTTTCTGGCCGGTAGGGTCCCGGCGCGTGGAGAGGTTGTGCGTCATGGATCGGGAATTGAGTTCGAGGTCCTGGACGCGGACCCAAGGCGGATTCGGCGCTTGCGGGTCTGTCAGCCGATCTTGGCAAATGATAAAGGTAAATGACGGCCTCTATTCCTGACCGGTCTTTGGGCGCGGCAAGTTTGATTTCTCGCTGGGCTCAAAATGTTAGCAGATTGGACGGCTGGACCCGTAGAGCTGTCGCCGTAGGTGCCGGCATAATCGCCGCTGCGGCTTTGCCCCCCATTCACGCTCTGCCGGTGCTGCTTATTTCCTTCCCCTGTCTGATATGGCTGATTGACGGTACCCAAAACTGGCGTCGAGCTTTTTGG
>CAJJCG010000075.1 GCA_905182615.1 Alphaproteobacteria bacterium UBA2964 | reverse complement strand
ATCGGTGCCCAAGCATACTGGGTCACCGATTTATTTAACAGGTCGCGCGGCTGGCGTATCTAACCCAGTACGTTTTAGAGCTTCACGCAGATGTTGCTCATTTCGGTATAAAATTCCATCGAGTAGGTACCGCCTTCGCGTCCGATACCTGACTGTTTAGAGCCACCAAAAGGTGTTCGTAGGTCGCGCAGGAACCAGCTATTGACCCAGCAGATTCCGACCTCCATCTGAGGTCCTACACGATGGGCTCGGGTAAGGTCTTCAGTCCAGATAGAGCAGGCGAGGCCATATGGCGTATCATTTGCCATTGCGACGGCTTCTTCTTCTGTTTCGAACGGAGTGATATGGCAGCAGGGGCCGAAGATTTCTTCCTGAACGACAGCTGAGTTTTCCGGCAATCCGGTCCAAATAGTTGGTTCGATCCAGGCACCATCGCTCATGCCGTTCATTTCTGGCACGCCACCACCAGTAACGACCGTTGCGCCTTCTTCTGCGGCCTTGTTGTAGTAGCCGAGAACTTTTTCCTGATGTTCCTTGCTGATCAACGGGCCGAGGGAGGTCGCATTGTCTTCGGGCGCTCCGCAAACAAGGCCTTCAGCACCTTCTTTAAGGCGGCTGACGAATTCGTCAAAGACCGGCCGTTCGACATAGACGCGCTCGGTGCCGAGGCAAACCTGACCACAATTGGCGAAAACCGAGCGCATGGTGCCTTCGATGGCTTTATCCAGATCACAATCGGCAAAAACGATCGCGGGGTTCTTGCCGCCTAGTTCAAAAGAGACATCGCGCACACCGACGGCAGCATTCTGCAGGATTGCTTCGCCGGTGCGGGTTTCACCGGTAAAGGTAATGGCATCAACATCGGGATGTTTAGTCAGAAATTCGCCAGCAGAGTCCGGTCCCATGCCTTGTACGACGTTATAAACGCCTGGTGGGACGCCAACATCATTCATGACCTCGCCGAGCAATGCGGCTGTAGAGGGAGTTTCTTCTGACGGTTTAACGACGACAGTATTGCCACAGGCGAGGGCGGGACCAGCTTTCCATGTCATCAGGAGCAAAGGCAGGTTCCACGGGCAGATGATACCGATAACGCCTTTAGGCTTGGTCACCGTATAGTTTAAGGCGCCGGTGCCGTCTGGTGTTGGCATCCGGAAGCATTCGTCATGATGGTTCTTCATCATGTCAGCGAAGACTTCAAAATTTGCGGCGCCGCGGGGTATATCGAGATGAGAGGCAAGGCTGACTGGCTTGCCGGTATCGGCAACTTCGGCCTGGAGGAAGTCATCAAAACGCGCCTGAATGCCGCCTACAATCGCTGTCACGAGCTTCAACCGCTCTGCCAGCGGCATGATGCCCCATGGGCCCTTGAGCGCAGCCTTGGCGGCTTTAACGGCATCATCGACATCGACTTCATTTGCCTCATGAACTATCGACAGAAGAGAGCCGTTTATAGGGCTGATATTGTTGAATGTTTTGCTTGATCCTCCGGCGCGGTATTCACCGTCGATGAAGTTCATTGCTTGATGATTGTCAGACTTATCAGGGGTGGCCACTCTTATGTCTCCATCATGGATTTGTATGTGCGCAACATGCGTCGATAGTGTCGTTAAATTAACTGACAAGAGCGTGCTTTAACTTTTCTCAATGTAGTAGGCGCCTTGGTCATCGCGCTTGAGGATATCGATCTCTCGCAGCTCGCCCCATGCCTGCAGGAATTCCTGCCAAGGCACGTCCATGTGATCGTCAACCACATCGTGGAATTGCCTGGCTTCTGTTTCGAGGCTCGTCTTGAGCGTTGTTGCTAGCGGGCTCATTCGAAATCCTCCAGCTTGATACGGTCACGGCCATAATTTTTGATCCGGCGGTATAAAATTTTAGGCACCCCTTCAGGGATTGTTGCATCGATCCCTAGCTTGGCTGTCGTGGGCAGTCCTCCTTTGCCGAGGAGCCATGATTTAACACTGGGGTCAATATGCTTGGCACGGGCGCCTTTGAGGATCACGGCGTCCTCATCGGCTTGCACGCGGAAGGCGATAGCCCAGTCCAACTCATCCGGATTATAAATATCGATATCATCGTCTGTGACTATAACAAATTTAACTTCGGCGACGGAAAGCAGGGCGGCGACGGCGTTTTTGCCCTCGCCGGGACGTTTCTTGATCGAAGCGATTAGTGACCAATAACCGCAACTGCCGACAGGCGCACGGATATCGACAGGTTGCACGCTGGCGATCCGTAAGGCCTGCAATCCAGCGGCCTCGGTGACCGGTGCGGCCAGCCAGTCATTCTCCCAGGGCATCTGCAGCATATAGAAAATTGGATTTTTCCGGTGGGTGATGCATTTGATCCGGAAAATCGGGTTCCATTTTACATCGCCGGAAATCTGGCTGAATTCCCCGAAAGGTCCTTCATCAGCGGTCCAGCCAATTGGCAGAAGTTCTCCCTCAAGTATCATTTCGGCGTCAGCCGGGACTTCGAGGTCGACGGTCTTACATTTGACCATTTCAAGCGCTTCGCCGCGCAATCCGCCCGCGAGAGCCAGTTCGCTGGTATCGATTGGCGCTTTATAAGAGGCAGCCAGCATATCCAACGGATGGACACCGACGGCAATTGCAATTGGTAGTGGCTCTCCCTTATCGAGAGCACGCTGATAGTAAAACCGCATGTCCGATGGCGAGACCAAGTCGATACCGGTTTCTTTGGGCGTCCGATACATCAGCCGGTAACAGCCGACGTTGGTACCGTGCTCTGGGTCATTGGAAATTGCGAATGTCCCGGAAATATAGGGCCCGCCGTCAAACAGATGCATCAGCGGCATGGGAATGGACGTCAAATCGACGTCATCGCCTTCCATGACCACTTCCTGACACGGTGCGTTCTCGACGGTGACGGGATCGATTGGCCTGGCCGACTTTGCTTCGAATTCAAAGGCGATCCGGTTTTCTTTACAACCCATGGCAACGGCGAGACGTTTGCGCGTCGAAACGAGAGCTGTTGCGACGCGCCAATCGGGATAGCCTTCAATATTTTCAAATATTGTGGCTTGATCGGCCTGTTCGCCGAGTGCTGATAATTGGCGGCAATCGACCGGCTTGGTGACCTTTTTCAATTCGCCGGCGGCATCGAGATCGTCCAGAAAACTCCGAAACCCTTTATCGGCCATAATTTTTTCCTGCTGTTTTAAGGAATAAAACTATCGTAGAGCAGTCACTGGAGTCTAGCGGGATGGCCTGAAAATACCTATCTTGGTAAAACGGATTAGCCAGAAAGGTACAATATGTGGTTTTCACCGCGCAAGTTAGAGATTCCATCTGCTGAAGAGGCGCTGCCGGGCCGTGATACGGCGCTGCGCGTATCGGAAAAACATTTTTCTAATGGCAATCCGATGAAACCGCCATTTCCGGACGGTATGGAGCAGATTGTCTTCGCGCTTGGCTGCTTCTGGGGGGCGGAGCGGATTTTCTGGCAGATGCCGGGTGTTTATACAACTGCTGTTGGCTATATCGCGGGCCATACTAACAACCCAACCTATGATGAAGTCTGTTCAGGCCGCACCGGGCATACCGAGGCTGTCCTGGTGGTATTTGATTCATCTGTGGTCAGTCTTGATGCATTGCTTAAGGTTTTCTGGGAAGGCCATGACCCAACGCAGGGGATGCGTCAGGGCAATGACGTCGGCACGCAGTACCGTTCTGGCATTTACACGTATTCAGACGCACAGAGAACCGCTGTGATTGCTTCCTATGAACAGTTTGGCGACGCGCTGGCCGCGGCCGGACTTACAGGTATCACCTCGCAGGTTATCGAGGCACCAGAGTTTTTCTATGCTGAGGACTATCATCAGCAATATCTCGCGAAGAACCCTGGCGGCTATTGTGGGCTTGGTGGCACAGGTGTGACCTGTCCAATGCCGCCGGCTGCGGATTAGAGTTTCTGGTTATGTTGTAATGGCTTGGAAGATAAGTTTAATCCACATTATGATAACCACAGCGATCACTAACCGATTAAACCATATCGGGCTGATATAGGGTGTTGTCCACATTCCGAACTGCGTGAACAGGACCGTTGGAATAACCGCCAGCAGACCTTGGTAAACGCGCTCTTCGGTGTATAGCCCGAGTCCGCCAACCGCAAAAACATGCGTTCCTGAGATTGCTAGGAACATCAGTGACGCTGCGAAAACATAAGTTTTGCTGTGCAGCCGGTAAGAGTGAATCCAGGTTGCGATGACAGGACCGGCGATGCCTGTAGCGCCTTGGCACATGCCACCGACCAAGGCGAGGATCGGGGCCCCTCGTCTGGCAGCCTCCCCCTTAAGCTGGAAATCGGGCTTGAAGGCGAGAACAATCAAATACAGGCCGAGCCAAACAATTATCAGCCAGAGCAGCGCATCATCGGTCAGGGAGGCCAAGACAAAGGCCCCGGAAGCGGTTCCAACACCTGCGCAAATGAGCGAGATTTTAAGATGCGGGACATCGCTGGTCATTTTCCGGTAGCGCCAGCAAATCCAAACGTTACTGGCAGCGACAGGGATGGTCAGTACGACAATAGCGTGCTCGGCGCCGATAAAGGCTGCAAGGGTCGGCACGGCGATGGTCGGCAAGCCAATACCAACGGCGCCTTTAAAGTAAGACCCAACGGCAATGGCGGTCAGTACGATGGCCAGATCTTCGAAACTCATTAAATGGATCGATAGTTGTTGCGGTCGGGTTTCACAGTCCGGACGACATAGCCCACCCGATCAGATCGCGCAAGCGGAGGCGCGAAACGCTATTTGGCGAAGATGATTGAACGTAGCCGGGCTTTACTGGTTGTGGTGGTGGTTTTTACGGCGTCATCGACGAGTTTTTGAATATGCGAGCATGATGACGGTAGGAGCCGTAATCGTT
>CAJJCG010000074.1 GCA_905182615.1 Alphaproteobacteria bacterium UBA2964 | reverse complement strand
CAAAGCCCAGGGCGAGATTGCCGCTGCCCGCAAAGACTGGCTCCGCGTGTTGGAAATCTCCGTCAAAGGGCCATTGACCGAAGCTGCGCAGCGTAACCTCGAGACGATTGACGTCAGGAAGTAGCGCCCGCCTGCATCCGCTGCCATCTGCACCCTGCAGGCGGGCGTTTAAAAACCCGGCCAAACGAAGCCTCAGATTGATAGCCATTGCGCGCCGCAACATCAATGATGGATAAGTCGCTGTTGGCCAGTAATTGCCGGGCAAGCTGCATACGCCATGAGGTCAGATAGTTGAGCGGCGTATAGGTCGTCAGCTCATTGAACCGGTTGGAAAAGGTAGTCCGGGACAACCCGGCTTGGCGCGCCAGACGCTCCACGGTGTCTCCGGATCCTGATGAATGGCTTCCAGCGCCTGACTAATATGCGGATCGGCAAAGCCTGCTAATCCCTCGCGGTGCCGCCCCGCACCAGCGAGGTAATGCAGGATCACCTGGGTAAAAATTATCTCCGACAGTTTGAGGGCAATCAGATCGCTGCCACGTTGACCCGGAGGCACAATATGCGCGACCATCCGCACCATGACAGACACACAGCCCAGCCCGGCCGAAGAGACCGGGCGCTGGGCAGACATTTTCACCGGCCGCCTTGGCGTCTACACATTGGTTCTCGGCCTCGGGATGGGGTTATTCGCGATCAACCAGTTCGTGGTGGCAACCATTATGCCAACCGTGCTGACTGAGCTCGGCGGCGTTAAATTCTATAGCTGGGCCTTTTCACTCTTTGCAGTGGGCGCCATCGTCGGTGCGGCGAGCGCCCACGGGCTTCGTGAGGCCTTCGGACTTCGTCCGGCCTATGCGGGCGCCGGATTGATGTTGGGATTAGGTCTCACCGGGGCGGCATTGGCCCCCGATATGCCGAGCTTCGTTGGGTGGCGGCTAGTGCAAGGGATTGGTGGCGGAGCCCTAGCCTCACAGGGTTACGGCTTGATCGCCATAGCCTATCCCTCGCACCTTCGGTCGCGTGTCCTCGGCGTGGTGTCTACCATTTGGGGCACAGCAACCATTATGGGGCCAGGGTTTGGTGCCTTGTTTGCAGAGCCCGGCCTGTGGCAATGGGCATTTTTAGGCCTCCTGCCCCTCATCGCTGTTTTCGTCTTACTGGTCTGGCGGCGGGTCGAGAGCGACAAAGGACATGGCAAGCTGTCCGCACTCCCCTACCGGCGTTTAGCCCTTCTAACACTGGCCGTTTTTATGGTAAGCGGGACGTCGCTAACGGCGGTGCTATGGCTGCAGATCCTGCTGGTCGCTGTTGCGATCTGTTTCGCCATTCTCACCTTCAGGCTCGATGCGCGTTCTGAACACAACATGTTCCCGCGTGGGGTGACCTCCCTGGCGACCGAGCTTGGCGCGGTATACTGGATCCTGTTTCTGGGGAGCATCGTGCTCGCCATCGTTAACACCTATTCGACATTTTATTTACAGGCCCTGCACGGCGTATCACCTTTAGTTGCCGGATATCTATTTGCGATCCAGTCAATCATGTGGACGACCAGCGCCTTGATCGTTGCGATCCTGCCGCGCCGATTTGAGGCGTGGTGCCTGGTGACAGGATTGAGTTTTATTCTGGCCGGCGCGGTGGGGGTCTGGCTCACGGTCGATAGCGGACCTGTGATTGTCATCGCCGTCGCGATTTCCCTGACCGGGATTGGGCTCGGCTTCATCAACAACCCGACCATCCAGCGCATCATCTCTATCGTACCAGAAACCGAAAAACACATGGCGGGGGCCTCTGTGCAGGCGATCCGCAATATTGGCATTTCATTTGGGGCCGCCGCCTCCGGCATGGTCGCCGCCGCCGCCGGCCTTTCACATGGCGCAGAACGCGAGGCTATCGCGTTCTCGATGACCTGGGTATACGGGGTCAACGCGGGCTTTGCCCTGCTCGCCCTCGCCATGACGATCCCGATGTTTATCGCTGGTCGGCGAGGCATCTAGCTGAATTAAACTGATTTACACTAATTAAATCGGAAACAGCAGAAACTTCTTGGCTCTAGCTTTTGATTGATAAAGTTATCCGAAACAAACCTGATTTACCTGAAATAATAGGAAATCCTTAACCTGTGAAGGCTAAGCTTCATTCACTAAGACAAACATAGCTATACGATGACAAAGCATTTCGTAGCGCAGTTTAAGATCGGGCCCTATTACGTTTTAAAAGTCGGGAGACTGATATTATGGCAAGCCCAAATCCGGGATATGCCCTGGAGTATATAAGTGTCCTTGTGCCGGACGAAAACCTGCACATGCGCGATTTAATAAGAGAAATTCTGCTCGCATTGGGCATCAAAGACCCCTCTTTGGTTTCTAACGTCCCCCGAGCCTTTAAAGAGCTTCTACATTTTGCGGCAGACATCATCACCACCGACTGGCATTTGGAACCCCTCGATGGATTTAGATTTGTGAAACTGGTCCGAACGGCACTGGAAAGCCGCAATCCCTAAGTACCCATCATAATGTTATCCGCCCGGACCGAATCAAAATATATACAAAGTGCCCGTGATGTCGGCGTAAACGAGTTTCTGGCAAAACCGGTCTCGGTGAAGTCTCTGTATCAGCGAATACTCTCGATAATTGATCATCCGCGCAAATTTCTTAAAACCAAGAACTACTTTGGACCAGACCGCAAACGACACGATAGTGGCGCCCCAATTGGAAATTCCGAATGCCGGTCTGTGGCACTTGAGGAAAACGGTGCCAAAGCATGCGCAGTTTAGACTAACCCGCTGGTCAGAAATCCAGATCGGCGTAATGTTTAGGCGGTGGTTCGCCGGGCAGATGATCAGCGAGAATAGGCCGCATTGACGGCCGGGATTTCATTCGGACATACCAGTCCTTGGCGCCTTGATGCTCGTCCCACGGCACATCGCCGAGATAATCTAGGCAAGAGATATGCGCTGCGGCGGCGATATCGGCGAGCGACATGTCATTGCCCGCCAGCCAGTTGCGCCGCTCACACAACCAGGCGATGTATTGAAGATGATATTTCAGGTTCTTTTTGCCGGCGCGGATTGCGCTGGCATCGGGCGCACCTCGTTTGAGAAACCGCTTCATGATTTTCTCACCGACCAGGTTCTCGCTTACCTCAGCGTTAAACTTGCGATCGAACCAAGACACCAGCCGCCGAACCTCGGCGCGTTCGGCAGGGGTGCCTGGAAACAGACTTGGGTCCGGGGCGATCTCATCCAGATATTCGCAGATGGCCGCGGAATCACAGACCGCCTGACCGTTTTCTTCAATAAGGACCGGCACGTCACCGGCCGGGTTGAGCGCCAGAAATTCCGGGCGGCGGTCCCATAGGTTCTCGGTCTTAAGTTCGGCTTCGACGCCCTTCTCCAAAAGAGCGATTCGAACCTTGCGGCAAAACGGCGACAACCAAAGATGATACAGGACACGCATAGGATGATTCTAATCGAACCGGTGACTCGTGGACAGTGGAACCGTTGCAGCAAAACGCAACGCGGCTTAGCATAACTTTCTAACCAAGATTAAATTGTGAGGAATGGGGAAAACAATGACAGTCGAACTGACGATGGCACTGGAGCGCTATGACCGGCATATCCCGTTTTTTATGGATATGGTTGCCCACCCCGAAGGCATAAAGATCAAATCTCTGGAAGTCGGGATGGCACCACCACGCCGCGAAGGTATCGATCGCCACCGGCGTTTCTATGAAGACGAGGAGTTCGACATTTGCGAGATGTCGGTCTCGAGCTATCTGACATCGAAGGCGCAGGGCCTGCCCTATACCGCTGTACCGGTTTTTCCCCGGCGGTTGTTCAGCCAGAACCATATGTTTGTCAGCACGGCAGCCAATATCTCAGCACCAGCCGATTTGATTGGCAAGAAGGTTTGCTGCCGCAGTTTCCAAACCACCATGTCGGTTTTAGCTAAAGGTGATCTCGCCTTTGAATATGGCGTGCCCTGGCGCGAACTCGACTGGCATACAATGAGTCCTGAACTCGTCGCCTTTCCGGGTCAGGAAGAAGCTGATTTGACGGCGATCGATGAACCGGGGGCCCCGGCGCGTTTTATTGCCGGTGAGCTTGCCATGATGATCCACCCGCATCCGCCACCGTCAATTCTGGAAGGCTTGCGCAACGGATCGGTGCACCGGCTGTTCCCTGATCTGCGCGCCGAATGCGGGCGCTATTTCAAAAAATATGGCGACTATCCGATCATGCATCTGCTGGTCTTTAAGAACGAGCTCGCTGAGGCACATCCTCATTTGCCGCGCGCACTTATGGAGATGTGGGAAGACGCCAAGCATCAGGCGGCAGAGTTCTATGAAGACCCTGGTTATTCTGAGATGGCGTTTGCTCGCAATGCATTTGAGGAAGAGCAGGAAATTTTCGGCACAGATATCTGGCCAACCGGGCTGGCGGCCAACCGCGCGAGTGTCGAACGGTTTATGAAATATCTCACTGACCAGACGCTGATCGACGCCCCCTACCCAGTTGAGGAATTGTTCCACGAGTCAGTGCTCGACAGTTAAGCAAGAGGAGACCCTTCAATGACGGAGTATTCTGTTCCCGCCTTTAAAACCTTTATCGACGATCTACGTGATCATTTCGCCAAGAATTCGCCAGAAACCGAACATTGGGAAGGTGTCCGCGGCATTCTTAAAACGCTATGTGCTGATGGGCAGATGCGCGAGAAGTCAAAGGAATGGCCGGCAAAGCGCGGGGTTGAATTACAGCTTCATCACGATCCTGACCACGGGTTCTTTGTCGGCGGGTTGATCCGACAACCAAACCACCGCGCGAATGTTCACGATCATGCCCATACCTGGACAATTTATGGCGTGCTCGTGGGTGAAGAACGCACTCACGCGTACAAACGTCTCGATGATGGCAGTGTACCGGGCAAGGCGATGCTCGAACTTCTCGCTCAGAACGAGGCACCAACTGGTCATGTGGATATCGTGCCACCTTGGGTCCCGCATTCAGAATGGGGCATGGGCGAACGGTCGGTCGCGATAACTGTTCGTAGTCAGCGCCCCGGCGGTTATTCCCAGAACCGGTTCAATTTGGAGACCGGTGAGACCAATAACGCTCACCGTGGTTTGGAACTAATCCCGACGCCCGTTTAGACAAAGCAGCGCCAGCGCCGAGATTGCCGCGCCAATTGCGATGGCGAAAAACGCAGCCATCCTGCCGGCGGCTTGCCCAATACCACCCGCGGCATCAAGCGTGATACCTGCCGCCAACGGTCCCAGGATCCCGCCTGCGTAACCGATCGTTGCATGCAGCGCCATTGCCGCGCCGCGCAATTTTTCGGGCGCTGCTGCTACCAAACCAGCATTAGTGGGCGCATTACGGCCAGAGGTCAGCATTGCGAAGGCAAAACAAATACCGATCACCACGCCGTAGCCTGCACCGCTTAACATGCCAACACTCACACCAGCGGCCAGCGAAACAATTGAGACACTGATCACAACACGGCGTCGGTCAAAAGCAATGGCCAGCTCACCAAACGCCATGTTCGCAGCGACACCAACGAGGGCAAAAAGCGTTGCCCAGATAGTCGGGCTTAAAACCTCATCGCCAAGGACATTGGGAGCTTGAGAGAAAAACAGAAAGGCCACAACCCAGACCCGGAAGGCGAAGACCTCCCAGGCGTATCCAAAATAGGAAATCATGTAGCCCACCACGCGACGGTTTCTTAGCAACTGGCCGAACGCTGCAAGCACAGGAGTTGGCGGTGCCGTGAACCTGCCCTCGGCAGAACAAAGGCAATAACCATTGTCCCGGCAAAGCACCCCAGTCCTGCCGTTATGAAAGTCCAGCGCCAGCCGAACAGGGAGGCTACCTCGCCACCGATCAGGAAGGAAAAGGCCGTCCCGAGTGCGAACATACCCGTATAATAGGTAACGCCCCGGCTACGGGAAGACGCTGGCAACTGGTCGGTTAGCGCTTTCAGGCCCGGCATATAGGTGCCACCAAGTCCGGCGCCCGCCAAAAATCGTAATACAAGACCTGTCCAGAAACCTCCCGCGAAGAACGCGAACCCAATGGAAGCCAAACCCGCCACTATGGCAGAGAGAAGATAGATGCGCTTGGGATCGATGCGGTCGGTCAGCGTCGTTAAAACCGGCACCGCGGCAACATAGCCCGCAAAATAGATGCCGCCGAGACAGCCCGCTTCAGTGCTGGTCAGGCCCCATTCGGTGATGAGCTGCGGCAACACCGCCGCCAGCGTCATGAACCCCAAAAGATTAAGGACAAGCGCGCTACAGAAATAGGATATCAGCGCCGCCGCACTGCGGACGGGGCACGACGGGCTCAGGCGGATTTCTCTTCGTCGTCAGCCTGTACCAGCACCGGGTGTTCCAGCTTGTCCATCATTTCCTTCGGAACAACCTGCCAGAAACGTCGCAACTCCCGATCCCAATCGACCAGCAAACGCTCGGCAAAACGGGACTGGGTTTCGCGCCAATGCTCGGTGACGAGATCACGCAATACCTGAGACCAGTACGGTGACTGCATACGGTGATAAACCACATTATCGGGGTTGATGTTATTCACCAAGCTGGCATCGGTGTCATAGATAAACGCCATGCCGCCGGTCATCCCGGCACTGAAGTTATCGCCGACCGGACCAAGAATGGCGACGGTTCCACCGGTCATGTATTCGCAACCATTGGCACCACAGCCTTCGACAACAGCATTGGAGCCGGAATTGCGAACCGCAAATCGTTCGCCGGCCTGACCGGCCGCAAACAAACGACCAGCCGTGGCACCATAGAGAACCGTGTTACCAATAATGGTGTTCTCATTAGTCGCAAGCGGGCTCGCCGTGACCGGCCGTATAACAATAGTGCCGCCCGAAAGCCCCTTACCAACATAGTCATTAGCATCACCGAGAACCTGAAGCTTCAAGCCCTGTACAGCGAAGGCGCCCAGCGATTGACCAGCGGAACCCCGCAGCCGCACCGTAATATGACCCGGCTGCAACCCATCCATCCCAAAGCGCCGGGTAATCGCCGATGAAATCCGGGTACCAATGGCACGTTGTGTGTTGCGGATATTGTAGGCGAGTTGCATTTTCTCGCCGCCTTCCAACGCCGGTGCCGCATCCTTGATCATCTGAGCATCCAGAGAATCCGGCACTTCATTCCGTTTGCCGCGATTCTCCGACCGATTTTCGCCACCCGGGTCGGCCTGAATGAGAAGCGGGTTAAGATCCAGATCATCAAGATGCGGATTACCCCGCCGAACTTGCATCAGCAAATCAGTGCGTCCGATAATTTCATTGAGCGTCCGCACACCCAGGAAGGCCAAAATCTCGCGAACTTCTTCAGCAACAAAGCTGAACAAATTGACGACCTTTTCAGGCGTACCTGTAAATTTCTCGCGGAGCTTGTCGTCCTGAGTACAGACCCCAACCGGACAGGTGTTGGAATGACACTGGCGCACCATGATGCAACCCATCGCAACCAGTGATGTCGTACCGATGCCATATTCATCGGCGCCCAATAGCGCGGCGATGACAACATCACGACCCGTCTTGAGGCCTCCGTCGGTCCGTAGCATGACATTGTCGCGCAATCTATTCAGGGTCAGAACCTGATGCACTTCGGCGAGACCCATTTCCCAGGGCAGGCCAGCGTATTTGATCGATGTTTGCGGGCTGGCCCCGGTGCCACCTGAATGACCGGACACCAGAATGACATCCGCTTTCGCCTTGGCGACACCAGCGGCAATCGTGCCAATCCCCGATTGCGCAACTAACTTCACGCAGACTTTGGCTTCGGGGTTAATCTGTTTCAGGTCATAGATGAGCTGCGACAAATCCTCGATTGAATAGATGTCGTGATGCGGTGGCGGTGAGATCAACGTAACGCCCGGTGTTGAATGCCGCAGGCGTGCAATCATTTCCGAGACTTTCATCCCCGGCAGCTGGCCACCCTCACCCGGCTTCGCACCTTGAGCGATTTTAATCTCTATCTCGCGGCAATTATTCAGATATTGCGCCGTCACACCAAACCGGCCGGACGCCACCTGCTTGATCGCAGACGAGGCGTTGTCACCGTTAGGGCGAGGTTTAAAGCGAGCGGGATCCTCTCCACCCTCACCGGAATCTGATTTGGCGCCGATGCGGTTCATTGCGATTGATAATGTTTCATGCGCCTCGGGACCGAGAGCCCCTAAAGATATGCCTGGCGCGACCAGCCGCTTACGCAGCTCGGTAATCGATTCTACCTCTTCAATTTCCACACCCTCACCACTCGGTGAGAATTCCATCAAATCGCGTAAATTCACCGGCGACTGGCGCTGAACGGATTCAGAATATTTTTTATAGCCCGCATAGGAATCCGTATCGCAGGCATGCTGAAGCATATGGATACTCTCACCCTGGAATGAGTGAGTCTCACCGGTGCGGCGATAGCGGTACAGACCGCCAATCGGCAATGTCGTCACGTCTTCCGAGAAAGCCCGGCGATGCAGACGCAGTGAATTATGTTGGATACCGGAAAGTCCAATGCCGGAAATCCGCGATGCCATACCGGGAAAGAATTCCGATACCAGCGTGCGACTAAGCCCAACGGCTTCAAACTTGTACGCGCCACGATAAGAAGAGATTACTGAAATCCCCATCTTGGACATAATCTTCAACAGCCCCTGATTAACTGCTCCGCAATAACGCTTAATGCAATCGGACAGCGAGAGGTCACCAAACAATCCACGACGATGCCGGTCAGCGATCGCTTCCTGCGTCAGATAGGCGTTGACCGTTGTCGCACCGGCACCGATCAGGACAGCAAAATAATGCGTATCAAGACACTCGGCTGAACGGACATTAATCGATGTAAAAGTCCGCAGCGATTCCCGCACCAAATGACTGTGAACACCACTCGTCGCGAGAATCATTGGGATCGAGGCTTTGGTAGGTCCTATATTCTTATCGGACAGAATAACGTGTACTGCACCACCGCGCACTGCGTTTTCGGCTTCCGCGCGGATACGCTCCATCGCTTCCCGAAGGGCGTTCTCGCCGCCATTGGCATCAAACGTACAATCGATCTCAAACGCGGTGTCCCCCATATGGGCGCGCAACGCATCAAACTCTGCATTTGCAAGGACCGGTGAGCTCAGCTGTAGGAGCCGTGTCTGGCTCTCATCCATCGCCAGAATATTGCCAAGATTACCCAGCCGCGTATTCAGGGTCATGACCCGATATTCACGCAGGCTGTCGATCGGCGGATTGGTCACCTGGCTAAAAGATTGACGGAAGAAATGATGCAGCCCGCGATAATGTTCAGACAGCACCGCGATGGGCGTGTCATCACCCATCGAGCCAATTGCTTCCTTGGCATCCTCGACCATCGGCTGAACCAGGAGCTCAAGTTCCTCCAGCGTATGACCGGCAGAGAGTTGTCGACGACGCAATTCATCGCGATCAAACTCAGCCTGCTCATCACTGTCAGTCCGGATCAGACTGTCCATCTGAGTTATGTTCCCGGCCCACTCTTCGAACGGCGCCTCCCCGGCCATGAGCTCGCGCAATTCGCCATCGTGATAAAAACAACCTTCATCGAGTTGTACGGCAATGGTCTGACCAGGACCAACGCGGCCCTTTTCAACAATCCGCGATTCATCCATCGTGACCATGCCGGTTTCCGACCCTACTACCAAAAGACCATCTTCGCGAATTGAGTAGCGCAGCGGACGCAAGCCATTGCGATCCATGCCCGCAACAACCCAGGTGCCGTCCGTCGCACAAATCGCCGCCGGACCATCCCAGGGTTCGATAACGCAATTGCAATAGCTGAAGAATGCCGCGTGATGGTCTGGCACGTTGGGCTTTGCCGACCAGGCATCGGGGATCATCATCATCTTGACCAAGGGCGCGGACCGTCCACCACGCGCCAGCAACTCATAGGCCGCATCGAGGGCGGAAGAATCCGAGCTCCCGGCCTGAATGATTGGCTTGATGTCCTCGATGGATTCGCCAAACAGATCTGACTCGAGCCGGGTCTCATGGCTCTTCATCCAGTTGACGTTTCCGGACAGCGTGTTGATCTCGCCGTTATGAGCCAGCATGCGGAATGGCTGGGCCAGCTTCCAGGTTGGGAAGGTGTTTGTTGAATAGCGCTGATGGTAAATCGCAAACCGGGATTCAAACCGTTCATCGAGAAGATCGGGGTAAAAATCTGTCACCTGTTCAGCGAGGAACATCCCCTTATAGATTATGGAACGGCAGCTCAGCGAACAGATGTAAAATTCTGGAATGTTTTCATCGATCACCTGATTCTCAATCCGGCGCCGGATGACATAGAGATCGCGCTCGAAATCTTCATCCGATTTACCGGATTGGCCAGCAATCATAATCTGTTCAATTTCGGGCCGCGTGGCATTCGCTTTTTCACCGATGATGCCTACGTTCAACGGCACCTGGCGCCATCCATAGATCGAATAACCGAACTGCAAAATTTGCGCTTCAACAATACTGCGGCAGCGTTCCTGACCCGCGAGATCTGTACGTGGCAGAAAGATCATGCCAACGGCGATAGGACCTGGGCCGGGCGTATGACCGGTTCGAATGGTATGCTCGTGGAAAAAGTCTTGCGGGATTTCGACATGGATACCGGCGCCGTCACCGGTCTTGCCATCGGCATCTACCGCACCGCGATGCCACAATGCTTTGAGAGCCGCGATTCCAGCCTCAACCACTTCGCGCCGACGCTTACCATCAATCGACACCACCATGCCAACACCACAGGCATCATGTTCATCAGCGGGGTCATAGAGACCTTCTTTATGTAACCGTTCGGCATTCTCGCGCCATTTTGCAATTTCGCGTTCACCCTTATTGAGTTCTATTTTTTTCATGCTACAGCCTCTTCGCTGATAGGGAGCCGCGCCTTGAGATAGCTATCCATTGCCGTCGCTGCATCACGACCGTCACGAATTGCCCAAACCACCAGCGAGGCACCACGGACAATATCACCTGCGGCAAAGACGCCATCGAGATTGGTCATTTTGTTACGGAAATTGATTTTGAGAGTGCCCCATCGAGTAACGCCCAACTCGGGAACATTAAACATTTTTGGTAAATCTTCAGGGTCGAAGCCCAATGCCTTGATGACCAGATCACCCTCAACATTGAAACTCGAGCCTTCGATAACTTCAGGCGTCTGGCGTCCAGAGGCATCGGCGACGCCAAGATGGATACGGGCAACCCGCACTGCTGAAACCACTTCATCGCCAAGAAACGCTTCGGGTTGCGCGCGCAGGGTGAACTGAACACCTTCTTCTTCGGCGTATTGAACCTCACTTCGTGAACCGGGCATATTGGCCATGTCACGCCGATAAAGGCAGACGACGGATTCTGCACCTTGACGCACAGCTGTCCGGACGCAATCCATCGCGGTGTCGCCCGCACCGAGAACGACAATCTTTTTATTGGCCGCGGTTAATGACCCATCGTCAAATCCAGAAACGGTATCGCCAAGACCTTTACGGTTAGAGGCAATTAAGAAATCCAGCGCCGGGACGATATTGCCCAACCCGATACCGGGGACCTGAAGATCACGTGCCTTATAGACGCCGGTGGCTACTAGGATGGCATCATGGCGATCACGCAATTCTTGAAAACTGACATCCTGACCGACATCGACATTGTAATGCATCTTGATTCCAGCTTCTTCGAGAAGGGCTATCCGCCGCGTTACAATTGACTTGTCGAGCTTGAAGTTCGGAATGCCATAAACCAACAACCCGCCTGCCCGATCATAACGATCATAGACATGAACCTGATAACCTTTGCGGCGCAGCATATCTGCACCAGCGAGCGCAGCAGGGCCGGCCCCGATGATCCCAACCGACTGATCAATTTCGCGGATCGGTTTGGGTGGCTTGACCCAGCCATTCTCAAAGGCGGTCTCAGTAATAAAACTCTCAACAGCGCCAATCGTTACAGTACCATGGCCGGCCTGTTCGATGACGCAATTGCCTTCGCAAAGCCGGTCCTGTGGACAAATTCGGCCACAAATTTCAGGAAAGGTGTTGGTCGCAGCAGAAAGCTCATAAGCCTCCTCCATACGATCTTCGGCCGTCAGCATAAGCCAGTCGGGAATGTTATTTTGCAGCGGGCAATGGACCTGGCAGAACGGAATTCCGCATTGCGAGCACCGACTGGCCTGTTCTTCGGCCTGTTCTTCGTTAAAGCGACGATAAATCTCGCCAAAATCGGTGCTACGCTCCTCTGAAGGGCGTTTCTCAGGTGTTTTTCGCTCTATATCTACAAATCTGAGCATTTTATTGTCCAATTTCTCGCCATTTCAGGGTAAATACTGCTTTACCCGCCATAAAACCGCCCTTGCAAATGCGACAAAATATTCTTGGAAGTTGGTCG
>CAJJCG010000073.1 GCA_905182615.1 Alphaproteobacteria bacterium UBA2964 | reverse complement strand
GGGGAACCTTCTCTCGACCCCGCGCAATTGTTTGTGGAGAACATGCGCGAAGTTTGGCTCGAAATCGGGTTTGGTTCAGGCGAGCATCTTGCACAGCAAGCAATCGAAAACCCGTCTGTCGGAATCATTGGCTGTGAGCCGTATATTAACGGTGTTGCCCGTCTGTTGGTGGACATTGATAAGCATGATCTGACGAATGTTAAAATTTTTCGCGATGACGCGCGAATATTGCTGCGCGCCCTGCCGGGTGCTTCAATCGCGAGAACGTTCATCCTGTTTCCCGACCCTTGGCCTAAAATGCGGCATCATAAGCGTCGGATCATTGGCCCCTCTACAATTCCTTCTTTGTGTCGCCTGATGCCGACCGGTACCGAGCTGCGTATTGCAACGGATGACCCGAGCTATAAAGAGTGGATTCTTCAACATATGCTCGCTTGCGAGGAATTTGAGTGGCGGGCGCGTCATCCCCAGGATTGGCGTGAGAGACCGGTGGATTGGCCGGAGACTAGATATGAGATGAAAGCAAATGCTGCTGGCCGGCAATGTAGCTACTTTATGTTTGATCGTCGGGGCTAAAGTCAGGCACCAAAAGGCTTGCGGTGTGGGGTTAAATCACGATATATAGCAGCCAATTACATTCCTTTGGTTTCTTGAAAGAGCCGGTTTTTTGGGAGTGGGCCACCGGCCCACTTTTTTTATTAGCTCCGTTCAGAAACTTGGGAACCACAAATGACGGTTAAGCAGATTAGCGAGAACGGTACAGAAGCGATCGAAAAGATGATTGATCCGTCAGTTGTTGACGCGGGTTACGATCTCGTTCGTGTTCAGTATGTGGATGACCGCAGAAAGACATTGCAGATCATGATAGAACGTCGTGATCGCCGCTCAATTACGGTAGATGATTGCGCCACGGTAAGCCGTATTGTTTCAACGTTGCTTGATGTCGAAGATCCGGTTCCTGACCGGTATAACCTGGAAGTCAGCTCGCCTGGGATCGACCGTCCCTTGGTCAAGGTTGAGGACTATAAGAGATATACCGGATTCGAGGCGGCGGTTGAGACCAAACAGATATTTAAAGGCCGCAAAAAGTTTCGCGGCCGGATTTCTGGTGTTGAGGGTATGAAAATTCAGATGGAATGTGACGGCGAAAGCACAGCTCTTCCCTTTGATGATATTCGACGGGCATCGCTCGTTATCACTGATGAGTTAATAGAAGCGGCGCGGCGCGAAGCAAGTGCAGCGGCCCAGACGGAGCATTAGGATGGATTTGGAAAACGATACAATTGTCGGTGCCGGGTATGACCGCGGCGAGTTGCTGCAGGTAGCCGAAGCGGTTGCGCGGGACAAAGGCATTGAATCTGAGGAAGTTATTGACGCGATGGAGCAGGCAATTCAGAAAGCCGCCCGGTCGCGCTACGGCCACGAAAATGACGTCCGCGCTGAAATTGATCGTAAGTCGGGTGAAATTCATTTGGCCCGTTATATGGAAGTTGCGGACCCCGTCGAAAATGACGCCATGCAAATTTCGATGGAAGAAGCAAAGCGCCTAAACCCCGAAGCAGAAGTCGGAGACTTCCTGTCCGAGGCTTTGCCCCCTGTCGATTTTGGCCGGATTGCTGCGCAGACCGCAAAACAGGTTATCGTTCAGAAAGTCCGGGAAGCCGAGCGTGCCCGCCAGTACAAAGAATACAAAGATCGTATTGGTGAGATTGTGAACGGCATTGTCAAACGGGCAGAGTTTGGCAATGTGACGGTTGATCTCGGGCGTGGTGAAGCCGTGCTTCGGCGTGACGAAATTATACCGCGGGAAACTTTCCGTCCGGGTGATCGCGTCCGGGCATATATTTATGATGTCCGAGAGGAGATGCGTGGTCCGCAAATCTTTTTGTCGCGGACTCATCCTCAATTCATGGCGGGGCTTTTCAAACAGGAAGTTCCCGAAATTTATGACGGCATCATTGAAATGAATGCCGTCGCCCGTGATCCGGGCAGCCGCGCAAAAATTGCTGTGACCTCTAACGATTCTAGCATTGATCCAGTAGGCGCTTGCGTCGGCATGCGGGGCAGCCGTGTTCAGGCGGTGGTTGGTGAATTGCAGGGCGAAAAGATTGATATCATTCAGTATTCTCCTGACCCGGCGACATTTATTGTGAATGGCTTGGCGCCAGCGGAGGTTGCTAAAGTTGTTCTTGATGAGGAAGCGAACCGCATTGAAGTTGTCGTTGCTGATGATCAACTTAGCTTGGCGATTGGCCGCCGCGGCCAAAATGTACGTCTTGCCTCTCAGCTAACCGGTTGGGATATTGTTATCCTGACAGAGGAAGAAGAATCCGAGCGTCGTCAGGAAGAATTCCGCGCCCGGTCGCAAATGTTTATCGATGCGTTGGAAGTTGATGATGTGCTGGCTCATCTTCTGGTTACCGAAGGTTTCTCATCGGTTGAAGAGGTTGCGTTTGTGCCGATCGAAGATCTGTTGGCGATTGAGGGTTTTGATGAAGAGCTTTCGGAGGAGCTTCGTACTCGTGCGCATACCCATTTGGCTGAAAAGGAAGAGGAATACGCTGTACGCCGTAGCGAACTGGGTGTTGCCGATGATCTGCTTGAAGTTGCAGGACTTTCGGGCGCCATGATCGTGACGCTTGGTGAGGCTGGTATTAAAACGCGGGATGACCTTGCTGATCTGGCGGGGGATGAATTATGTGCTGCGGAAGATGGATTGCTCCGCGAGTATCAAATGTCAGAAGAAGAGGCAAATCAGATAATTATGGCCGCTCGCGCGCATTGGTTCGATGATGAAGATGAAACCAGTGATGCGACGGACGATTCCGAAACCCCAGCAGATGATGCATCCGGCGATGAGCCGGCTGCTAATGCTTAGGCACGCGGCGATGAGGTCTTACAGATCATGTATTCGACGCAAAGCGATCAACAAACAGCCTCTACCGCGGCGACGGGGAAATCTTCTCGTGACCGACGGTGTTTCGTTACCTATGCGCGCAAACCAATCGATGAGCTTGTTCGTTTCGTCGTAGCACCCGATAAAAGTATTGTCCCGGACCTCGCAGAACGGTTGCCTGGTCGCGGGCTATGGCTGACTGCTTCGCGGGAAACGGTGAATACTGCCTGCGCCAAGCACCTTTTTGCAAAAGCTGCTGGCGGCCCTGTTGCGGTGCGCGAACATCTTGCGGATGAAATCGAGGAGCAGCTTCATAAACGCTGTCTTGATTTGCTCGGTATGGCACGGCGGGCAGGAGAAGCGGTTGGTGGATTTCAGAAGGTCATTTCACTTTTAAACGCCCGGCCAGCATCAGTCATTTTGTGCGCGCGTGACGGGGCGGATGATGGTCGGAATAAAGTTGTTGCAGCGGCTAAGGGTTCGCCGCTTATTGAGGTTTTTACAGGTGTTGAGCTCGGAAGCATTTTCGGGCGTGAGAGAACGGTGTATGTAGCGGTGGCGCAGAAAGCGCTCGGTGCGCGTATATTACGTGAATCTGAACGGTTGGCGGGTTTCCGCCTTGCGGAAACGGTATGAAGGTTTTGGAAATATGAGCGATGACAACGAAGGCAAAAAGGGCGTTTTAAAAGCACGTCCTGGCCGACTCGAACTTAAGAAAACGGTGGATGCCGGTCAGGTTCGCCAGAGCTTCTCGCATGGTCGTACGAAATCGGTTGCCGTTGAGGTTCGTCGCAAAAGAACCTTTACCCAGGGCGCTGGTGGCTCGATGGAAGAGGTTAAACGCCACGCTACGGAAAAAATTAGTAGCGATGCGGCTGTTGTTGAGCAAGAGGCTCCCAAAGTTGCAGATAAACCTGCTGCCGAGGTGTCGCGTCGACCTGCGGTTCTTCGCACATTGACAGAACAGGAAGCCGCTGCGCGCGCGAAGGCGTTAGAAGGCGCCCGCTCGGAAGACGGCAGCGCAAATAAGATGCTCAAACGTACTGCTGAAGGGGCTGAAGCCCGCCGGGCAGCGACGCGTGCTGAAGAGGATGCTCGAAAGGCTGAAGAAGATAAGCGCCAGGAAGAAGATCGTTTGCGGCGTGAAGAAGAAGAGCAGCGCAAACGGGAAGAGGAAGCGGCGACTAAACGAGCAGCGAAGCAAGCCGCGAAAGCGGAGGTGCGTCTTGCTAGCCGTGAAGCCGTTGTTGACCCGGCGACTGTTGAGGCTGAAGAAAAAGAACAAGAAGGCCGCGCAAAACGTCCTGCGGGGGCTCGTCCTGCGGAAAAACGTCCCGCAGCTCGGCGGGTCGAACCTCGGCGGCGCGCCGGTAAGTTGACGGTAGCCCAGGCGCTCAATGATGATGAGCGGGTTCGGAGCCTCGCTTCTGTTCGTCGTGCGCGCGAACGTGAACGTCGTAATATGCGGTCACAGCCCCAAGAGGCGGTCAAGATTGTCCGGGATGTTGTCGTGCCAGAAACAATCACGGTGCAAGAGCTCGCTAACCGCATGGCGGAACGGGGTGTCGATGTTACCCGCAGCCTCATGAAGCTTGGTGTCATGGCGACGCTGCAACAGACAATTGATGCCGACACAGCAGAGCTGTTGGTCACCGAATATGGCCACAATATGCGACGGGTCAGCGAGGCGGATGTTGAGATTGGTCTTAAGGGCGATGACGATGCTGAGGATTCGCTTCAGGCTCGTGCCCCCGTCGTGACGGTGATGGGTCATGTCGATCACGGGAAAACGTCACTGCTTGATGCGTTGCGGTCAACGGATGTTGTCAGTGGCGAAGCCGGCGGCATTACCCAGCATATCGGTGCCTATCAGGTGGAGATCCCCTCAGGCGACAAGATTACCTTTATCGACACACCTGGCCATGCCGCGTTTACCGCGATGCGGGCACGCGGTGCCAATGTGACAGATATTGTCATTTTGGTGGTGGCCGCTGACGACGGTATCATGCCGCAGACAATTGAAGCGATTGACCACGCCAAAGCGGCAGAAGTACCGATTATTGTCGCGATCAATAAGATGGATCGCCCGAACGCTGATGCGACCCGTGTGCGGAATGAGCTGCTTCAGCATGAGTTGGTTGTAGAAGAAATGGGTGGTGACATTCTGGCGATAGAGGTGTCGGCAACCGAGAACACTAATTTGGATAAGCTTCTTGAGGCCGTCTTGCTCCAAGCGGAAATTCTGGAATTGCGCGCCAATCCTGAACGGCCCGCGGAGGGAGTTGTTGTAGAGGCAAATCTCGAGACCGGTCGCGGTGCTGTTGCGACGATGCTGATTCAGCGCGGTGGGCTCACGGTTGGCGACATTATTGTCGCCGGTGCTGAATGGGGCCGTGTCCGGGCAATTTCGGACTATGAAGGACATTCAATCAAGAAGGCCGGCCCATCGCAGCCTGTTGAGGTGATGGGATTAAGCGGCGCACCTTCAGCTGGTGACGAATTTGCTGTTGTTGAAAATGAGCAGCGCGCGCGTGAAATCACGGAATTCCGCTCACGTCGCAACCGGGCGCAAAAATCTGCAGCGGCCCCACGCGGGACACTGGAGCAAATGTTTCTTGAAATTGAATCAGGTGAGCTTCAGGAATTGCCAGTTCTTATCAAGGGAGACACCAATGGATCGGTCGAAGCTATCATCGGCAGTTTGGATAAAATTGGCACCGATGAAGTAACGGCTCGTATCCTGCATTCTGGTGTCGGTGGCATTAATGAATCGGATGTTAGTTTGGCCCAGGCGTCGAACGCCTTTATTGTTGGCTTTAACGTCCGTGCCAACGCACAGGCCCGGGATTTTGCCCGCAAGGAAAACATCGATATTCGTTACTACTCGGTGATTTATAACTTGTTGGACGATATTAAAGATATGCTCAGCGGCATGCTTGCGCCGGAGAGTAGGGAAACGTTCCTCGGCAATGCTGAAATTCTCGAGGTGTTCAATATCAGCAAGGTTGGTAAAATTGCTGGTTGCAGGGTCACCGAAGGTATGGTCAAGCGTGGCTCAGCGGTGAGATTGTTGCGTGATAATATCGTCATTCATGAGGGTAGCCTTGGCACTCTGAAGCGATTTAAGGACGAAGTCCGTGAAGTCCGCGATGGCATGGAATGTGGTATGGCATTCGAGAACTATCAGGACATAAAAGCCGGCGATGTCATCGAATGCTTTGATGTCGAAGAGATAGCGCGTTCACTTTAGGGCATAACGCCAAATCATTGGCGGCGGAATTGTTATGGCAAATCGGCGGAATAGCGGACAACGCGCAGGTCGTGAGCGCACGCAGCGTCAACTGAGGGTGGGCGAGCTTATTCGTCACGCATTAGTAGAAATCCTGATGCGTGGGGAATTACGGGATCCTGATCTTGTGGGTGTTTCGATTACTATTTCTGAAGTTCGGGTTAGTCCTGACCTTAAGAATGCGACCGCGTTTATTATGCCGCTCGGTGGAAACGAGGTCCCTAGAATCGTAGAGGCGCTTAAACGAGCGGCGCCTTTTCTGCGTCGGCAAGTTGGGGCGTCGGCAACCATGCGTTATATGCCAGCGTTAAGCTTTGTCGCTGACGCAGCCTTTGAAGAAGGGGCTAAAATAGATGCGCTTCTGCGCACAGCTGAATTATCACGCGATTTGTCTGCCGTTGATGCAGATGATGAGGACGACGAAAGCTCATAATGGGGCGAAAACGACGCGGCCAACCAATTCACGGTTGGGTAGCAATTGATAAACCAACCGGGCGCACTTCTGCGCAAGTAACGGCAAAGGTTCGGCGGATGCTGGACGCCGCCAAGGCAGGCCATGGCGGAACATTGGATCCAATTGCGACCGGGGTTTTACCCATTGCCCTTGGCGAGGCGACCAAAACAGTCTCCTACGTCATGGACGGACAAAAACGCTACCGATTTACGGTGCGCTGGGGGGAAGAGCGGACCACAGATGATCTCGAGGGGGATGTAACCAACGTTAATGCAGGACGTCCTTCTGAAGCCGAAATTCTGAGTGTTCTGCCAGAATTTATCGGTGTTATTGAGCAGGTGCCGCCTGACTTTTCGGCGATTAAGCTTGATGGTAAACGCGCCTATGATTTGGCCCGGGCGGGCGAAGTGGTGACGATCGCCAAACGTGAGGTCTATATCGAAGAATTTTCATTGGTTTCGATGCCCGATGAAGACCATGCGGTATTTGAGGTGGCGAGCGGTAAAGGCACCTACATGCGAAGCCTGGCGCGGGATATTGCTCGTCGTTTGGGCACGGTTGGCCACATCGCAGAGCTGCGCAGAACACATTGCGGGCCCTTTTCTGAAACCGCTTCGATTTCGCTGGAATCTCTCGAAACTCTGGTGCATAGTGCGGCGCCTTCTGCCTACCTGCTTGCAGTTGAGACCGCGCTGGACGACATCCCGGCGCTGGCCTTGAACGCAGCTCAGGCCGATCACCTACGACATGGGCGACCGGTACGAGTGCAGGGTCCGGGAGGACATTCCTTTGTAGAGACTGGTTCGTTGGTCGATGGGGATGTGTTTTGTGCCATGGCTGATGGTCAGCCGGTGGCATTGGCTCGGTTTACCGATGGAGAAATCCGCGCGGTCCGAGTGCTCAACATTTAATATAGGAGAATCCGATGTCGATTACGCAAGAGCGCAAGGGTGAGCTCATTAAAGAGTTTCGCCAAACTGATGATGACACGGGTTCGCCCGAGGTTCAGGTTTCGATCCTGACAGAACGGATCAATAACCTTACCGAACATCTCAAGGAACATAAAAAGGACCATCATTCTCGTCGTGGCCTTCTGATCATGGTTGGTCAACGCCGTAGATTGCTGGATTATTTAAATCGTAAAAATACAGCGCGGTATCAGGATCTGATTAAGCGTTTGGGTCTGCGTCGCTAAAAGCGCCGCAGTAACTTGGTTGGTTCATCCGGCAGGGGCCGGGTGGCTAATGTTATCTATGTGACAAGGTCGCATAGATTAGCAGGAAGCAGGGCAAATGGGTTGCTGCTTCGAGGTTGGCGCGCATCCGGCGCCGTCAACCCGCAAGGAAGGAATGGAATATATGTTTTCCGTACACCGTAAAGAAGTAATGTGGGGTGGGCGTAAGCTCGTCTTTGAAACCGGTAAAGTTGCCCGCCAAGCCGATGGTGCCGTTATGGTAACCTATGGCGATACAATGGTGTTGTGCACGGCTGTCGCTCAAAAGACGCCAAAGCCGGGAATTGACTTTTTCCCGCTAACCGTCAACTACCAAGAAAAAACATTTGCTGCGGGTAAGATCCCCGGTGGCTTTTTTAAGCGTGAAGGGCGTCCTAACGAAAAGGAAACGTTGACCTCACGCCTGATTGATCGGCCGATCCGGCCGCTATTTGCGAAGGGTTTCCAGAACGAGACGCAAGTCATCTGTACTGTCCTGAGCCACGATCTGGAGAATGATCCGGACGTTGTCTCGTTGGTCGGTGCATCGGCAGCGCTCACGATTTCGGGCATTCCCTTTATGGGCCCCATCGGCGGTGCGCGCGTTGGCTATGCCGACGGCGAATTTATGCTGAATCCGTTACCCGAAGATCTGGAAAAATCAGAACTGGATATGATCGTTGCGGGTACACCTGACGCGGTCTTGATGGTGGAATCGGAAGCGAGTGAACTGTCCGAAGAGACCATGCTTAGTGCTGTGATGTTTGCGCATCGTGAGTTCCAGCCTGTTATTCAGGCGATTATCGAACTTGCAGAAGAATGCGCCAAGGAACCATGGGTGGTTCCGGAGCCGGCCCCTGAAAAGGCTGAACTCGCTGTGAAGCTTAAAGATGTGGCTGAAGCCAGCATCCGGGATGCTTATTCTGAAACTGTCAAACAGGCACGCGTTGAAAAGATTTCGGCTGCTAAGGCAGCTGCAGTTGCGGCGTTGGATGTTGATGACGATTCCCAGAAGCTTCTCGGTGGATTGCTCAAGGATCTCGAAAAAGACGTGGTCCGTGGCAATATTCTGGATACCGGTAATCGGATCGATGGGCGCGACACCAAAACGGTTCGCCCCATTATTGCTGAAGTCGGCATTCTGCCTCGTTCACACGGTAGTGCGCTCTTTACCCGTGGTGAAACACAGGCATTGTGTGTGGCAACGCTCGGTACTGGGCAGGATGAACAGATCATTGATGCTCTCGAAGGTGAGTATCGTGAAAACTTCATGCTGCATTACAACTTCCCTCCATACTCAGTTGGTGAAGCCAGCTTCCTGCGGTCCCCGGGCCGTCGTGAAATTGGCCACGGCAAGCTCGCTTGGCGGGCAATGCGGGCCGTTCTTCCGACGAAGGAAGATTTCCCCTACACGATGCGGATTGTTTCTGAAATCACCGAATCCAATGGGTCATCGTCGATGGCAACCGTTTGCGGTACATCACTGTCCCTGATGGACGCTGGTGTACCAATTGCACGTCCGGTTGCGGGTATTGCGATGGGTCTTATCAAGGAAGATCGTGGTTTTGCGGTTCTGTCCGACATTCTCGGTGACGAGGATCATCTCGGTGACATGGACTTCAAGGTTGCTGGAACGTCCGAAGGTGTGACCTCACTTCAGATGGATATCAAGATTACGGGTATCACTGAAGAGATTATGAAGGTTGCTCTTGATCAGGCATGTGAAGGCCGGAACCATATTCTTGGAGAGATGAATAAAGCACTCCAAATGGCACGTGATGATGTCAGTGACAATGCTCCGCGGATCACCACGATGTCTGTTCCCAAGGATAAAATCCGGGATGTTATCGGTACCGGCGGTAAGGTCATTCGCGAGATTTGCGAAGTGACTGGCGCTAAGATCGACATCGATGACGATGGCACGATTAAGGTTGCTGCCATTACGTCAGAAGCAGGCACGGCGGCGATTGACTGGATTCGGGGCATCGTTGCCGAACCTGAAGTTGGAGCCATTTATGAAGGTAAGGTCGTCAAAGTCGTCGATTTTGGTGCTTTCGTGAACTTCCTCGGCGCTAAAGACGGGCTGGTTCACATCAGTGAGCTTGCCCCGCAGCGTGTTGGGAAAGTGACCGACATCGTCAATGAAGGTGAGCAGGTCAAGGTTAAAGTCCTGGCTGTTGATGACCGTGGCAAAGTTAAGCTTAGCATGAAAGTTGTCGATCAGAAAACCGGTGAAGAAATCAGCGGTAAGCCTAATGAAGAGGCTCCTTCAGAGGGGGCCTAATCGGTCGCCGGTTTTTTCGGCGGAGCGAAAAATAGGGGGCAGTGCCGGCATATTGCGGGCGCTGCCCTTTTTTGGGCCCGAATTCTGAAATTTATTGAAAAAAATTGCCTCTAGGGCTGGTCAATTGTAAATCGCTTCATATAAAGACTAAGTAGAGGGGTAACGCCCGCTATGTCGGCATGCCGGTCAGGACCGTTTTCTCGAAAAACGAGCCGGACGGTTTTTTTTAACATGTCTGGGTGTTATCTCTAGTGGGCATTTTACGAGGACGGCGTCACCAATGAGTGTCATGGAGCGCAATAATTTTACATATGATGATTTGATCGATTGTGGTCACGGAAAGCTGTTTGGCGAAGGGAACGCCCAGTTACCGTTACCGCCGATGTTGATGTTCGATCGGATTACTCAAATTTCGGAAGATGGTGGTGAATTTGGTAAAGGCGAAGTTGTCGCTGAGTTCGACATCAAGCCGGATCTCTGGTTTTTCCCGTGTCATTTCGAAGGTGATCCGGTAATGCCGGGCTGCCTCGGATTGGATGCCTTGTGGCAATTGGTCGGGTTTCATCTTGGTTGGTTGGGCGCACCTGGGCGTGGTCGCGCGCTTGGGTTGGGTGGTTTGAAATTTAACGGTCAGGTGACGCCAGATGCCAAGCTGGTGACCTACCGGATTGATGTGAAGCGCGTGTTGCGCCGAGGGTTTGCCATTAGTATTGCCAACGGAACGCTGGAAGTTGATGGTCAAGCGGTGTACGAGGCACAGGATTTAAAGGTAGGGGTCTTTGCCTCTGCCGATCAAATGTGAGGATGCTATGAAGCGAGTGGCGGTAACCGGTCTTGGGATTGTCTCCAGTATCGGGAATAACAAAGAAGAAGTAACGGTGTCGCTACGGGACGGAAAATCGGGTATTTCCTTTGCGCCTGAATATGCGGAGCGCGGATTTCGTAGCCATGTTCATGGTGCCCCAACAATTGACCTCGCCGATTTTGTAGATCGTAAGCACCGCCGTTTTATGGGCGATGGAGCGGCCTATAATTATGTGGCGATGGATCAGGCGATTGCTGATGCCGGGCTCGAAGAAAATGAAGTCTCCAATGACCGTACCGGCTTGATTATGGGGTCGGGCGGTCCTTCGACCAGGAATTTATTGCTTGCCTTTGATACGGCGCGCAACTCCAGTGCTAAAAAGGTTGGGCCCTTTATGGTGCCACGGACAATGTCGAGTACTAACTCGGCGACGTTGGCAACGGCCTTTAAAATTAGAGGCGTAAACTATTCTATTAGCTCAGCCTGTGCGACCAGTGCCCACTGTATCGGCAATGCCGCTGAACTCATTCAGCTTGGTAAACAGGATGTCGTGTTCGCCGGTGGCGGCGAAGAGCTCGACTGGACCATGACGGTTTTGTTTGATGCGATGCCGGCACTTTCCGGTGGGTATAATGATACACCTGATAGAGCGTCCCGCCCGTTCGATGCTAATCGCGATGGATTTGTGATCGCCGGTGGTGGAGGCGTTGTTGTGCTGGAAGAGCTGGAGCATGCCAAGGCGCGTGGCGCTAAAATCTATGGTGAATTCGCCGGCTATGGCGCGACATCCGACGGCTATGACATGGTGCAGCCTTCAGGCGAAGGGGCGTTGCGTTGTATGAATATGGCGTTACAGGGAATCGATTCAGTTGACTACGTCAACACACATGGGACGTCGACGCCGGTTGGCGATATGAAAGAATTGGCAGCTATGCGGGCCGTGTTTGCCGAACGCAACGGGGTTCCGGCTTTCAACTCGACCAAATCTCTAGCCGGTCATTCATTGGGCGCGACGGGAGTGCATGAAGCGATATACACTTTGTTGATGATGGAAAATAAATTTATTTCCGCTTCGGCGAATGTGGAGAATGTTGATCCGGAAGTCGGTGATATGCCTCTGGTGACTGAGCGTCAGGACAATGTTGAGATTAATTGCGCCCTATCCAACAGTTTTGGGTTTGGCGGCACCAATGCATCGCTTGTCTTTAAAACCCTGCAGGACTGATAGCGGAACAAAGTATGTCTGATTCAAGTTTGATGCAGGGAAAGCGTGGGCTGGTCCTCGGTGTGGCCAATGATCATTCGATAGCCTGGGGTATAGCTAGTGCGCTCGCCGAACATGGCGCGGAACTTGCTTTTACTTATCAAGGTGATGGGTTCGCCAAACGGGTTAAGCCTCTGGCGGAATCAGTCGGGTCCAATATCGTGTTGCCTTGCGATGTTAGCGATGATGACAGTATTGATGCGGTGTTTTCCGCGATCGAAAAGGAATGGGGCTCGTTGGATTTTGTGGTCCACTCGGTTGCCTATTCAGACAAAGATGAATTATCGGGCCGTTATGTTGATACCACTCGGGATAACTTCAAATTAACGCTCGATATATCCTGTTTTTCCTTTACGACGATCGCGCAGCGTGCTGCGGCACTTATGCCGAATGGTGGGAGCCTTATTACGCTCACCTACTCCGGCGCGGAACGGGTTATGCCCAACTATAATGTAATGGGTGTCGCCAAGGCCGCATTAGAGGCGAGCGTTAAATACCTGGCTGTGGATCTTGGCGCAGACGGCATTCGTGTGAATGCTATTTCTGCGGGCCCGATGCGGACATTGGCGGGAAGTGCTGTCGGTGGTGCGCGCCAGGTTTATAAATGGAACGAAGAATATTCACCGCTACGCAATAACACGAAGCTTGAAGATGTCGGAGGTGCTGGTCTTTATCTATTGAGTGAACTCTCCGCCGGTATCACCGGTGAGATTATGCACGTTGATTCCGGCTATAACGTGGTTGGTGTGCCCGATTTGTTGCGCCATCGGGACAAAGACATCTAAAAATAACGACGATTCATCATCTTCGATATTTTATTTAAAATCTTTTCTTTTTAACCGTTCCAATCTGGAAAACATGGCTTATATTTCCAAAATGAACGGCAGACCTTTCACATATGTAATCGAGCTTCTGCATAGCGCGGGACTTCGGCCAACACGGCAGAGAATGGCGCTTGCTAGACTGTTGTTTGACGCTGGAAATCGCCATGTCACTGCAGAAGAGCTCCATCGCGACGCAAAAAAAGCACGTATTCCCGTGTCATTAGCAACAATTTACAACACGCTGCACCAATTTACGGCGGCAGGTTTGTTACGCGAAGTCGTCGTTGAGCCTGGGCGCGCCTATTTTGATACCAACCTTGCGAGCCACCATCACTTCTTTTTTGAAGATTCTGGTCAGATTGAGGACATTCCCGATAATCAGGTAACGATTTCCCAGCTGCCGGATATTCCTGAGGGCACCGAGCTTAATCGCATTGATGTTGTTGTCCGCGTTGCCGCCTCGACTCGCAATACAGTGAATTAGTTTAGATTAGAATTAATAAAAACTATTGAACAAGACTAAATAACGTAATACCTTTTAAATATACTAACTCGTCGAATTTTTAATTGATGGCCCCTATCAAAGAGGCCGTTTACCATCAAAGGGAAGAGGAGAATCCGATGCCAGCGTTAAAAGGAACTAAAACCGAAAACAACCTCAAGGATGCTTTTGCCGGCGAATCTCAGGCAAACCGCCGCTATCTCTATTTTGCTCAAAAGGCCGACGTTGAAGGCTACAACGATGTTGCGGCCGTCTTCCGGTCCACCGCCGAAGGCGAAACCGGTCACGCCCACGGACACCTTGAGTATCTTGAAGAAACCGGTGATCCGGCAACTGGTGAGCCAATCGGCAGCACGGCCAACAATCTGAAGGCTGCTGTTGCGGGTGAAACTCACGAATATACGGATATGTATCCGGGTATGGCGCGCGAAGCCCGCGACGAAGGGTTCGATGAAATTGCCAGCTGGTTTGAGACACTTGCGAAAGCGGAGAAATCCCACGCCGGTCGTTTCCAAAAGGCGTTTGACGAGCTCGATTGAGCCACTGAAATTTCGGACGGGGGGTAGTCACTCTCCGTCCGGTTTTCCTAAAATTCATGTTACCAAACCGGGATTATCAGAATCCTGGAAGTGGTTCTTTGCGGCCATAAGCCGAAGGCTGGGATACGATGTCTGAAGGAAGTCTTGAAGCGCCAACGCGCCACCCGATTGATTGGAATAACCCGGAATTCTTCGATAGTGAAAAACTGGATGAGGAATTACGGCGCGTGTTTGATATCTGTCACGGATGTCGACGTTGTTTCAATCTCTGCGATTCATTTCCAAAACTTTTCGATCTCATCGATGATTCTGAAACTGGCGAGCTGGACTCAGTTTCCAGCGAAGGTTTTAAACCAGTCGTTGACGCCTGCACGTTGTGCGACATGTGTTTCATGACCAAATGCCCGTATGTCCCACCGCATGAATTTAATCTCGACTTCCCACATTTGATGTTGCGCTACCGGGCAATCGAAAATCGCGATGGTAAAATTTCTTTTACTCAAAAAGAGGTTTCAAAAACGGACCGCAACGGCAAGCTCGCCGCACCGGTAGCTGGCCTTGCGAATTGGGGAACAAAGGCTAATAACGCTTTGACCCGTCCTGCAATGCAAGCTGTCGCCGGCATCGACAAAAATGCTGTTCTGCCGAAGTTTCATGGCAAAACATTCACAGCGCGCGCAAAGAAAAATGCTCCCACCGTCAATGCCGATGCCCCAGCCTTAGGCCGTAAGGCTGTGCTCTACGCGACCTGTTTTGTAAATTTTAATAACCCCGATATCGGCGATGCCGCCCGTAATGTGCTTGCTAAAAATGGCGTAGAGACAGAGGTCGTCTATCCGCAGTGTTGTGGAATGCCAAAATTAGAACATGGTGACATCCCCGCCGTTGCAAAAAGCGCAGAGACGGTTGCCGCCGAACTTCTGCCCTGGGTCGATAAGGGATATGATATTATTGCGCTGGTTCCTAGTTGCGCCTTAATGCTGAAATTTGAATGGCCACTGATCCTGCCGGAAAACGACGACATCAAACGGTTGTCGGCAGCGACCCGCGATATTACCGAATATGTCGTTGATATCGCGAAGAACGAAGGGCTTGCTGAAGGTCTCGCTCCAGCCGCTGGAGGCGTGATCGTTCATTTGGCATGCCATGCGCGCGCTCAAAATATGGGTCCCAAGGCTGTGGATATGCTGCGGCTCCTACCCGATACGGATGTTAATGTCATCGAACGTTGCTCGGGTCACGGTGGATCATGGGGCATGATGAAGGAAAATTTCGAAACGGGCATGAAAATTGGTAAGCCCGTGGCACGAGATGCTCTCGAGAAATCAGCAGGCATTGTGGTTTCTGAATGCCCCCTCGCCGGATTGCATATCCTGCAGGGCATGGACCGACTGAAAGAGGAAAAGGGTGAAGGGACAGTGCCTAAAACCGCACCGCACCCAATTGAAATTTTGGCGAAAGCTTACGGCTTCTAACGGAGTTATCGATTATGAAACATGAAATTCGTCGCGACGACATCACGCCTATGGGTGAGTATGCCGGTATACGGCGGGAGCGCGCTAAATCTTTTGCTGAGGCTAAGAAGAGCCGTCGTATAGAACTTGGCCCTTCCTGTACTTTTTATTTCGAGAGCTACGAAACGATGTGGTACCAAATCCACGAAATGCTCTATATCGAAAAAGGGGGTGAAGAGCAGATTTCTGGCGAGCTGTCGGCTTACAATCCCTTAATTCCAAAAGGCCGTGAGCTCGTTGCCACCGTCATGATTGAGGTTGGCGACCCTGACCGGCGGGCGACCTTGCTTGCGAAACTTGGCGGCTTTGAAGAAACCATTACGCTAACTGTGAATGGTGACGTTGTTCAAGGTGTTGCAGAAGTCGACATCGATCGAACAACCGCAGACGGAAAAGCATCGTCTGTTCAATTTCTGCGTTTTCCATTTTCGGATGCACAGGTATCCGCATTTAGCGCAGATAGTGCTGATGTTGTCCTCGCAATAGGCCATCCTGAATACCGTCATATGGCGGGTATGCCAGACGAAGTCAGAGCGTCGTTGTCGAAGGACTTTGTCTAAAATTGTGTTGTTGGTTCGCGCTTATTCAGCGAGAGGCATGACCAAAACAACAGCGAAATAATTGGCACCTAAAATCCCGGCGATCATAAATGCCAGCAAGATAAAGCGGTGCACTTTCGCTTCCATTCTCGATTTAAGGCCATAAACAAGTGTGGAGAGATTAGAAAGTTTGTTCACCAATTCCCTTATCTTTTCGCGTTCCGTTCCTTGCCAGGATTGAAAGATCGCCAGTGAGTAAATTGATCCCGCGGAAACGAGAAAGCTCACACAGATCACTGAATTCACGAAATTGGTGCCACTATCGGTTAGACGGCACGACAGAACCAACAGGACGAAGAGAATGATTGCTCCAGACATTGCGCGCCACTGGAGGTTCTTTGAGAAGCGGATATTGTCCTGAGCATCAGCGTATAGGGCGATTACCTCGGCATGAGTAGAGTCATCCAGGTTAGAAGATTCGATGTCAAAGACGTCTTGATCGTCTTCTATAAACCCTTCGGTCGTATCAGCTTCCACCATGATCACGCGTCTATTTAAAACTGGAAAGTCATGACGACGGCCCTAAGCCGTCGGGCTATCAGTGCCCTGGCTAGGGTTAAAACTAGGTTAAAACATGGAATTTGGCTGGAACTTGAAGCGGGTTACTTAACGGTTTCACGGGGATAAACACCCCAGATCTGTTTGTGGCGCATCCACCCGGAGAATCCTGAGAAATCAATCTTGCACCAGCGGGCATCGCATTTTTTCAGCTTCCCAATCACCTTCTTCTCTATACGCGCGATGGCTGGAGCGTCTGATTTCGCATTGCGCCGGAGCGTTTGGTCTCTCTTGCGTATAATGACCCAGCGTTGGCCCGACAACATTGATTTGTGAACCCAGCCGATGTCGCCTTGCCATTCGCGAATTTTACGCCAGTTCTCAAACTCGGCAATAATCTCTACCGGCATGTGGCGGTAAACAAGTTTCCACTGAATAGGATAGCGAACCCCTGGCCCGGTCCGCAAATTAACCTCGCTGGCTTTTAGCGACACGAAACGGGGTAGCGGCAGCCCGGTTTGGGCTAGCGCTTGATCGGTTAGGGCGATAAGGAGAATCCCGATCGCAAAAAGCCGAAGGTGATTTCGTAGGAAAGGCAATTTCATTTATCCAGACAGCATAAGAACAAGTCTTGGCACATTATAGGCGCTGGCTCTGGACGGCTCCAGCGTTGAACGACAAGATGAACGACAAATCACAATTGGCGGAACAGGCGAGCGCCCGAGCGTTTGTAAACTTACAACGAAAACCGGAGTTCAATGAGCAATCTCACTATTGCGGCT
>CAJJCG010000072.1 GCA_905182615.1 Alphaproteobacteria bacterium UBA2964 | reverse complement strand
CCAGCAGTTCAGGGAGACGCAAGGTCAAATATGCCGTTGCTGGATAGCAGCGTCCGGAGAGAAAGACCCGTGCGCTGCGCTCCGTGCCGTATCCGATGCAGGACGGCGTGGAGTTTCTGCATCACCTTGGTCGTCTTCTTTTGACAAGATGATGGTTGTTCAGTCTTTACCGGGCGGCTCTTTAATTGCAGTCCGCTCCGTCGGTAATACGCTTGTGGTGTGGGCGAGAGCCAAAGCCTGTGACATTTCTACGGGTGATGAGTTGTTCGCAATTTCTGTTATGCGTTTTGTAGTTTTTATCTGGGCCATTGCTTCGGTTTTTGCCCCGGACTGGCCGCCCTGAATGACAGTAAGGGGTGGGGTAATGGGTCGTGCGGGTATGATCTCGTCCTGTCCTGTGTTCGCTGGGTTGCATATATTAGAGTGGTCGGTCTCATCTCGATACAGGCAGAGCGACTTAAGGCCAAGTCGCCAGCCTGTCAGCAGGAGCACATGGCAGTCGGCAACGGATGTGCTTTGCGGGAGGGAGAGGGCATGTCCTATGCCGCCGGAAATCATCGGCTGCACTGCTGCCATCATGCGAATAACGGCATTACCGTGGTCTATAGTTGTCGCTGATGTGGCTCCGGTGATGAAAACAACAGCATGCGCTGCGTCGCGATAGGGGAGTTCTGTCTCTACCAGGGTCCCGAAACAATAACGGTTAGCCCTGTTGATAGCGCCATCGCTGTAGCCAAGGGCCGCTAGCAGGTCAAAATCAGGATTCTCTAATTCATCGACATTTACGCCCAGTAACTCAATGCAATTCTCTAACCCCAATATCCAGGGATTGAAGACCTGGGACAGGTCAACGGCGTTGAGGAGGGCATTTTCGGTCTGACTGATCAGATCATCCGTAAAGCCATTTGTGCGGAGCGAGGCATGATTGACTGCTGGTGCGTCTCTAAGCGAGCGAGTCCCTAATAGACCGTTGATAAAGGCATCCGTCTCTAATGGGCTATAGCCGAGAGCTGTTAAACCTATAGGAACGGCGACAGGTATTGACGGCCGAAATTGGCCGCCATCATCGAGTTGGTGGTGGCAAAGGGCTGTGACCGGTTCAAGCCCCAATGAAGTGCTTTTAAGAATCGGGCTGGCCTCCAGATCAGTTGAAACCAGCGTTACTTGAGCATTTCGATAACCTGATACTTGTCCAAGCACCTCTGTCCGTTCCCAAGCTCTGACCGCGGCGTCGAAAAGCTCGGGGAGCGCCTGACGCGGATTAATAGGATGAGGGGCCCACCCTAGACCTTCATAACCACCGATTTGGCTCGTTGTCGCTCGTCGGTGATTGCGGATAACCCGCAACATAGTATTGCTGTTTTCTTCAAACGCTGGAAAGGCACCCATTTCGGCAGCCAAATTCGCTGACTCCTTGTAGGCTGTCGCCGTTATGAGAGAACAGATCGTCGCGGCGATCGCGCGGGCGTCTTCGCTGTCATAGGGCAGGCCATACGACATGATAAGCTCAGCAATGCCAGTAACAGAAAGCCCGAGCGGGCGGTAGGTCCAAATCCGGTTGGCCGTTCGTGGGGATATTTGAGCGCCATGCATGTGACCGATATCGAGGGCCAGGGTGATGAGCTCAACTGTGTGGCAGAGATCATCGACCGCAAATCCAAAATTGCCATCGCGAAATGCTGAACAATCAATTGTAGCTCTAGGGCAGGCTGTATCGTCCAAAAACAGGAAATCTCCATCACCTATAGCGGCATTTATCTCACCGGCATCGGCGCAGGTATTCCAGCCGTTACTTGTCGTTACATAGTGAATACCGGTTTTTCGGCCGGTCCAGGCACCGTAGGCGATTGCATCGAATAATTGATACGCCCTGTCATCACCATCTACGACGAGTTCAATTGGTCCGTCGTCAAGCCGGACCATTGTGGTGTCATTTTCGCTCTGAACCGTATCCGCGATATCGCTTGGGGGTGGCCCCATAATGTCCGATGCTTTGGTCTCGCAATTTTGTTCAACGAGATCGAGCGTTCGATCAATAATATTCTCAGGGACTAAGGCGCCGCGTGCCGATTGGATTGCTAACCGTAGAGGGGCACTAATTGTAGCATCTACCTTCGGTGATGTTTGGTTCTTGTGATAGGCGTCGATCACCGCCTGGATATGGCGGCACGCAATCTCATAGCCCATCATATGGGCGGCATTTTGGGCGTCGGCGGTGCTGTCTGCCCACAGATTATTAAGCGTTTCTGGATGTGTACCATCCAGGGTAGTCCGGCGCTTACGGGGATGGTTCTGCTTTTCCTCGACAGAAATGTCATGTGTTTTGCTGCGGCGGACCAAACCAGTCTGAAATTCGGTGACAAATGTTTCAGGCTGAGCTGTCTCCATGCCGTATGCCCAATAGACGCCGGTTTGTTGCCACTCTGTGAGTTCGGGCGTGAACCGTCGATGACACAAAAGCCATCTTGTTTCGTCATAGAATGTTCTCGCGTCCTGTTCGGAATCGAAATACCCGCCTTGCCATCCGAGATACGTCCATCCGCCTACAACCCTATCGATTGCATCGCGGACGCTATTTTCACCGATAAACACATCTTTAGCGGTTAAAGCAGCCGGATTGACCGCTTTGCGCCATAGCCATGATGGGACTTCATTGTCCTCAATCGCGACAAGTCTGCTCGGGGGTAAATCCGTAACCAGGCAGTTCTGGACAAAGAATGAGCACCCTTCGATTGACCAGTCAGACGGGACTTCGACAAATGGTTCACTATATAAGGTTTCTATAGGGTGTTTTTGATCTGTTCGTAGATCAAAGAAAACAAAACCCACGCCTTCATAAGGCGTGCTGTCGGGCTCCGTATTGCGTCGGGCAATTCTCACTGGCCCCCCCCGATTCTCTTTGCGGGACCGCTATTTTTAGCTTGGTCCTGCAGTGTCAAGAACACCAAATCATCTTGGAACTATTAGATGATTTGGTCCCCCCAGATGGATTTGCCGCCCTAACTGGTCTTAAGATATTCAACGCTACTACACGAACAGGGCCTAGTGGCACGCCCCATATCTGGGGGACGATTAGAATTTATTCTCAATATATAGAAAAATCAACAATATTTTGGGTGTTGTTACGCTAATGCCACTATATTCAGCAGGAAATTTGGCGTTTAGTTTGTTATCGCTCCGCGGGCTGGTGACAGGAGGGGCAGCGCCGCATATATGATAAAGGTCTTTGCTCAGCGAACTGTACATGGTTAACAATGTGCTAAGGTAGTTAGCAGATAGTAGCAGTCTGGTTGAAACAGTCATGGCAGCAATATAAATGACAATTGGAACACGCCTTTATACGTTTCTTAAAGGACGGCAGGTCGGAAACGATTCCGTTGGAAATAGGTACTTTGTTGAGCGCAGCCCGGCAGAGGGGCGCAAAACAAAACGCTGGGTGCTGTATACTGGGGCTGCGGAAGCTTCAGAGGTTCCGGCAGCATGGCATGGCTGGTTACATGGCAGGACTGACGAAATGCCGACGGTTGAAACGGAAAAGAAATATGAGTGGCAAAAAGATCATTTGCCAAATCAGACTGGATCGGCGAATGCCTATCGTCCACCAGGTCACGTGTTAAGTGGCGGGCAACGCGCAAAAGCAACCGGCGATTATGAACCTTGGAAGCCATCCTGAATGGCTTGTGGAGTGGAGTAGTTTTTGATGGGTAAGAATGTTGCGGAAACGCTACTGGGCGCAATCGTGTTAGCGGGTGCCATAATTTTTCTGACTTTCGCGTATTCCAAAGGTGTTCTTAAAACCGTTGATGGTTATCCAGTTATTGGAAAATTTGACCGCGTAGATGGCTTGGCTGAAGGCAGCGACGTTAGGATGAGCGGCATTAAAATTGGTACTGTTATTTCTCAAAAGCTGGACCCTAAAACGTATCTTGCTGTTCTGACGATGACTGTTCAAAACGAAGTTAAACTGCCGCGGGACAGTTCTGCTAGAATTACGTCCAACGGTCTACTGGGTGATAAATATTTGTCTATTACGCCTGGCGCAGAGGACGAAATGCTTAAATCCGGCGGTGAAATCTCCCATACTCAAGGTTCGGTAGATCTATTGTCGCTTTTCGGGCGCATGATTTTTAGCCAGACCGGCAACAAGGAAAAGGCAGCTGAAAAAAAAGATGGAGCAAACTGACGGGGAGTCCTCCTTGCAACAACGGTGGTTCGCCGACCGGTACGCTGCAAATGCCCGATTTGTTTCAGATTTGGCTGAACCCCTCATAGAAAACTTGGCGCCCGGTCGAGGCGATCTTATCCTTGATCTCGGTTGTGGAGATGGAGCGCTAACCAAGCTAGTTGTGGACGCTGGCGCGAGGGTTATCGGGGTAGATGCAAGTATTGACCAAGTCATGGCCTGCCAAAACCGGGGAATCCCCTCGGCTGTAATGGATGGCCATAATTTGGCCTTTAACGAGGTGTTCGATGCAATTTTGACGAATGCAGCGTTACATTGGATGACCTCACCGGACGTTGTTATAGACGGCATGTGGAATGCTTTGAAATCCGGCGGGCGGGTGGTTGGTGAAATGGGTGGTGACGGGAACATCTCGAGGATAACCCGGGCGCTGACCGAAGCACTGACAAGGCGCAACCTTCAGGACAAAATTATCTTTCCCTGGTTTTTTCCCGACGAGGCAGACTATCGCCAACGCTTGGAAACTCGGGGTTTTGTCGTCGACTATATGGAATTGATACCGCGCCCGACGCCACTGCCTGGAGCAATTACGGCGTGGTTGGATACGTTTGGTGAACAGTTTCTGTTTCTTGTTCCCGAATTGGAGCGGACCGCCTTTAAAGAAGAAGTTGCCGAAGATTTGGAGGCAGATTTGTTTGACCCGCATGGCCGGTGGATGGCCGATTACGTCCGGCTGCGGTTTACGGCTATCCGTCCCGAAGAGGCTTGATTTTGCTGGGTTTTAGAATTCGTCAGACTTTTTCTGCTGCAGTTATAGGGATCGTTTTCCTTAGTGGCGGCAATGCGCTGGCTGCTTCAGCTGGTGCGGTGCTCCAGGGCCTTGATAAGGTGACAGCACGTATCCTGACCTTTGAAGCGCTGATAGATAAATCTGTCGTTTTGGGCAGTCTTCGCGTCCGTGTTCGTACTTGTGTAAAGAGGCCACCGGAAGAACCGCCAGAAAGCGCCGCCTTTTTGGAGATTACGGATGAACGTCCTGGAGAAGTTGTGAAACGGGTTTACTCTGGTTGGATGTTTGCTTCGAGCCCCGGGTTGTCAGCGATGGAACATCCGGTTTACGACGTCTGGGTCGTGGATTGTATGAAAGATTCCAGCGCAGAATCTTCTAATTCCCGATGAAACGTGGCGTTCTTATCCAATGCTGAAGACAAGAGTTGCCGATAACCGCTGCGATGAATCTCGACGGCACCGAATTGGTTCAGGTGGTTGGTCACAAACTGGGTGTCCAGCAAGGTGTAGCCACCTTGTTTAAGGCGAGCGACCAGGTGGACGAGGGCTACTTTGCTGGCGTCAGTGACTCGGCTGAACATGCTCTCGCCAAAGAACGCGCCTCCCAATGCCACGCCATACAGTCCTCCGACGAGCTGATCATCAAGCCAGCATTCCACGCTATGTGCTCGGCCGATCTCAAACAAATCGACATAGAGTTTCACAATTTCTTCGTTGATCCATGTCTCTTTGCGGTCGTCGGCTGGCTCGGCACACAGGCGTATAACATCCTCAAAAGCGTTGTCGGCTTTGACCTCAAAGCTTTGTTGTCGAACGGTTTTTCTGAGCCGCCGGGGAATTTTGAAACGGTCGAGCGGCATGATCCCGCGTTTTTCCGGGTCGATCCAATAGAGGGTTGGGTCGTCCTGATGTTCCGCCATTGGAAATAATCCGACGGCATAAGCGCGGAGTAATATGTCGGGGCTTAATCCAACCATCAGCTAGCCGTTAATGCGTGCCTCAACAAACTTTTCAAGCCAGTGAATATTATAATCACCATTCACGAAATCAGGATCCTTGATTATGTCCTGATGAAGCGGGATGGTCGTTTCGATTCCGGTAATGACATATTCCTCAAGGGCTCGATGCAGACGCATAAGGCATTCGTTTCTGCTTGCGCCATAAACAATCAGCTTGGAAATCAAACTGTCATAATGCGGCAAAACTGTATAGCCAGCGTAGAGTGCGGAATCGACGCGTACACCCAAGCCACCAGGTGTATGATAGGTGTGCACTTCGCCGGGTGATGGCGTGAAGTCGTCCGATGATTCTGCGTTGATCCGACACTCGATTGCATGTCCAGAAAACGTGACGTCTTCCTGTGAAAATGACAGAGGAGCTCCGCTCGCCAATCTGATTTGTTCGCGGACAATATCAATGCCTGTCACCATTTCGGTCACCGGGTGTTCGACTTGTACGCGGGTGTTCATCTCGATGAAATAAAACTCACCATCCTCATACAAGAATTCAATTGTGCCCGCATTACGATAATTTAAGGTCGACAACGCTTTGCAGGCAACGTCGCCAATGGCGTCGCGACCATCAGCGTTGAGGGCAGGGGAGCCTGCTTCTTCCAGCACTTTCTGATGACGCCGTTGTAGTGAGCAGTCTCGTTCGCCGAGGTGAACCACCTTGCCTTTGCCATCACCCATTACCTGAATTTCGATGTGGCGTGGGTTTTGTAAAAACTTCTCCATATAGACAGCATCATTGCCGAAAGCCGTCAGTGCTTCCGTACCGGCTTTCCGAATAGCGTCTTCCAGATCGGCCCGTTCCTGAACTATTTGCATGCCACGGCCGCCGCCGCCGGCGGAGGCTTTAATCAAAACCGGGTAGCCTATTTCTTCGGCGACTTCTTTTGCTCTGTCGATATCCTTGACGGCACCGTCGGAGCCAGGGACTACGGGTATTCCCAATTCCTTGACTTTTGCCTTTGAGGCAATTTTGTCGCCCATTAAGGCGATATGATCAGACGTTGGTCCGATGAAGCAAATACCGTGTTCTTCGACGATAGAGGCAAAATTTGCATTCTCGGACAGAAATCCATAGCCAGGATGAATTGCATCGGCGTTGGTGATTGTTGCTGCCGTAATGATCGCAGGGATATTTAGATAGGAGTCTGTTGAGGGAGCAGGGCCGATACAGACACTTTCATCTGCCAGACGGACGTGCATTGCATCGGCGTCAACGGTCGAATGCACCGCAACCGTTTTGATACCCATTTCCCGGCAGGCACGGTGAATACGCAGCGCAATTTCGCCACGATTGGCGATGAGGATTTTATCGAACATTATATAGTCCTTACTCGAGAATTACGAGTTCCTCACCAAATTCCACCGGTGATTTATCGGATATCGCAATTTCAACGACCTTTCCGGCCCGTGGCGCCCGTACCGGGTTGAAGGTCTTCATTGCCTCGATAAGCAAGAGGGTTTGACCCTCCGATACGGTGTCACCTGGCTTTATAAATGGCGGGGTGCCGGGTTCTGAAGACAGGTAAACGACTCCAACCATTGGCGCAGTCACAGCACCGGTTCGTGGCCCTGCATCCGCTGCTGGTGCCCTTGCAGGTAAGGGCCCAGACGCTACCAGATGACCGGAGGCGGCTCGGGAAACCCGGACGGCATGTTCACCAACCTTATATTCAATCTCGGTCAATCCGGTTTCATCGAGAAGCTCGGCGAGTTTGCGGACCATCGCTTCATTTACGTCGAACTCAGCCATCAACATTCCTCTTTATCAGAAACCAGTCTGGAAATTGCATCCAGTGCTAACAAATACCCGTGTGCGCCGAATCCGCAAATTAAACCATTCGCAACAGGCGAAACATAGGAGTGGTGCCGAAAGGGTTCCCGGCTAAAAATATTAGAAAGATGTAATTCAATAATTGGGCAATCAACCTGCTTGAGCGCATCTAAAATTGCGACAGACGTATGCGTGTAGGCGGCGGGGTTTATGATTATTCCGTCTGCGGCTCCAGCGGCACCTTGAATCCAGTCAATAAGTTCGCCTTCGCTGTTGCTTTGACGAAAGTCGATCAGCATTCCAATGGTTTTTCCGTGTTGAACGGATGTTGCCTCAATATCTGTAAGAGTGTCGTGGCCGTAGATTTCGGGCTCACGGGTTCCCAGAAGATTCAAATTGGGGCCGTTTAAAATGAGTATTTTTGGCATTTTAGGTGATCGGTTACTTGCGCTTTCAAATTTCTCTTTAACTAACGGTTATCGTACCAACGCGCCGTGTGCAATGACCGTATGCAATGACCGTATGCAATGTGGATATAGTCTATACGCCAATGCAAACGAATCGATTTTCGGATTTATTAACCGTTTCCCGCAAAAATATAGTCTATGAATTTTAACTAAACTCAATCTAGTAATTGGACCTCGATCGTAGTGAGGGTCGGAATGCTTTATGCGCTCATATGAGATACAGCTCTTGAAAGGTGGAATATGGGAGGTTGATTCCTATTTTGACGATCGTGATAGCGCGATGTCTGATGCTGATCAGCTCGCAGCAGATTTACGGGTCCAGGGTGTTCGGGTTCTAGAAGAGAAGTACGATAAAGAATCAAACATTGCCACATGCGACGTGATATATACTCGAAAACGCAACGAAAGTGCACCGGGTGATCGGCGCAAAGGCACCCAGCAAACAGCCCTCGACCGATTGCTACCCTTAACGCGTCATGGCGCTCGACGCGACGTAAAATAGCCAAAAAGAAGAGCGGAAGCCCGGTTATGGCCCTAGTAGCTTTTGCCCTAATTCTTCTTGTTGGGGGTATAGAAACGTTGCTGGGATTAGGCGGATTTTCGAGCTTTTCTTGAAGTTTCCTTATAAATTTTTACAGTCATTAAACAGTGTATTTACCCGTTGTTAAGGTAAATAAGTAACCCTATTCGTAGAAATATGAGCTGTGGATAGTAATGCGGAAACATTCCAGACGGTGTTGCACGCGAGGAAATTGAGGACGAATTGCCCTAGGGAATGGAGCGGCGGTTAGTCTTGCGGCTTCGCACTCATTGGCGTGCGATTTGCGGTGAACGCGACTACTCGTCATTTGCTGAGGTCGACCCAGCAGCGATGCCTAATATGTGGGGTAGCTGCTTTGCGCTGGAGGTCATCGGACACGAGGAAGATCCGTTCTTTCGGGCAGCCGGCGATGAAATCGTCACCTATGTACCTAGTCCACTGATTGGAACACCTGTTTCCGCTTGGACCCCGGATACATTGATTGGGGTCGCGGTTAGCCATGCGCGGGATGTCCTGCGCAAGGGCGTGCCAATGTCTCACGGCGACGAGTTCATGAAAATTGACGGTACCAGGGTACTCTACCTGAGCATCTTGTTACCTATGAGTGATGACGGCGAAACGATAAGTGGTCTTCTCGGCGCAGCGAACTGCCGAGCAGTTCTTGGGGATTAACCTAGCGCTGCAAGGTGCTGGCTTACATGAATATCTATGAGAGCATTCGAAATACATACGTTCCGTGGCGGTAAGTGGAAAATTGATTCCGTCTTCGATGACAAGGAGCTAGCGCTTTTCGAAGCTCGCCGGATGGACGAAAGCTCGCGCTACTCTGGTGTGCGTGTTATCGAAGAAAACTTTAACGAATCGAGCCAAGAAACGGTTACGCGCACGCTATTTAAGGGTGGGCGTGCTGAAAAGTAGGCCTCTGTGAGACAACAGGAGGCCAAGAGTGAAGCCAAGAAGCCGGCACGGCGAAAGGGAGCTAAGGGTCGAACTGGCAAAGGCAAATGCTGTATTCGTAAGAAAAAGAAATCAGGCATTGCGATGCCCTTGGTTATATTTTCGGTTATTGTGATCGGTGGTATAGCCGCCATGTTTGGTTTGCAGCACGTAGCCATTTTTCGGTAGCCGATTTATAAATTCGACGGGCTACGAATTTTCTTCCGAGAAATCATTTCTGTGTGTACAAGCGCGCGGCGCCATAGAGCTTCCAGCCTTTCGGATCGCGTAACAATGACACCAAAGATAGAACGATTTTTCGCTGAAAGTTGGCCAGACACCCCCTACCTGGTTGTTGATCTCGATATCGTCGCGCAAAACTATCAGCGACTCTGTGATGAATTGCCCGACACAGAAATATTTTATGCCGTTAAAGCCAATCCGGCCGACCCTGTTCTAGCGCTGTTACGTGATCTGGGTAGCAATTTTGATGCCGCCAGTATTTACGAGATAGAACAATGTCTTGCGCTTGGAATTGCCCCGGAGAGGCTCTCTTTTGGCCATACCGTTAAAAAAGAGAACCATATACAACGCGCCTTTGAGGCCGGTATCCGTCAATTCGCCTTTGACAGCGTTCAGGAATTGGAAAAACTCGCGAGAGCCGCACCTGGCGCATCCGTTTATTGCCGATACCTCACCCCAAATGATGGCGCTGACTGGCCGCTTTCAGACAAATTTGGTTGCCACCCAGACTACGCGGTAGAGCTTCTTTGCAATGCTGCTGATCTTGGGTTGATGGCATCTGGTGTCTCTTTTCACGTTGGCTCGCAGCAACGCAATCCTGTGGTATGGGACGCTGCTTTGTTCACAGCGGCCGAAATTTTTTCAAAGATGGCAGAGCGCGGCATCAAGCTTTCGCTGCTTAATCTTGGTGGAGGGTTTCCGTCGCATTATCGTACGCCGATGTCTGAGCTGTCTGTCCATACTGATACCATTAAACGCAGTCTTCGGCACCATTTCGGTGATGATCTGCCGCAGATTATCGTCGAGCCAGGGCGTTATATCCCGGGTGATGCGGGCGTTATTCAAAGCGAAATCATTTTGATTTCGCGGAAATCGCCAGATGCGAAAAAGCGATGGGTTTATTTGGATATTGGAAAGTTTGGTGGATTACCCGAAGTGCTTGATGAGGCGATACAATACCGCATTCGGACGCCGCATGATGGCAGTGCGACCGGCCCTGTCATCTTGGCCGGCCCGACATGTGATGAGGTTGACGTTATCTATGATGCTGCGGGATATGAACTGCCGTTGGATCTGACAGTTGGTGATCGGATCGAAATTTTAAGTGCCGGCGCCTATACCGCCAGTTATTCGTCGGTTGGGTTCAATGGTTTTCCACCGCTGAAAGAGTATTATATTTGAGCGTCGACACGCCTATTCAGCGCTTTTAAGCTTTACGAACTTCGTAGGCTTGCAAACATTAACGAGAATTAGGACGGATGATGAAACTATATGGCTATTTTCGGTCTTCGGCGGCTTTCAGGGTCCGCATTGCGCTCAATCTTAAATGCCTGGCCTATGATACGGAACTTGTGAACCTGTCGACGGGGCAACACCTCTCTGATGAATTCAGACGTGTTAATCCTCAGGGACGCGTACCGGCGTTGGTTATCAATGATACTGTCCTTTTGCAGTCACCGGCGATTATGGAATATCTGGAAGAGATCCATCCGACCCCCGCATTTTTGCCCGAAGGCGCGGAAGCTCGGGCTCGGGTAAGGGCGCTTGCCGATATCATCGCTTGCGATATTCACCCGCTGAATAACCTAGCTGTCCTGAACTATCTTTCTGGGCCGTTATCAGCCAGCGATGAACAAAAGACGACCTGGTACCGTCATTGGGTTATGGAAGGCTTCAATGCCGTTGAACCCCTGCTCGCCGGGAGTGCGGATACAGGTCGGTTCTGTCATGGTGACGCCCCGGGATTAGCTGATATCTGCTTGGTACCTCAGGTGTTCAATGCGCAGCGGTTTGATTGCGATTTGTCCCTTTATCCGACAATTGAACGCGTCTATACCACATGTATGGAACATGAGGCCTTCGATGCAGCTCAGCCGGCAAAACAGCCTGAAGCCGCGGATATAGCTTGAGCCGTATAGGGCTTTTTACAAAATGGAAATATGGGAATCCGGGGCACGGTTACTTTTTCGGGTCGATTTGATTCTTAATATCCTGGGCCCGTAACCAGCTTGGCGATCCAACTTTGAGAATTTTAAGGGCCCGCTCAACTTGTACCCGCGCCAAACGTTTTCGGCCAATGAGGACATTGTACTCTGCCAATGACCAGGAAGAGAGGCCAAACTGCTTTTTGCGGCCATAGGCGGTTCCTGCGAGGCGCCAGGCAAGCGGCATGAATCGCTCGACCCGCAATGCCTGCTTGATATTGCTCAACGCCAGATCATTGAGTTTTGGCCGATTCATCTCGAGAATTACGTGCGCGAGGCTTGTTCTGATCAGCGGTGCGCTAGGTAAGAGCTGCACTGCTTTCTGATAGCTCTTCATCGCTTCTTCCAGGCGTCCGTTTTCGAATAGCATTTGAGCCTTAAGTTCGACGAGATAGGGGTTCTTCGGGGAAGAAGCGATAAGTGACTCAACGAGCGGCAGTGCTTTACTGAGATCGGCCATACGATACATCGCGATAGCTCTGGCATAGCGTGCTGGAAATGAGGTGTCGTTTTCTTTGTATTTTTCCAGCGTTTTTTCTGGTGGGTCGAGAAAACCATCCAGCTTGGCAACCATCCGGCGATGTCTTTTGGCGAAACCTGGCGGCAGTTTATTGTTGGTCGCTGGGGAGTTCGCTACATGATTCTCCAAAAAGCTGATCCGGGATCGGGTCAGCGGGTGGCTCCTTACATAGGGGTCCTGGCTCGTGGTTTGAAGAAATTCTTGTCCTGACAGGATGTTGAGAAATTCAAGGAGGCCCTTTCCAGAAATTCCAATGCGGTCCAAATATTGAGTAGCAGCCTGATCGGCTGATTGTTCCTGACCACGGCTGTAATTGAGAAAAGATCGGGTCGCTACGTGTTGTCCGCCAGACACAATCGCTGATGCACCAGCTGGATTCCGGGCTAGAGCACCAGCCGCGAGCCCTAAAATTGTCGTTATAAAGGCGGTTTTCCTTGCTCTTTCGATCGCGCCGTGAAGTCGCGCAAGATGGCCACCAGAAATGTGGCCTATTTCATGGGCCATGACGCCGAGAACCTGCCCAGCATTTTTGCTGTGCCTAAGCAGACCTGTGGTGAGAAACAATCTTTGACCGCGTGCGACGAAGGCGTTTAAAGCAGAGCTTCTAACAATGTGGATACTAAAGGCTTCGTCTTCGAGGCCTGCAGCTGTCAGGAGTGGCGCCGCATAGATACGAATGGTAGCTTCAATTTCTGTATCGCGGATTAAGGGAACGGCTTCCGCTCTTGATAATCCCGGTCCCGTAAGGCACACAGTTGCTATGAAGAGCATGCCGAAAACTGAAAAAATAGATTTGCGTATTTGCACGGTCAGTTTCCCTAGGGTGAAGTGGAAAAGTAGGTACGGTAGAGCACTGCGTCAATGTATGAGCGCTGCCGTTGTTTTGGTCGCAGCCGCTTGTTCGGGAAGCTACCCCCAACCTGTTGGAACTGTCGGCCACCTGAAATCATATTTTGGAGGTGTCGCCGCTGATGAAGCGCGCGCGGCACTCGTCGGCCGGGATGCCTTGTCTGCCGGAGGGTCTTCAGCAGACGCGGCCGTTTCTATGGCCTTCGCGTTAATGGTTAGTCGACCAGATGCTGCGGCTCCCGGTGGCGGTGGTGTTTGTGTGCATTACGACAATAAAACGAACAAAGCGGAGACGCTTGAGTTCTTTCCTCACTTGCCGATAGCCGTCCCTCCGAAAGGACGATGGCCAGCGCTTGTTCCTGGAAGTTTTCGCGGTTTGTTTGCTTTGCACGCTCGCTTTGGAAAGCTCCGCTGGGAGCAGCTTGTGCAGCCTGCGGAGCATGCCGCCCGGTTTGGTTGGCCCATTTCAAAAGGGCTTGTCGGCGCGCTAAAGGAACACGGCGGCAAAGCGATCAAGGACGTCCGTACGCAAAAGCTGTTTACCGATTCAAAAGGTAACGTTTTGTCTTTAGGGCAAACTGTTGAACAAGTTGGTCTGGCAGGGACGCTTGGTAGCATTCGGGGCCTCGGTCCGGGTGATTTTTATTCAGGGCGTTTAGCGCGAGTATATCTAAATGGTGTTAAAGAGGCCGGCGGGTGGTTGACCATTGAGGATTTAAGGGCGTATCGCCCGGCTTGGAAAGCGACCGTACAGACGGAAGCTGGAAATCATATTCTCCATTTTCCCGTTTCAAAAGCGCTAGGAACGGAACTTACCACCGGTATCTGGGAACAGATCGGGAATAAGAGAGGATTCTTATCTTCTGATGCAGCAGGTCAAGCGGCACTGTTAACAGCCGCCGCCCGTAATGTTGGCGGCGCTGGTGGCGCGAAATGGGCTGGTAGCGGTGGCTCGGCGGGCCTTTTTGCGATGGATATTGCGGGCAATGCGACATCATGCGTATTGACGATGAACCGTCCATTTGGCCGGGGCGTCACCGCAGGAGAAACCGGGATCATCCAAGCCGCTCCGGCGGTTGCTGGAACAGGATTGAATATAGCGCCGGTCATTATGGCGAACCACAATGTTTCGCAGGCCTATCTGGCGGCGACAGCAGCAGGCGACCGGTATGCGGGTGTTGCCCTCGCATCGACATTGATGCATCTGGTTGATGGCAATGTTTCTCCCGAAGAAGCGCTTGCGAAACCGCGCTATGCTCCAGGCGTGGGCGCTGCTGATGTTTTAATTGAACAGTCTCGGTCACAAAAAATTCGTGGTGATTTGGTTCGGAAAGGGCTGAAAACGTTTACCCGCAAAAGTATCGGGCAGGTAAACCTCATGTATTGCGATAGAGGTATCGTCATCCGCCCGGCAAATTGTGTCGTTCGGACAGACCCTCGAACAGCCGCCTATGGTGTGAACTCGGAGCTCTGATCTATGGTGCTCAAGATTTCAAAGCGCGGACAGATTCCGCCATTTATTGTCATGGATGTATTGCGAGCGGCGAACCGCCGTCAAGCGGAAGGGAAGGAAGTCCTTCATCTTGAGCTTGGCCAACCCGCAACCGGGGCGCCCGCCGGTGTCATAGCGGCAGCCCATCAGATGCTCGACAGTGATTTGCTTGGTTACACAGAAGCTTTCGGCATCCTATCTGTGCGTGAACGGATATCGGAATATTACGCGCAGTTACATGACGTAAGCGTTGATCCTGAGCGGATTATTATTACCACCGGATCATCCGGTGGTTTCGTGCTCGCCTTTACAGCTGCTTTTGACGTTGGGGATCGCGTTGCTATTGCAGATCCTGGTTATCCGGGATCCCGCAATATTTTGCTTGGGCTGGGGATCGAGCCGGTTCTTGTGCCGACGGGGCCTGAAACACGGTTTCAGCCGACCCTTGAATTGTTGGATAAGATTGACGGAAAACTGGATGGTTTGATCGTGGCCAGTCCATCGAACCCGACTGGGACTATGTTGGATGAAAGTGAGTTGCAGGCGCTTAGCGACTATTGCCGGGATAGGGGTGTACGGCTGATCTCAGACGAGATTTATCACGGGATAACCTATGAACAACCAGGCGTGTCGGCATTGCGGTTTGATAATAACGCGGTGGTGATTAACAGTTTCTCGAAATACTTTTCAATGACGGGTTGGCGTGTTGGCTGGATGGTTGTCCCAACCGACCTTCTCAGAAGCATCGAATGCCTGGCGCAGAACCTCTTTATTTCAGCGCCAACGCTTTCTCAATATGGTGCTGGCGCCGCCTTTGATTGTACTGACGAGTTGAATGCAAATGTGGCGCGGTACGCTGAAAACCGTCAGATATTGCTTTCTGGTCTGCCCGTGGCCGGGTTTGATCGTTTGGCGCCGGTCGATGGTGCCTTTTACGTTTATGCGGATATTTCCAGTCTGACGAATGATAGCGAAATTTTTTGCCGTCGTATGCTGGATGAAACAGGTGTCGCTGCGACGCCAGGTACAGACTTCGATCAGGGACGCGGCAACGCTTATGTCCGCTTCTCGTTCTCTGGCCCCACAGCAGTAATTGCTAAAGCTGTGGAACGGCTACAGCACTGGACGGCAAAGACCGGTTAAACTTATTCGCGCTATTGCGTGATGCGTTTCCACCAACCACGCTTGGGTGATGCTTTCGAATTCTCAGTTGCTTCTGCTGCACCGCTTGAAATCTCTGATTTCGGTTCCGCGACGGCCTCAGATTTACTTTTTGCAGCTGCCGCAACGGGAGCGTTCTCGCCTTCACCGGAACTTGAAGGCGTGGCAGGCAGTAATGTGTCTCCAGCGTTGGCATCAACCGAGGAGGCGTCGTTGTTACCCTCTGCAGTTTGATCTCTGCTGGCATTCTCGGCTGCATCAGAATTTGACGTGCGTGGATTGCGGCGTCGGCCACCGCGTCGACCGCGTCTGCGACGACGTGGCGCGGCTTGTTCGTCAGTAGCCTCACCATTGGTTTCAGAGCCTTCTGCGAGAGAGGTATCAGCGCTCTGCTCACCATCGCTATCGCTATCGGCAGTAGTGTTGTCGTCACTACTCTGATTGGGAGCATCGTTGCTTTTGCGCCGCCGTCTTGGCCGGCGCTTCCGTGTATTTTCCTTGGGGGTGCTTTCTGTGTCGTCAGTGTCGTCGTCGCTCGCAGGTTCAATGATGACCGCATCACGGACGACTTCGTCGGACTCTCCTGATCCGGATCGCCCCTGTATTTTTTCAAGCCGCATATCCGGTGGGATCAGGCTGTCATCGCCGAGCACATTTACCCGGAAGCTATACCGGGCTTCAATCTGGTTCACTGAATCACGCTTTTGATTGAGAATATAAAGCGCGATAGGCGTTGGGACTGTCACCGTAATTTCGCTGCTGCGGTTCCGGATGCCTTCTTCTTCAACGGAACGGAGTACATGCACCGCTGTTGATTCGGTAGATCGGACGACACCGGTTCCATCGCAATGAACACAGGTCTCGGTGCTGTTTTCTACGATGCTTGGCCGCATGCGCTGCCGGGACAGCTCGAACAAGCCGAAATTGCTAATTCGTCCAAGTTGGATACGGGCGCGGTCAGTTTTAACAGCCTCTTTGAGGCGCCGTTCAACGCCGCGTTGATTTCGGGAAACATCCATATCAATAAAGTCGATAACGACTAGTCCGGCGAGATCGCGGAGACGAAGTTGGCGCCCAACTTCGCTGGCGGCTTCAAGGTTTGTCTTATAGGCGGTTTCTTCTATATTCCGTTCGCGTGTCGAACGTCCCGAGTTCACATCGATCGCAACCAACGCTTCTGTTGGGTTAATAACGAGATAACCCCCAGATTTCAGTTGAACCACTGGGCTGTGCATCGACTCAAGCTGAGCTTCGACCTGATACCGGTGAAACAGAGGGATCGTTTCATCGCGATAGGGTTGAACGCGCTTGGCATGGCTCGGCATCATCATCCGCATCAGCTTTTTAGCGGCGGTGTAGGCATCGTTGCCTTCAACGAAGATTTCTTCAATTTCCCGCGAGTACAGATCCCGTATGGCGCGCTTAATCAAGTCGCCTTCTTCATAGACTAAAGCAGGTGCTGCTGATTGCAGGGTTAGTTCACGAACATCTTCCCATAGCTTGGTCAGGTAGTCGAAATCGCGTTTGATTTCGGATTTATTCCGTTCCATACCAGCGGTACGCATGATGACGCCCATACCCTCTGACACGTTCAGGTTTTTCAATAAGTCACGTAACCGTCTGCGGTCTGCAGTACTGGTAATTTTACGGGAGACGCCACCGGCACTCCGCGACGTGTTGGGCATCAATACGCAGTAACGTCCGGCGAGTGACATATAGCTGGTTAGCGCGGCGCCCTTATTGCCACGTTCTTCCTTGACTACCTGCACCAGCAATATCTGCCGCCGCTTGATAACTTCCTGGATTTTATAGCGGCGCATCGGATTGTCGCGGCGTTCTGATTTTTTTGCTTTGCTGTCGTCTTCTTTGACAAGGGCCTCTGCAGGGTCTGATGCTTCTATAGCACCGGCATCTGAATCAGCCGTAGTTTCATCATCTTTTGTGCTGTTTTCGGCGGTTTCCTCTGAAGACGTTGTGACCTCTTCCGAACCACTGTTGTCGTCTGCGCTATTTTCAGCGTCATCTTCACTTGTTGCAGCTTCGGCGGCAGCAAGGTCCTCGCCGGTCTCTTCTTCTCTAGAGACCTCAGCGTCGCTGTCATCATCTGATGAGGGAGTCTCGTCGGGCTCGCTAACCTCGGTTGTGTCTTCGTCTAAATCATCTGCGGCATCGACGTCCTCGACGTCACCATCAATTTGGTCGACGTGGGCCTGAGCGGCTGACGCGTTTGCTTCAAACTGCGCGACGTCACGTTTCAGCGCTTCGCGATCTTCGACCGGAATCTGATAATAGTCGGGGTGAATTTCGCTAAAGGCCAGGAAACCATGTCGGTTCCCGCCGTAATCGACAAAGGCAGCCTGAAGTGACGGTTCAACACGCATCACTTTTGCGAGATATATATTGCCTTTGAGTTGGGTTTTTGTTGACGTTTCGACATCGTATTCATCTAGTCGATTGCCATTCGTAATCACCACCCGAACTTCTTCTGGATGGGTGCCGTCAATTAACATTCGTTTCGTCATGGAAACTGTATCTCCACGGTCGATGCGGACAGCCCGTGCGAACATCGGGCAGCATCAGACCGCTGTTATTCAAAGCCGGCGGCGCCTGCGTCAACCCAACTTTTTAATTGGAAAACCGGTTACGATCTTTCCAAGGGGGACGCGCTTATGCAGCCGCGACGAGCTTCAAGTTTCTACAAAAATAACCGCAAATTCAAAGCGCAATCTCACGGGTCGTAACGGGTTTTGCCGTCTCGCCCGATTGTCGCGCTCCCAACCATGCCGATATTTGGCAGGTCAGATGTTCACGGCCGTTCGCAATGTCAACAGGATACGCGCCACAAACAAATACTACAATCAGTATATTGATTTCGCGACCATCGAAGATTGATCACCGAATTCTGCGGCCCGTGGTATTGTATATTGATTGATGTTTTACCCGAATAACCCTATATCTTGCCGCGCTATGGCAAGATACCACAATATATCTGGTTTTCGCAGAATCCTCGCGCAGCTCAGTTGGTGTACGGCGGTGTTCAGCGCATTTGCCTCTGGCGCATCAGCGATGCCTGTCGTCGACTCAGTGCGGATTGGCGATTATCCCGAAAAAACCCGGTTTGTTATCGAGTTTGACAAGCCGATTAAATTCAATGTTTTTACGCTTGGCTCACCCTATCGGGTCGTTGTCGAACTTCCAGAAGTGGCCTGGCATATAAAACCGGATGCGGTTCCTCGGGGAAAACGCATTACTGGTTACCGTTTTGGGCTTTTCCGCCCCGATCAGTCACGTGTCGTTATCGACCTTAAGTCGCCAATTAGGGTCACAAACTCATATACTCTTCCGCCAAACGCCAAACGCGGACACCGGCTCGTTCTCGATATTACCGAAATTTCGCCAGCAAGGTTTGCGGCGTTGCAGAAGCGGCGTCCTGTAATGCGATCGCCGACACCAAAAGTGGCTCCTGTCGTCCGGGCGCCGCGGCCCCCAATCAAGAAACCCAAAACGCGCCGCAAAGCTCTTCGACCGTTAATTGTTCTAGATCCAGGTCATGGTGGGGTCGATCCTGGGGCTCGCGGACGAAAGGGTACCTTAGAAAAAGAACTCGTTCTGAATCAGGCTAGGGAAGTGCGGCGTCAATTGCTGGCCACCGGCCGTTATCGCGTGGTGATGACCCGATCACGGGACGTTTTTGTAAGATTGCGCGAACGAATTGCGATTGCTCATCGAGCAGGCGGTGATTTGTTCATATCGCTTCATGCCGATTCTATAGGCAATCGAGATATCCGCGGCGGGTCGGTCTACACCTTGTCGGAGCGCGCTTCAGATAAAGAAGCGGAAGCATTGGCGCGTCGGGAGAATAAATCTGATATTATTGCCGGTGTCGACCTTAATGATCAAAGCAAGACGGTCGCTAAAATTCTCATCGATCTGCGGCAACGGCTTACCAAAAATGATTCTGTGGCTTTCGCAAAAACATTGCTCAGCCAACTCAGTACAAAGACCCGCATGCTACGACGAAAACACCGATTTGCAGGATTTGCCGTGCTCAAAGGTCCAGAGATACCATCTGTTTTAATAGAGATGGGGTATCTTTCCAACCTGCAGGATGAACGATTGCTGCGCCGGAGCTCTCATAGACGTAAAATTGCCGGTGCGATTGTTCGTGCAATCGATAGTTATTTTTCTCGCCAACAGGCTTTAAGGCAGCCATAAAACGGCCAATATCTGATAGTGTATTGGGTTTGTCAGGGGGCAGTTAGGTCAGGCGATAGAGTTGGTTGATGAAGAAGCTCTTTAAGGTATTGGCGGCACTCGGCGCGCTCACACTCGTTTTGGGCGTTCTTGGCGTTGCCGTCATTGTAGCTGTGTTCTGGCATTTCGGCCAAGGGCTGCCCGATTACAAACAGCTCGCGAGCTATGAGCCGCCGACCGTAACGCGTATTCATGCCGGCGATGGCAGCCTTCTCGCAGAGTTTGCCAAAGAGAAGCGGGCATTTGTACCAATTGGCTCCATCCCGAAGATGGTGGTGAAAGCTTTCCTCTCCGCGGAGGACAAGAATTTTTATGAACATGCTGGCGTGGATTTTATTGGTGTTGCGCGCGCGATTGTCACCAATTTGAGGCGCATGGGGACCGGTCAGCGGCTTGTTGGGGCGTCAACGATTACGCAACAGGTTGCCAAGAATTTCCTTCTGACCAATGAGGTTTCTATCGACCGCAAGGTTAAAGAGGCAATCCTCGCCTTTAGGATTGAACGGGCGTTATCGAAAGACAGAATTCTCGAACTTTATCTCAACGAGATTTATCTTGGTGTTGGCTCATACGGCGTTGCCGCGGCGGCACTGAACTATTTTGACCGCTCGCTCGATGAGCTAACTTTGCCGGAAATTGCATATATCGCCGGGCTGCCAAAAGCACCGAATAATTACCACCCGACGCGGAAATCAGATGCAGCTAAAATAAGACGTAATTACGTTGTCGGCCGTATGCTTTCTGATGGCTATATCACTCCGGAATCCGCTGAAGCGGCAAAGAAGGCGCCGCTTATTGTTCGAAAACGCAGCGGCGCTTCAGTCACCCAAGCGGATTATTTTGTTGAAGAAGTTCGTCGCGAGCTTACGGATCGCTATGGCGACAAGCAACTTTATGGTGGTGGTCTTTCTGTTCGCACGACCCTTGACCCCCGATTGCAAAAAATAGCGGAGACGTCCTTGCGGGAAGGCTTGATCGCTTATGATCGGCGTCACGGTTGGCGCGGCCCATTGGCACATCTCGACTCGGAGAGTGACTGGCAAAAAAAGTTGGACCAATTTCCGCTACCTGCAGGGCTTGCCGAGGCTCGTCCTGCATGGCGCAAGGCGCTTGTGCTTGCCGTTGACGCAACAAAAGCAGGTATCGGGTTTGCTGATGGAGCCCGCGGCCATCTTCCCCTCGCACAACTTAAATGGGCTAGGGTATGGCTTAAGGACCAGAAACGTGGGCCCCGAGTTAGGGTGCCGGGTGAGGCTTTGAAAGTCCTGGATGTGGTGTTGGTCGAGAAACTGAACCCTGACGCGAAAGGCAAAGAACCACCAAAGGGTGCGTTCGCTCTGCGGCAGATACCAAACATCGATGGTGCTGTTGTTGCGATGAATCCGCATACCGGCAGGGTACTGGCAATGAGCGGCGGATTTTCTTATGGCAGGAGCGAATACAACCGGGCAACACAAGCAAAGCGTCAGTCTGGTTCCGCTTTTAAGCCCTTCGTCTACCTGGCAGCAATGGATAATGGCTATACCCCGTCGAGTATTGTCCTGGACGCGCCCTTTGTTAGCGATCAGGGCCCCGGGATCGGCCTTTGGAAACCGTCCAACTATACCAAAAAATTTTACGGGCCTAGCCCGCTTCGTCTAGGTGTTGAGAAATCACGAAACCTGATGACCGTGCGGTTGGCGCAGGTAATTGGGATGGATAAGATTTCGGATTATGGCGAAAAGTTTGGCATTGTCCGTAATATGCCTGAGCTGTTGTCATCGTCACTCGGCGCCGTGGAAACAACATTGCTTAAAATAACGACTGCATACGCGATGTTGGTGAACGGGGGTAAGCGCATAACCCCAACGCTGATCGATCGAATTCAAGGCCGGCATGGGCGAACTGTATTTCGGCATGAACGTCGTCTGTGTTCCAGTTGCAGCAACATTGAGTGGGACGGCCAGCCGGTACCGGTGGTTCCCGACAACCGTGACACGGTGGTGGATCCCATAAGTGCCTATCAGATTGTATCCATGCTTGAAGGGGTGGTGCAGCGGGGGACTGGGCGGCGAATCAGGGCTGTTGGCAAACCGTTGGGGGGTAAAACCGGGACGACCAATAAGAGCTTCGATACCTGGTTCATCGGGTTCTCTCCTGATTTGGCTGTCGGCGTCTTTGCTGGATTTGATAAGCCGCGTTCCTTAGGGCGGCGCGAAACAGGGTCGTCTGTTGCGGTTCCCATTTTTCGAGATTTTATGGCTGCTGCATTAAAAGACCGGCCACCACTTCCGTTTCGTATCCCCAAAGGGGTCCGTCTGGTGCGGGTCAACGCAAGTACCGGAAAACTTGCCCGGCCAGGTGAACGAAATGTTATTTTCGAAGCGTTTAAACCGGGAACCGAGCCCAAAGTCGAAACGGTTTTCCGGGAGCCTTCCGTTATCGGGACTCCATCGGTGAATACGTCCGGTGTGCCAACCACACCAAAAACTTCGACGCCGCCGGTTGGCGATGTTAGAGGTTTATACTAGCTTGCGTCGCTACAGGCCTTTAGGCCTGCCAAGATTTAAATATATTAGGGTAGGAAGTTTATGCGTGCGGAGACCCAGACATTAATTGATGAAATCCAGCAGTCGGTTGTCTTGCTAAGGAGGCATCTTTGACTGGGATAATGCCCTAAGACGGCTTGATGAGCTCAACGCTATAGCTGAAGATCCTGAATTGTGGTCGGACCAGGCTACAGCGCAAGGCATCATGCGAGAGCGCACACAACTTGAACAATCAATTGAAGAAGTGACGGCAATCGAGCAGGAGCTCGAAGATAGCATGACACTCATCGAACTTGGTGAAGCCGAGAGCGATGACAGCGTCTTGGATGAAGTTGACGCTATGCTGGAGCCATTACGCATGCGCGCCGCCAAGCGCGAGCTCGAGACGCTGCTGTCTGGCGAGGCTGACAGCAATGATTGCTTTCTTGAAGTGCATGCTGGCGCTGGTGGCACCGAGTCGCAGGACTGGGCGCAGATGCTTACCCGGATGTATGTGCGCTGGGCGGATGCTCATGGCTACAAGGTTGAATGGCTAGAGGAGAGCGCCGGTGAAGAGGCAGGAATTAAGTCGGCGACAATCAGGATTTCAGGCCACAATGCCTATGGCTGGTTGAAGACCGAGAGTGGTGTTCATCGATTGGTACGGATTTCGCCATATGATTCCGCTGCCCGGCGTCATACCAGTTTTTCCAGCGCTTGGGTCTTTCCGGTTATTGATGATTCCATTGATATTGAGGTCGAAGACAAGGATTTGAGGGTTGATACCTATCGTGCGTCGGGCGCTGGTGGCCAGCATGTCAATAAAACAGACAGTGCCATTCGGATTACCCATCTCCCGACAGGCATTGTTGTTCAGTGTCAGAATGATCGCTCGCAACATCGCAATCGCGCAGCAGCGATGGATATGCTTCGTGCCCGCCTATATGAACGGGAGTTAAAGATACGCGAAGATCAGGCGCAGGCTGAACATGATGCGAAAACGGACATCGGCTGGGGGCATCAGATACGGTCTTACGTTTTGCAGCCGTATCAAATGGTGAAGGATTTACGGACCGAGATCGAAACCAGTAATACTCAGGGGGTGCTGGATGGCGATCTTGATGAATTTATGGCGGCGTCATTGGCGCAGCGGGTCGGAGCCAACGCCGACGAGGAAGCAGAGGCAGCAGAATGATTGTACAAAAGTCGATCAAAGAGAAACTCCAGGGCCAATTGGATCCGTCATATTGTCAGGTGCTGAATGAAAGTCATATGCACAGCGTGCCGGCAAACTCCGAAACCCATTTTAAAGTCATCGTGGTGTCAGAGAGCTTTGCTGGGAAAAGCCGTGTCGCACGGCATCAGCTGATCAACGGGATCCTTGCGGGCGAAATTGCCGGCCCTGTTCACGCGCTGTCCATCCAGGCGCATACCGACGATGAATGGCAAAAACGTGCTGGCGCCGTTCTGGACTCACCCGATTGTATGGGCGCCAACAAATCGCATTAGGGTTACAAAAGACCCGTTAAATCTTTCCCCCAGGGGAATGATGCGCTGATTCCGCCATTGTCTTCAATCTTTCGCTGTATCTGTGAGACCCGGCCCTGAGACACGTCAGCGAGCACGGCGACCTCGCGCAATGGCATGTTGCTCGCCCGCCGTAACAGATAGACAGCTGCCTGAAAGGCTTCCGGGGCTGCTTTTCGATCAAGCAAGATATCTTGAGATGTGCCGGATGCTGCTGCGATAGTTTGAAGAACTTTTTCCGCTGTTGGTCTCGCTGGATTGGTGGTTTTTGCCGGAACCTGATCCAGTGGCAGTTGGCGAATGCGGTCGGTGATATCAGTGAGAAAGGCTTCATCACCGAGGTAGTGTCCGGCACGCAAATCGTCCCAGGGTGATGCGGCGTGCACCCCTTTCTCGATATAAGCGCGCCAGGACCCAGCGGGGTCGCCGCTGTCCGATGCGAGATGATTTAAGAGCCAATTGCGGTGGAGCCATGTCGGCTCCGATTCCTCAAAAGCGATAGGACGATAGCTGGACCATTTCCAGTGGTCAGCGCAATTTACCGCCTGCACACGAACCGGGTTCAAGACGACATGGCGGCAGACCTCAAGCAAATGACGCTCTTTTTGCAAAACGATCGATTTGTACCGGCCATGAAACAGATGTCCCCGCTGGTCATGTTCGCGGCCAAACCATTGAGAATAAGCCATGTTCAGGCGGCCCATGCCACGACCGAGATTGGCCTCCGGGGTCTCTATGACCAGGTGGTAATGATCTTCCAAAAGGCAGTAGGCGTGGCACAGCCATTTGTGTTGAGAGATTTCACGCGCCAGCAATTGAACAAAATAGCTGCCGTCTTCAATACTGGTGAAAAGCTGCTGTCGTCCATTGGCGCGTGCCGTTACATGGTAAACAGCACCGGGATATTCGATTCTGAGCGGGCGAGACATGAGCCAGTATACCCGAATTTATATTAATAAGTAAAGTGATGACCCTATTCAGGTTCTGGGGTGTAATAGGATAAAGGAACCCCGGCCAGTTGGCGGGCTTCGTCGTTAAAGGGCGGCTTTAACGCGCCTTTGAAATGCTTTTTAACCAAACCCTGCCAGGTTGCTTCCGGTGCAACGTCTCGTTCGTCGCAAATATGTAGGAACCAGCGATGGCCAATGGCAACATGGCCAATCTCATCGTTATATATTCTCTCAAGAATTTCGGTGCTCGGGATATCACCAGCTTTGCGAAGGTTGTTGATCATCGTGGGTGTAACATCCAGTCCGCGCGCTTCGAGCACCAAGGGGACGATTGCCAGTCGCGCTAGTAAATCATGCGCAGTTTCCTGTGCCGCTTCCCACAGGCCATCATGCCCGGGGAAGTCTCCGTAAAAACTGTTTAACTCCCGCAGGCGTTTGGCCAGCAACGAAAAATGCAGTCCTTCTTCAGAGACGACCTTCACCCAGTCGTCGTAATAATGACGGGGCAGGTCGAGCGCGGAAAACCTTGCGATGATATCACAGGCGAGGTCAACGGCGTTTAACTCAATATGGGCGAGGGCATGAAGGAGAGCGATACGACCTGTTGGGCTGCCTGCCTTCCCGCGCTTGGGCATTTCTCGTGGTGCCAATAGTGCCGGTCTAGCGGGGCGGGCCGGGCGATCCGGAGCCGGTGCGAGGCCTACTATTGAAATAGCACCGTCACACCATGCCTCAGCCAATTGCTGTGCGAGAGCGGATTTGTCGTCCGCATCTGCGCATTCAAGTACCGACACCGCCGCAGCAGACAGCGATGAACAATCCAGTTTTGGAGCATTCATTTCCGTCAGAGCTTTTGTGCCTCTTCGAGAACTTTTTCGACGTGACCTTTGACTCGCAGGTTACGCCATACCGCAGCGATCTTACCCTTTTCGTCGATCAAAAAGGTCGAGCGTACGATGCCCATATAGGTCTTTCCGTAATTTTTCTTCTCCTGCCAGACCCCATAGGCTTCACACATTTTTCCGTCTTCGTCGGCGGCAAGCATAAATGGCAGTTCGTACTTTTCCTTAAACTTGTCGTGCCTCTTAACGCTGTCCTTGGAGACACCAATAATTTCAGCATTGATCTTGGAAAAATAGGGAAGCGCATCACGAAACCCACAGGATTCGGCCGTACAGCCCGGCGTCATGTCTTTAGGGTAGAAATACAGGACAATCTTTTTGTCTTTGAGATCTTTTAGCGAAACAGTGCCGCCGCCATCCGTTGACGCCGAAAATTCCGGCGCCTTGTCTCCGATATTAACCATGATGTTTCGACCTATTCGAGCGTGTAAGTGCCAGTGGAAAACTTGACGTTGATGTTGAATCCACCTTCATTGACTTCCCAGGCTTGTATACGGAATGTGCGGAACCCTAGCTTGTGGAACGGGTCAGCCTCTGCGACGCGTTTGGCTTCTGCCATTGATTTCGCGCGGATGACGATCATCCCGGGACCCTGGGGTTTGCCTTTTCCATCTACAAACGGACCGGCAGCAAATAGGATACCCTTGCGCTCGATCTTAAGCTGATAGGCGATGTGCTTTGGGAATATTTTGCCGCGGTCGCCAGCTTTGTCGGTTGGTTCCGAGAAGATTACATAAAGCCTTTTATGAAGCATTTTATCGTGGAGATCGTGAACCTGTTTTTCTGTAAGTGCCATCAGATGAATTCCTTTTCGATGGCGCGGGTTAAGGCCGCGCTGTTGAAATCATTATGTCATTAAAATCGCGATACGAAACAGTTGCGATACTTGTCAGTTGTTCTGCAGGTTTGCGGCGGGGGTTTCGATAATTTCCTGATACAATCGGAAAATCGACGCCGCGGTATCCGAGACTTGTTTCTTTAGGGTTGCCAGATTTTCCGCTTCGCAGGCGGCGAGGAGCATCGCACAGTTTCCGGTGGTCGCAGTTTGGTCGTCGAAGTTGTCGCCAGCGGTAAGCCGGACGATGCCTTGAAGGTTTCGCCATAGCTGGAGAGCAGCGATAAGTTGATCCGCGGGGCCCTTAGCCAAGGCGCCGCACATCCGCATGTTTTGCAACGCGGCGCCGGTGTCCTGGCTAAGAATTTCGGGTTTTTCGGGAGCATGAAGGAGCTGCAGATACTGTGCGATAAATTCGATGTCAATTAACCCACCACGGATGTTTTTGATGTCCCACGGACCAGACGGCGCCCGGCCTTGCATCAAGCGAACGCGCATCGCTGCGACATCTTTGAGAAGGGCTGCAGGTTCCTGAGCTGTCGTGAGGACGGTTTTGATTGCCGCTTCGATCCTGGCTTGGAGTGTGTCGCCAGAATAGATGACACGGGCGCGCGTGAGGGCCATTCGCTCCCAGGTCCATGCATTGTTTTCATGATATTGCACGAAGGATTGAAGTGCGCTGGCTAGGGGCCCCGCATTACCTGATGGGCGTAGCCGCATATCGACTTCATAGAGCGGGCCCTCGGCAGTCGGCGCGGTCAGGGCGCTCAGATAGCGCTGCCCCAAGCGGGTGAAATACGGAATTGCTGTTAGCGGTTTCTCGCTATCCGATTGATCAGCTTCTGCCTCATAAATAAAAAGCAGGTCGAGATCTGATCCGATGGTCATGTCGCGACCACCAAGCTTGCCCAATGCGACAACGGCCATGTCGCCATTTGGGAACTGGCCATGCCTGGTGGCATATTCCTTTTTTACCGCTGGACATAGCGTATTGATTGCTGCGTCTGCGATATTGGCGATGGCAAGTCCGCTTGTTTCAGGGGTCATGTGATGCCGTATGATTTGCACGCCCACCTGAAACAGTCTGTCATTTACTTGGCGTCGGACGATATCAAGAACATCTTGAAAATCCTGCGCTCTTTCCTCGAGTTCAAGTTCAATTTCGCTCGTGATTTTTTGCCTGTTAGGCAGCTGATCGAAAAAATCCGCGGTCAGAACGGCATCAAATAGGATTGGGTGTCGCCGCAGGCTATCGGCAATACGCGGCGCACTTCCCATAATTTCCGCCAGCAACTCGAGCAGTCTTGGGTTGCTATGAAATAGTGAAAAAAGCTGAACGCCCGCGGGCAGTCCTTGTAAAAACTCATCGAATCCACGCAGGGCTGTATCCGGGTTTCCGGTTCTTGAAAACGCCGTTAGCAACCCCGGCATCAATTCGGTGAGCAGTTCTTTTGATCGGGTGCTGCGTGTCGCACGATAGCGGCCATGATGCCAGGTACGAATAATCGAGGACACCGATGACGGGTCCTTAAAACCAATAGAGCGTAGTGTTTCTAAGGTGTCGGGGTGATCCTCACCACCTGTAAAGACCAACGTTCCAGGACCGCTTAGATCCGCAGATTCTTCAAATAAAGCTGCGTAATGCTGTTCGACGGTGTGTAGTTGTTCGGATAACACCTGCGCAAACCTGTCAGTATTCTCGAAGCCCATAAATTTTGAGAAGGCTTCGAGCTTATCTGGGGCGGCGGGAACGTCATGGGTTTGCTGGTCATCGATCATCTGCAAACGATGTTCAACGCGTCGCAAAAATTCATAGGCGATTTCAAGTTCTTCGGCGACCTCACTGGCGAAGTGCCCTGCCTGCGCAAGTCGTGGGAGGGACACGCAGGTCTTCTTTGTGCGCAGCGTCGTGTCGCGGCCACCCCAGATCAATTGCTGGGTTTGCACATAAAACTCAATTTCGCGAATACCACCCCGGCCAAGTTTTACATTATGTCCAGCCACCGCAATCTTGCTGCCGCCACGATGAACGTTAATCTGTCGCTTGATAGAGTGAATATCTTCGATTGCCGCGAAGTCGAGATTTCGTCGCCAGATAAAGGGACGTAGATAGTCGAGAAAACAATTGCCGGCCTCTATGTCGCCGGCAATAGGACGGGCTTTGATCATGGCAGCCCGTTCCCAGTTTTGGCCGGCCGTTTCGTAATACGTTTCGGCGGCTAGAGTTGACAGAACCGGAGGTGTTGAGCTGGGATCAGGCCGTAGCCGTAGATCGGTACGGAAGACGTAGCCGTCGGTGGTTCGCTCTTCCAGAATTTTTACCAAATCGCGCGCTAGTCGAACAAAGAACTCCTGTGCTGTCCGTTTGCCAGTGTATTGTGACTTTTCGTTATCAAATAGCAGTATTAAATCAACATCGCTCGAGTAATTGAGCTCCTTCGCGCCGAGCTTACCCATGCCGAGGACAATAAAGCCGGAGTCATGCGACGGCAGGGAGGGGTCGGAAAGCTCGATCTCACCTGTTTGCTGCCCGTGATGAAGAAGATGCGATACGGTGGCACTGATCGAGGTCTCGGCGAATTTGCTCAATGCCTCAATGATTTCCGCTAAAGGCCATTTCCCGGTCAAATCCGCCAAGGCGATTGCGAAGGCGCAGCGACGGCGCGCGATTCGGAGCACCTTCATTATGGATGCCTGATCTTGTGCGACGAGCAAAGGATCACTTACGGTTTCTATGATGCCGATAAAAGCGGATTTGGGGCCGTCCTCGAAAACCTGGCGTGAAAACTCCCAGTCGTTGATTAGAGTATGGCTGAGGAAGGGACTATTGCCAAAAATCCCGTCTAGCAGAGGTTTCAGAGCGCCTTCGCTGGAATTTTTGGTGATAAAAGATCTAAGGTTTTCATCGCTATTGCGGTCAGCGGCATCGTGCCAACGGTCCCACCCCGAGGCTACGGCATCCATATTGCCGGGAAGTGGCAATGGATTGGTAAGTTCAATTCCTTTTTCTGTCTTGTCTACCAATTGTTGCGTTCCATCCGGATCAATTTTGCCGCACACTGCGACAAGGTGATGTGCCGGTCAAGTGGTGCAAAAATTGAGGCTGTCGAGTTAAATGCTAGGACGATGTACCCGGGTTTTATGTGAATTAGCAGCCCTTACGGCGCTTGCTCTTCTTCTGGTTACCGGTATTGCGACCTGGCGATTATCTCTGGGCCCGGTGCCACTTAATTTTCTCACGAGTCATGTTGAAAACGCTCTCAATGATATGTTTCGGCCGGTTCGGGTTTCTGTCCAGGGAACCAACCTGGCGTGGGCAGGGTGGGAACGAACGCTCGACATTCGGGTTATGGGGACAAAGATTGCTGGCGCCGATGGAGCCGCAATCGCCAGGATCCCCGAGATGTCTGTCAGCTTTAGTCTGCGGGCATTGTTACGGGGAATTGTCGCGCCCACCAATCTTGATCTGATCGGCCCGCGTCTCCAGGTGGTTCGGAGCGAGAGTGGAACACTCGCTTTAGTACTCGAAGAAACGACAAATTTGCAAGCGGATACACTGGGCGGGGTGGTCGCTGCTCTTAGTGCGCCAAAGCAGGATAAGGGCATCCTCCGCTATCTTAAACAGGTCAGTATTCTCAATGCTAAGTTTGTCGTGGATGATCGCGTAACGGGCGTTAACTGGGGGGCGCCGCAGGCTGATTTTGTGGTGATCCGTGACGACAATGAGATCCGTGCATCGCTTTTTGCAGACGTGAATGCGGCTGGAAAACCTACTCGCCTCATAGCGAAAGCAAATCTACCATCTGGTGCGCGGGAGTTTGCTTTAGACCTCGCTATCGAAAATTTTCCACTCGATCGATTAGCATCATCCATGCCTGGTCTGGAGGTTCTAAACTCTGTGGATGTGACTGTAAGTGGTGATATTGCAGCGCGGGTTGGTTTGGACGGTAAAATCGCCGGTGCCAAGTTTGAGTTTTTCGGCGGCGCTGGTCGAATCCGTAAACCGCGTCTATGGCCAAAAGGGATCCCGCTGACGAGCATCGATTTTCGTGGCCACTATGAAAGTGATCCTGCGTCACTTGAGATCGAACGTTTTGAAATAAACGCCGGTGGCCCTGTTGTGTCGTTAACCGGGTCAGCGATTGCGGTTGGTGGAGAAATAGCGTTCGACGGCCGTGCCGGTGCTAGCCGGGTGCGGTTGTCACGCCTCAAAAATTATTGGCCTGTTGGCTTTGGAAAGGTCGCGCGGCGCTGGGTTCTTGGCAATATGCAAAAAGGGTATGCGGAAAATGCGCGCGCGTCATTTTCCATCCGTATTCCTGACAACGAGAATGCAGATGTCGTCGTTGAATCTTTTTCCGGAAAAGTGCGGTTGCGTGACGTCACCATTCGCTACAACGAAAACTTCCCAAACTTAAAGAAAGTTGAAGCAACGGCGGTGTTCTCCAAGAATCGGATTGTTGCAAATATCTCATCAGGTGTCTTGGAGGACCTTAAAATTGTCACCGGCGTGGTCAAACTGTTTAACCTAGATACAGATAAAGAAGCGGCGGATATCCGTGCCACGGTTTCTGGTCCCCTGAGAACAGCCCTGACAGTTACCAATAACAAGCCGCTTCGATTAGTTTCCAAGTTCGGGGTCGACGCCACGACTGTCAAAGGATGGTCGACTACCGATCTTAAATTCACATTCCCGCTCTTTGCTTCTTTGACGCTGGATCATGTCAACGTTCAGGCACTGGCGAAAATTGTTAATGCGGTTCTCTTGCAAACACCGCTCGAAAAACCGATTAAGTCCGGCAATTTTGATTTGGTAATAAACAGAAAGGGTTTGTCTCTTGTCGGTGATGCAAAAGTTGCGGAAACGCCGGTTGAGCTGAAATGGACTGAACCATTTGGTGCGGATAGAAAATTTGTCAGACGGTATGAGCTTCGGGGGAAGATAGACCCAACCGCGCAAAAACAACTTTTGGACCTACCGAATTTTGCTCCCTACGTCGTCGGTCCAGTAGATCTTGATTTATCTTTGATCGAAAGACTCAACGGCATTAAGGAAATTGCCGCGAAGATTTCATTCAAAGAAACAACACTCAAAATACCGGAGCTCGGCTGGAATAAAAAACCGGGCGAAGTTGGCGTTGCCTGGGTGTCTCTCGTGTCTTTTCCAGATGGTGCAAGCGATATTCAGAACATCGACATTCAGGCGCCGGGGCTGCACGGAAAAGCTGTAGTCCGGTTCGACAAGGCGAATAAATTTCTGTCGGCAAAAATTGAAAAATTTGTTTTAGGTCGCTCTGATTTTGGCGGCGTTATATCTGCGTCTCAGGGAGGCGGGTACGATGTCCAGTTAAAGGGAAAGTCCCTAGACTTCGTTCCCATGCTGGCACAGGTGGACAACGCTGAGGGATCGACAATGCCCCAGTTGAATTTAACGACGAATTTCGAAACCGTCTGGTTTGATCCGGACGTGCCGGTCCACAACGTTTCCGGCACGATGATGTATGATGGTGAATTCTGGAATCAAGCTGCCCTGACCGGGGTTGTTGCGAATAACCAGCCCTTTTCTTATGAGCTGAAAACTGTCGCAGACAAGCAGCGCTATACGCTGCGGGCAGAAGATGCTGGCGGTATTCTGGCGGGATTAGATATTACCGATACGTTTCGGGGGGGGGAGCTCGTTTTAACGGCAGATCGAAAACGGGCCAAAGAGCAACCTTGGAAAGGTAGTTTGAACGTTTCTGATTTTGCGGTGGCGGATGCTCCCAATCTGGCGCGCATTCTGACACTTGCCTCGCTGACGGGTATCGTTAATCGGCTTTCCGGTAAGGGCATCGCGTTTACCAAACTCGAGGTGCCGTTTACTCAGACAGGTGATACAGCGACAATGACAAATGCTCGGGCAATAGGGGCGGCATTGGGGCTTACCGCCGATGGCACGCTGGATTTGGAGAAAAAGACAGCGAGCCTTCGGGGAACGATTGTTCCGGCGTATTCAATTAATAGCGCTCTCGGAAAAATTCCCCTTATCGGCCGAATATTTACCGGGCAAAAAGGTGGCGGCGTTTTTGCGGCGACTTACCAGCTTTCGGGTGATCTCGCCAAACCGAAGATTACGGTAAACCCGCTTGCCGCTCTGGCACCTGGTTTCTTACGCAATTTGATTGGTATTCTCGGTACGGAGTCCAAGGGTAAGCCGCCTAGCAGCGAAATTATTGACCCTAACTAGGAGCCCTTAAATTGGTTTTGCGAGAACGTGACGTTTCTTGCCGGCAGAGAACTTGATTGCGCCATCTGCATTTATGTCCGCTGTGCTGATCGTCTGACTTTCGTCAGTGATCACCACGTCGTTTACGCGGCCGCCGCCCCCCCGGATGAGACGCCTAGCTTCGCCATTGCTGTTGGCAAGACCCGCTTTTACCATTGCTTCAAACGCTGGTATGCCAGCGGTTAAGTCTGATTCCTCTATTTCGACGGTGGGTAGTGCAGCACCCTGAGTGCCGTCTTCGAAGGTGGCTTTGGCGGTCTCTCCGGCTTCTAACGTTGCGGCCTCGCCATGGCACAGCTTGGTGACTTCATGGGCAAGAATTTTTTTGGCTTCGTTGATCTCCGCATCCTGCAGAGCCGCGAGCTTCGCGATTTCATCAAGGGGCAGTTCAGTAAACAAACGGAGGAAACGTCCGACATCTGCATCTGCTGTATTTCGCCAGAACTGGAAATATTCATATGGCGATAGTCTGTCGCTGTTAAGCCACACAGCGCCGCCGGCGGTTTTGCCCATCTTCTCTCCGGCAGAGGTCATGATTAGAGGCGACGTCAATCCATACAACGCCGTGCCATCGACCCGGCGACCGAGTTCAACGCCGTTGACTATATTGCCCCATTGATCCGAGCCACCGATCTGCAACACGCAATTGTCTCGGCGTGACAGTTCAAGGAAGTCGTATGCCTGCAAGATCATATAGTTGAATTCCAGGAAACTTAGGGGCTGCTCGCGTTCGAGTCGACGTTTCACAGAATCAAATGAAAGCATCCGATTGACCGAGAAATGCTTGCCGAATTCACGTAAAAACGGAATGTATTCTAGTGCATCCAGCCAGTCGGCATTATTGACCATCAGCGTATCGGTTGGGGCATCGCCAAAGCTCAGGAATTTCTCAAAAGTTCCCCTGATGCCCCGAATATTGGCGGCGATGGTTTCGTCGGTGAGGATTTGGCGAGACTCATCCTTACCCGATGGATCGCCAACCTTGGTGGTTCCACCACCCATCAAGGCGATGGGTTTGTGACCGCAGCGCTGATACCAGCGCAGTGTCATGATTGGCATCAAATGCCCGATATGCAGGGAGTCAGCCGTGCAGTCAAAACCTGCATAAGCGACGGCGACTTCATCTCCATCCAAAATTTTGTCGAGGGCCGCCTCATCGGTACATTGATGGATAAAGCCGCGTTCGGAAATGATCCGAAGGAATTCTGATTTATATGTCGTCATTGTACTTCAGGCTAATCAATAGCCACCTATGCCAGTTGTCGCGGCGGTGTTTAACATAGTGGCACGGGCTCTGGCGAGAGAGGAAACGTCGTTAGCCGTTATCCACGGCAAGGATGGTTTCGCGCGGCTCGTCGCCCCAGCGCCTGATAAAGGCATTTAAGTTGGCCGTATTTTCCGGCACATCGTCATAGGACGGCGTAAACAGCAGCATCCGTAAGAGGTGGCGACGACGTTCGTCTTCCTCGTAATCCTCATAATCGGTCCGGCTGTGGACGGTATAGTGATTGTTCAAGAATTGCATATCTCCACGTTCGAATTCCATATCGAGCCGGATCTCATCGCTTAAAGCGAGCTTGCTGAACAGATTCATTGCTTCTGTCTGAGCGTCAGTCAGCCGGGGCACCTGTGGGAAACGTTGCGCGCTTTCGACATATTTTTGGCCGAACCGTCCGAAGAACTTGTCATTGTGAATGGTAAAAACCTGCGCAACATAAAACGGGTCCTCGCCCTCAAATTCTTCACCTCGATGATCGATGCAGAACGGTTTATAGAGCTCTGGCAACAAATCAGGGCGTGTCCGGAGGATTTCGTTATGGATAGCGATGGAGCTGGCAAATGAGCTGGTGCCGCCGGATTTAGCCGTTTGAAGGCACAGCAATCCAACGACATCGGATTTGTCGCAATGAAATGGCAGGTGAACCGGCGTTTGATACCCTCGGAGATTAAAGTTTTGATCCCAGTTGGCACCCACGGCTTTCACATGGCCGAGACGTTCGCCCATCATGTTCTGGGCGACGGCGTTACCTAAATAAGTTCCAAGTCCCCAATAAATCGTTGTGGCGTCTGTCTCGCCGAGTAGTTCGACCGGGAGGCCCCGGATTAATTTAGCGCCTCTGCCATGCTCCAATTCTTGTAGGATATCAGAAAGCGTGTTCGCCAGCCGGGGCAGCGGGAAATCGGCTTTTGTGATATTAGGAATTTTCAGCCCTTGAGATTTGACGTGTGCCAGCGCGTTATTGAGCTCGGCAATATCGTCATCTGTGAGAACATAAATCCAGTCGCTGATGTTAGCGAGCGCAGGGCCTTTCCAGCCTGCCGCCGATTCAAAGGGTTTATCCAGGACTGTTGTCGTCATAGATTTTACCGATCCAATGATTTCAGTTTGAACAATTCTTGAGTATCGGTTCCAATGGCGCGGAATGCAAACGACAGTTGGTTCAATGAATAAGCCCATTTTGGCACTCGGACTCATGAGCGGGACATCGCTTGATGGTATCGACGCCGCGTTGGTGCGGACGGATGGCGGGTCTGATGTTGAGACAGGGCTCTCTATAAGTGTTCCATACGAAAATGGCTTTCGCGACCGCTTGCGTTCCGTGTTGGGCAGCGACGGACCACTCGAACAGGTAGAGCAGGCGCTGACGCACCTTCATGTCGAGGCTGTGCAGACGCTCATCGCCCAGGCGGGACTTAAACCTAGTGGTGTCGATTTGATCGGGTTTCATGGCCATACGATCCTGCATGACCCGGCACAATCGCGAACCTGGCAGATCGGCGACGGGGCGTTTCTCGCGGAAGCAACGGGTATCGACGTTGTCTGCGACTTTCGTAGCAATGATGTCGCGCAGGGCGGGCAGGGAGCTCCACTGGTGCCAGTTTACCATCTTGCGCTCGCAGCTGACCTGGAGACTCCGCTGGCTGTGCTGAATATCGGCGGCGTGGCGAATGTTACTTATCTGAACGGCGATGAAACATCGCTTGTTGCGTTCGACACCGGGCCAGGTGGAGCTCTGACTGATGATTGGATGAATCGTAAGTTAGGCAGACCTTATGATGCCGGTGGTGCATGTGCCGCGACGGGCACCGTTTCCAAGCCTGTATTGGATCAATTGCTGAACACCCCCTATTTTGACAAGCCCCCGCCTAAGTCGCTCGATCGCGATGAGTTCGATACAAATTCGGTGCAGGGCTTATCACCTGAAAATGGTGCTGCGACGCTGACCGCCTTTACCTGTGAAACCATTGTCCGGGCAGTCGATCATCTGCCGGTGCGGCCAGAACGATGGCTGGTCACCGGTGGCGGCAGACACAATAAGTTCTTGATGGCACAGCTCAGACGCTCTCTTGGCGTCCCGGTGGACCCCGTTGAAAGCGTCGGCTGGCAGGGTGATGCGCTAGAGGCGCAAGCGTTTGCATATCTCGCGGTTCGCAGTCGGCGAGGTCTACCGCTTACCCTTCCGGGAACAACGGGTGTCATTATGCCTCAAACAGGGGGCGTCTTCTTTTCGAAACCCTGAGTTAGCGACGTCAGATGGTGGTCGATGCAGCCTCAATCGCCGGAATCTGGGTTTCCAGGTAGGTGTCCACATGTGTGGTCAATTCATCGACCCGGTCGTGGAAGAAGTGATTGGCGCCTTCGATAATCTTGTAATCGATGGTAATCCGCTTTTGTGACTGTAGCTTCTTGGCTAAAGTATTGACCGAATCTTCCGGCACCATCGTGTCATCCGCACCATGGACAAAGAGACCAGAGGCAGGGCACGGTGCTAGAAAGGTGAAATCATACTTGTCGGCTGGCGGGGCCAGAGCAATGAAACTGTCAATCTCGGGACGCCGCATCAAAAGCTGCATGCAAATCCAGGCGCCAAATGAAAAGCCACCTACCCAGCATTGGGACGCATCGGCGTTTGCTGTTTGCAGCCAATCAAGCGCTGCCGCCGCATCGCTTAGCTCGCCCATACCCTCATCGTATTCACCCTGAGATCGGCCAACGCCACGAAAATTGAATCGCAGTGTCGAAAAACCACGTCTTGCAAAGGTCTGATAGACCTCAAAAACGACGCGATTATTCATCGTGCCGCCCTGTTGTGGATGCGGATGAAGGATCAGCGCAATCGGCGCATTTTCAACGCGCGAGTGGTGATAACGGCCTTCGAGCCGTCCGTCTGGACCGTTAAAAATGACCTCAGGCATAAAGAAGAAATCTCCTGGAAAAATTATACTGGCTGGAGCACAAACCGGTTGTTGACGCACCCGGTCGCGCCACATACATTCCCGGCGCTAATTAACCTAAAAAAGCCAATAAGCATTAAGCGCGCGAATATAGTGAATTGCGCCATCAAATTACAAGCTTCTCGATAACAGGGCCCTAAAAAATTTGGTTTTAATTTTAAATTTCGAACATTAGTGAGGATAATTAGGCGTTATGAGATTGGGTAGTAAGGGAAGATACGCTGTCACTGCCGTCATATTTTTGGCGCAGCAGGACAAGAGAATGCCGATGTCTTTGGCTGATATCGCGAGTCTCCACGAAATTTCGTTGTCATATCTTGAGCAGTTGTTTGCCAAATTACGGCGCGCAGGGCTTGTTAAGAGCGTCCGTGGTCCCGGCGGCGGTTATATGTTGAGCAGGACTCCAGATGAAATCCTCATTTCGGACGTTATTGCCGCTGTTGAGGTTCCGACAACGCGAGAGCGCAAATCTGCGTCCAAAAGTGCAAACGATGGATCGGAAACAGTCGCCTTATGGGAAGCCCTGGGTAATCAGGTCTATGGTTTTCTCAGCTCAATCTCGGTTGCCGATGTTTGTGAACGCCGTATTGAACCTGCTGGACAGTCTGATCAGCAGGTTTCGGCGCGCCGCGCTGCAGCCAGTTAACGACATCGGACGCGCGTGACTTCCCGCAGTTATCTGGATTTCAACGCAACCGCGCCATCTAGGCCGGAGGTCATTGATGCGGTTGCAGAAGCCATGCGGGAAGGCGGAAACGCTTCTTCCGTACATGCCGATGGCCGAGCCGCCCGCACGCGTGTTGAAAAGGCACGTCAGCATGTCGCGGCGTTGGTCGGCGCCGACGCGACGGGTGTAATTTTTACCGGCAGCGGGACAGAATCCAACAACCAGGCCCTGCGCTGCGACAACATCGAACGCATCATCATTTCCGCTATCGAACATGAATCGGTATTACAGGCCCGGCCTGACGCGGTCGTTTGTCCGGTTACATCAGAAGGGCTGGTTGATTTAGAAGCTTTGGCGAGTCTTTTGGGTGAAAGCGATGTGCCGACGATGGTGTCGATCATGCTGGCTAATAACGAAACCGGTATTGTGCAGCCGGTTGCGGAAGCAACGCAGATAGCTCATGACGCAGGCGCGCTGTTCCATTGCGATGCGGTGCAGGCAGCCGGCAAAATCCCTGTCGATATGAAGGCGCGTGGTGTCGATAGCATGGCATTGTCGGCTCACAAGATCGGTGGGCCGCAAGGTGTCGGGGCTTTGATCTGTATGAACCCCTCTATG
>CAJJCG010000071.1 GCA_905182615.1 Alphaproteobacteria bacterium UBA2964 | reverse complement strand
AAAATCCTCCTTACCTGCCTCGCCCTTCGTTTGATTTGGATTGGACTATCAAAATTGACTTGACGCGGATAAGGGCAGCTCTAGGCCACCAAACGGCTCACTGTGATGATCTTAGTTGGGTAGGTAGTCGGGGTGAGTGAACCCTGCGTCACAGTAAAATTCACTTAGCTAGTCACATTGCCTGTGATACCGGAGGTTCTCGATGGAAATCAGATACCCCTCCCTGTCAGGAGTTGATTACCAGTTCCTTCGATGATCAGATCATCACAAATAAACAGCCCCCATTATCGAAGCTTTGTTGTCTAGCCCCCAAGTTCTGTGCCATTTTCGATTAGAGTTTCCGGCATTGGTGGCCGCATGTTCAGGGCCTGATGTGGACGACCCGTGTCTTCCAGATCATCCATAGGGGAGGTTGGCGGGACACCGCTTCGGATCGAAGACTGAAGCAATCATGCCATCAAAGCGTTTACGTGTAGTTCTACAGGTGCTGACGTCAGACTGTCGGCACCATTTTGATATCCCCCTAGCTTTACGAAGGGTTCATCAAAATTCGCCGGAGGAATTCTTCAGCACCACCAGCGCATCAAGCGCGACGCCGCCACGACGGCAGAGGACAAAAGGGTTTACGTCGATTGAATCGAGATTTTCGTCTAAATCTATCGCGAGACGCGAGACCCCTATCAACGCCCTTACCACTGCGCCACGCTCCAAAGCGGGCGCACCGCGATAGCCGTTGATCAATTGTGCGGCAGCTGTGCGGTCAATCAAAGCATTCGCACTGGCTTCGTCCAATGTCGGCGCAGCAAAGACAACATCGCGATAAAGTTCAAGCGCCACACCACCAGATCCAAACATTACAAACGGCCCCATTTCGGGATCACACGATGCCCCGATCACCAATTCGATATCGCCTTTGACCTGTTCGGCGACTAGTACACCATCGAGTACAGCGCCTTTCGCCTTAGCTATCACATTCCGTTGGATGGTTGCAAAACCGTCCCTTACCGATGCGAGCGTATTGTTATTGAGGATTACGCCACCGATATCGGATTTATGGGTCAATTCGGCGCCTGCAGCTTTGAGCACAACCGGCAACCCAACGTCGCGCGCAATACGCATAGCTTCCGCACCACTCGTTGCTAGTATCTCTTTTGGCGTTTTAAGGCCGTAGGCGCGGATGAGTTTCTTCGACTCAATTTCTGACAACGGCGTTGGGCCCGTTTGCTTCTGCGCTTTCGCGATGGCGCGGAACACCGCCGTAGGTAAAGGCTGCGCTGTTGTCTTAGGCCCGGTAGATTTTTTGACGGCGCAACGTTCTGCGTAAGTCGTTACCGCCCGCACCGCCCGGAGCGCCTTATCGGCTTCCTGCAGAAAGGCAACATTGCGGAAACCGTTTCTGATGTCACGGCTATATTCATTCATGCTGTGTGAGATCATCGTGACATAGGTGATTGGCTTCTTGAACTTCACCGCTAGCGCATTAACCGCACGGATGTATTCAACTTTTCGTTCCGCACCGGGCGCGCGCGGAATTTCCTCCTGCAGCATCAGAGTGTGAATCCCAGGGTCGTCGAGCATAGCCTTCACACAGTTGATATAAATCTCCTCGCTATTAAGAGCAGCAAACCCGGAATCAAGCGGGTTGCCAATAATTGAGCCAACACCAAGAAGTTCACCCAATCGGCGTTTAGTCTTCGCCGCCAAGGGCGGGAATGAAAGGTTGTTGGCCTCCGCCTGATCAAGTAGCAGCCCTCGCAACCCGCCGGAGAACGTGATGGCCCCGACCCCATTTCCGTTTGGCAACGGCGCATGCAGAAAATACTCCGCCGCTTCAATCACATCATCGAGGTTGGACACCCGGATAACCCCGGCATTGCCCGCAATCGCATCAAAGGCTGCAACGGACCCTGCCAGCGAACCGGTATGGGCCATCGCCGCAGCACGGCCATTATCAGACCTCCCCAGTTTCAGGACGATGACCGGCTTGCCCACGGACTTGGCGGCTTCACAGGCTGCGAGAAACTGTTGCGGGTCGCGGACAGATTCGAGATAGGAAACGATTACCTTGACTTGCGGGTTGGCAGCGAAGTACTCGATGTAATCTGCTGTCTTCAGACCGGCCTCATTGCCACTGGTAACGATATAGCCGACATCCATGCCACGCTCTTCAAGCGTTCGCTTAAGCGCCATCACCAGCCCACCGGATTGACCGATGATCGCGACAGGTCCTGGCTCAGTCCGCAGGGTCCGGTTGTCGACCATCGTCACTGCCCGATCGCCGCCACTGAAGTTTCCGAGGCAGTTAGGACCCGATACCGCCAGCCCGGTTTCACGGATGGTTTCTCCCAGTTCCTCGCCCAGTTTTATGGCGGCCGGGTCAGGGTGTTCACCAAAGCCCGATGAAATAACGGTCGCGCTGCGGGCACCGGCTGCGGCGGCCTCTTTCAGGGTCGCCGAAACAAAGCGTGCCGGAACCAGAACCAGCACATGATCCGGCTTCTCGGGCAGGTCACCGAACGACCGGTAACACTTACTACCCCACACCTTCTCCCGACCCGGGTTTATCGGATAGACCGCTCCCTTAAATCCATAGCGTTGTAGATTGTTCCAGCTACGCTCCGCCCAATTGCCAGGTTTATCGCTCGCCCCGACAATGACTATATTGCGCGGATTGAGCAGCGCCGCGATATCACGACGCTGCTGCAACCGCTTTGTCTGTTTCATCTGTTTCGGTGCCATCATCGGCTCCGAACGACGCTACCCCTTGTTCCGCCGTTCGAAATGTCCGAGGCCAGGACGATAGCTCTTTTCATCGAGGAACTGGCTCATCCCCTGCCCACGGCTGTCTTCCTTATCGACATGCTTCAAGGCATCACTCTTAGCATTGAGATAATCTGCGGCTTCCGGTTCATTCATGAAGCGTACCGAGCGGATCGCTTCCTTGGTGTATCTGACCGCTGCCGGGCTTTTCTCTTGCATCAACCGTGCCAGCTTCATGACCTCAGCTTTGAGCTTACCGGCTGGGACAGACTTATTGACCATGCCGATTTCCGTCGCCCGCTTACCGTTGAAGGGTTCACCGGTGGTCGCGTAGTAAACCGCGTTGCGGTAATTCATCACCTGCACCACGTTCCAGCTAACGATACCGCCGGGAATAATGCCCCAATTGACCTCAGACAGTCCGAATGTCGCCGTGTTCGATGCAATGGCGAAGTCACAGGCACAAACTTGGGTAAACGCACCGCCAAAGCAAAAGCCATTTACCATCGCAATGGTTGGCTTCGGGAAACGTGACAGTTTTTGCCAGCGCCAGGCATTCGATGCTCGCCGTGCTTTTGCCCGTGCTGCCGGATCGTCCGCCGTGCCCCGGAAATAGAGTTTGATATCCTGTCCGGCGCTAAACGCTTTGCCAGCACCAGTGACGACCAAAACATCAGTAGCCGGATCGATCGACAGATAATCAATCGCGTCATTCATATCCATATGGAGCTGCGGGCTCATCGCATTCCGTTTCTCCGGCCGGTTCATGATTAGAAACGTTATCCCTTTATCGCGCTCGATCTTCACGGTCTCAAAGACCGGGTCCTTGATCTTCGAAGCCGCTTTACGCTTTACCGTTTTCTTGACTGTCTTTTTCACTGCTTTCTTTGCCGCCATGATATCGCCTCCCATATTCTGATTTAGGTTCAGACGATTATCGGCAATTACATTGCCCGAAACAATGCGAGCACAGAAAATACTTGAAGGCTGCAGAAGTTTATTATGCAGCAGTTTTGCTAAACCGCTCGCTGATGCGCTGGAAAACAACGCATAGCACCGGTACAAATAACAACCTGATAAACGTTGCCGATACCATGCCCCAGACAACCACTGGCCCCACAGCAACACATCTTGCAGCTCCCGCCCCAGAGGCAAACAGCAATGGCATTACGCCCAGAATAAACGAAAGGGCTGTCATCATCACAGCCCGGAACCGTAGTTTAACTGCCTCTAATGCTGCCGCTTCAATTCCTAAAATGGCTTCTCGCCGGGTCTTGGCAAACTCAACAATCAAAATTGCGCTTTGGGACGCCAAGCCAATCAACATGACCAACCCGATTTTGGCATACAGGTTATTATCGAGCGTTGGCAGCTCAATTGTGAGAAGGCGTTACCCCTTCTCTACCGTCTGACCATCGGTGAAATTTCGTGATTCGAGAACACCCTGAACGCGAGCTATGATATCAATGGAATTTTCAGCCTTAACACACCCGATAAAGTTAAATGCCTTTGAGACATCTTTTTCGCAAACGATGTCCACAACGACACTAGGGGGTGGCCGAACAACACGCTTCTCCTGCAGTGCCAGAAAATCCCAATGGCACGCAGCAGAGACCAAAAGAAATTACATCTTGAAAAATCGACAGTCGCATCGCCCATACCCCAATCAATCAATGCCAAAGTATGGACACTGCAGCCCACTATCACATGGGCCGCATTCGAAAACTGGGTCGTTAAGCGACGACCTCAACCAGTTCGATATCGAAAACCAGATCCTGACCAGCAAGCGGATGATTACCATCCAACTTGACCGTTTCGTCGTCCATCTCAATCACAACAAAAACCAGGTCCTGGCCATTTGGCGCTGTCGCCTGCAATTGACCACCAACGGCCAACTCCACTTCAGGTGGGATAACCGAGCGTTCTACTGTCTGGATCGCTTCATCAACCCGCGGGCCGTAAGCGTTCTCAGCCTCAATCTCAACCGTCGCTTTATCGCCGACTGACATACCAACAACCGAAGCCTCAAGTTCTGGAATGATATTCTTTTCACCGACCTTGAATTCCAGAGGATCGCGCCCTTCTGACGAATCAAAGACAGTCCCGTCAGTTAATTTTCCGGTGTAATGAATTTTGACGGTATCGCCATCATTGGCCTGTGCCATGAAATGTCCCCTTTCTTACACGTGCCTACGCACTTTGGTGTACTGGCGACATACCGAGCCTTGGTCGGCCGACAGAAATTAAATATCGAAACTTCTCACACTCGATATAGCAAACCCGCCAAAAAGGGCGGGTTTTTGATATGGCGTAAGTGTTCCAACTATTAATTGAAAGTCAGCCAGTAGCCCAGTCATGTCAACCGCTTTCCCCAAAAACATACAAATTTAGCGTCCTTCTCAGGCCAGCAATTGCCGATCTGAAAACTTCAGATAAACTATCGCCACATCACTTCTTTGGAGATCACAACATGACGCGCTATTCGATCAGCCAGCCGGTAACACAGGTTGAAGCACCGAGACTACTCAAAGGCGAAGGGCGTTACACAGATGACGTAAAACTGCCGTTTGAGTGTCATGCTGTCTTCCTCCGTTCCCCCCATGCGCACGCAAAGATTGTCTCCATCGACACAAAGGCCGCGAAACAGCGGCCGGGCATTATCGACATCTTTACCGGCGATGACGTTGCCGAGGACAATGTTGGTTATGTGGCAGGGAATCTGCCCCCCAAACGCAGCGATGGTCGACCGGGGTTCCGTCCCCCACGCGAGCCAATAACCCGGGATCGCGTTGTCCATGTTGGACAATTGGTTGCCATGGTGGTTGCAGAGTCCGTCAATCAGGCTAAGGACGCTGCAGAAGCCATCAACATCGAGTACGAAATTCTGACCGCAGAGGTCGACCCCTTAGCCAATAGTCAACCAGACGCGTCTCAGCTTTGGGAAGGCGGCGAAAAAAATGAGGCCTTTTCTTCACAGAAGGGCGACCCAGCCGCAACGGAATCAGCTCTCGCAGCAGCCCCACATGTCCTCAGAGAAGCAATGCCGGTAACCCGGGTTGCGGCCAATACGATGGAACCCCGCGCTGTCGTCGCTACCTACGACCCGGGCCAAGAGCATTACACCGTCTATGCCTGCCAACAGCGGCCATTTGTCTGGCGCAACATGATGACCAAGAAAATGTTCAACATCGAAGAAAACCAGATGACAGTCATTGCCGGCGACGTCGGTGGTTCGTTTGGCATGAAGGGTGGGCTATATCCCGAGGTGCCGCTCGCTGCCTGGGCCGCAAAGCGCGTTGGTCGTCCGGTCAAATGGGTGTGCGAACGCAGCGAAGGACATATCGCCGATGATCAGGCGCGCGACGTTTCCTTTGACGCCGAACTTGGTTTCGATGATGACGGAAAATTCCACGGGTACAGAGTGAAAGCGCATGCCAATGTCGGGGCCTTTTTATCGATGAACGGATTTGGCACCCCCAACGGCGCCGCGAGCTATCTCTGCAGTACCTATAATATGCCTGCGGTGCATGGCCAAGCGACTGCGACGATGACCAATACCGTCCCCATGGCGAACTATCGCGGACCATCGGGCACACCGGGAAGCTACGTTCTTGAGCGGATGATCGATCTCGCCGCCAAAAAGCTTAATCTCGATCCTTCCGAAATTCGGCGCCGTAATTACATCCCGGCTGACGCCATGCCCTGCAAACTTCCTAATGGAGAAACATACGATTGCGGTGAGTTTGAAGTCGTCATGGATAAATGTCTGGAACTGGCTGAATACGATGATATCCCGCAACGAAGAAAAGACGCCGATGCGCGTGGCAAACTTTACGGCGTTGGCGTTTCATCCAGTGTCGACCCATCAGGCAGCCCTGCCCCAGAAGCGGCCGAGTTGCGGTTTGACCCCGGCGGCACCGTTACGGTCATGACCGCATCAACCGCCGGTGGGCAAAGCCACGCAACGATCTACACTCAAATCGTCTCTGAAACATTGGGGATAGATGCTGAGAAAATCCGCGTCGTCGAAGGTGACACCAGTAAACACAGCTTTGGTTCTGGTACAGGTGCGGCGCGCACCGCCACGATTTGCGGCAGCGTCGTCTTGCTTGCCGCTGAGAAAACCCGAGAGAAAGCCAAAAAGATTGCGGGCCACATGCTCGAAGCGGCCGACGACGATATCGAATTCGACGATGGCGAGTTCAAAGTTGCCGGAACTGATCGTAGCGTGACGTTGGCTGACATTGTCGATGTCGCCTTTGAGCCGAAGAAAATGCCGCCCAACATGGAGTTTGGGCTCTACGAAACGGCAAGCTGGTCGCCGGAAACTACGAACATCCCAAACACCTATCATGTTTGCGAAGTCGAAATCGATCCTGACACCGGCACCAGTGAAATTGTCCGTTACGCAGCCGTTCATGATGTCGGCGTCGAGCTCAATCCTGAGTTAGTCGATGGACAGGTTATCGGCGGCATCGCGCAGGGTGTCGGCCAAGCGCTTATGGAAGAGATGGTCTATGACTCCGACGGGCAGGTCGTTACCGGGTCATTCATGGATTACTGCATGCCACGGGCGTCTGATTTCTGCGAGTTCAAGCTGGATCGTCATCCGGTACCGACAGCGACAAATCCGCTAGGCGTCAAAGGCGCCGGTGAAGGCGGAACTGTTGGTGCTCTCGCCGCTGTCATGAATGCCATCAATAATGCTCTGGAACCGCTCGGCGTTCATAACGTCACCATGCCAGCAACCCCGGAACGGGTTTGGCAGGCTATTCAGGAAGCCCGCTGATCAGGCCCTGACCAACTTACCTGGCAGAGCGTCTCGGAGACGATAGATCAAATAGATCACGAGAACCACGTTCGCGGCGTTGAACGCGGCGCCAACGAGAAATGGCGACGTATATGACCCCGTCAGATCAAATAGATAGCCACCCATCCAACCGCCGACACCCATGGCCACTGCCCCGACGAAAAACACAACCCCGGTCCGACGACCAATTTCGCCAATCGGCAGATGATCACGGATGGCGACAGTATAGACCGGAAACAGCCCGCCATAACCAAGGCCAAACAGGGCAGCCACGGCATAGAGCGCCCAAAGTTCATGCGTCATCGTAAACACCGTCAGCATGACAGTCTGTCCTACCGAGAATATCAGCAAGGCCCGCATCCCGCCCCAACGGTCAGACAACAGACCGAGCAATACAGCGCGGCTGATAAAGGCGCACAACAACATAACAGATTGCACTTCAACAGCATTCTGAATGGGATGCCCACGATCCGTCACGAACGAGACAAGATGGCCGAGCGGCAAGGCCATGGCGATGCAGCAACCGAAGATCGCAAAACACAGCCCATACTGGATGCCATTATTGGACATCGGCAAAATCGGTTTTCCAGAATAAGAACTCTCACCGCTAGTCGCCTGCGGCAATGGTTTGGGCGGCGGAGGCTTATGTCGAACAATCAGGCACAAAGGTAGCATGACGCAGAACGCAAACACGCCATACCAGAAGAACATGTCACGCCAACCAATCTCGAGCATCACATAGCCAAACACCGGCAGCCAGACGATGCCGGCTAAAGCCTGCCCGCTGGAGACAATGCCAACTGCTTTACCCCGATGTTCTGAGTACCAGCGCGCGATATTAGCAAGTGCGGGCGCGGCAAGTGCACCCTGCCCTGACAGGCCAAACATGATGAGGTAGATCGCATAAAGCTGCCATGCAGAGCTGATCTCACTAACAAGCATAGCCCCAGCGCTAACCATTACTGTGGCGAGTAAGGCGGGAACACCAAATCCCCATCGATCAACAACTCGACCCATAATGAGCCCACCGAAACCGGACCCGACAAATTGCAGTGAAAATGCCAATGAGGGCACTTCCCGTGGCCAACCAAAATCGGTCGACATCTGCTTAAGAGCAACAACGATCATAAACATCCCACCGCCCGTGATAAACAGCATGGCTACGGAGCCGATTAAAACGAGGGTGCGTCGGCGCGCCGCTATGGGGTCTTGCTCAGCCATAAATCTCTAAAATTGGGGAATATATATTTGATGCGGCGCAGTGTGCCCTTTTCAATCGAGGTAAACCAGTCCATTGAACAAATATCCTCCTCCCCTTGACCGCTCACGATCGAAGCGCGAAAACCAGTGCAACAGAAACGAATATTTAGGGAGACGAATATGCCCATAGGACCGAACGAAGACACCCCCGGCCGCAATCGCCTCGAAGGCAAAGTCGCCATCGTCACCGGCGCCGGTTCCATCGGAGATGGCTGGGGAAATGGTAAAGCCGCAGCCTATGTCTATGCTAAAGAAGGCGCGAAGACTTTCTGCGTCGATTTTCGTCTCGAAGCTGCCGAACAGACGGTAAAACAGATCGAGGCCATTGGCGGAAAAGCCATTGCCTATGCAGCAGATGTCACTGACGAAGCCGCCGTCAACGCAATGGTTGATGCCTGTATGGAAGCCTGGGGTCATGTCGACATCCTACACAATAATGTTGGGGGTCAGGGCGTTGGCCGTAGCCTCGAAACCATTACTGTCGAAGACTGGAACGCGACCTTTGCCCGCAACGTGACCTCGGCGATGCTGACCTGTAAGGCCGTCATGCCGATCATGGAAAAGCAAAAGGATGGGTCGATCATCAACATCTCTTCGATTGCCGCACTACGTCACCTGAATTCTAACACCGCCGTATATTCATCTACCAAAGGCGCGATGATCGAGTTCACCAAGAACATTGCGATCCAGCACGCAGCCTCTGGCGTCCGCGCCAACTGTGTTTGCCCTGGCTATATCGATACACCGTTTATCCGGCGACTGGTCAACGGCAAACCGTCCTATACCTATAAGGGCTATACCTCAGCAGAAGAGTATTCTGCGGCCCGTGATGCCATTATTCCGTCCGGCCGGATGGGTACTGGTTTCGATGTTGCTTATGCAGCGCTGTTTCTGGCATCCGATGAGTCAACTCACATCACCGGAACCCATGTCACAGTCGATGGCGGCGTTACCCAGACCTGTCCCGGCGTTTAACAGCCTTTCATGAATCAAAAAGTGGCGGTAAAAAATCGGCCCTTTGAATTTTCGGTTGCAGAGCAGATTAAGCAGCGACTTCGTACTTGTCGCGTTTTACGCCAATCAGGTTCTGACCTTCGACGCGAATGAGACGCGTATCAGCCTCGCGACGTGGCGAGTGTAGGTAACCCTCATGATAAACATGAGCTGTTCCAGGCGTGAGCGAATACTCACAAACCTTTTTGACCTTACCAGGCTGATCACCTGACGGTTTTTCAACGCATTCCCAATCCGTCATGATGGTTTCACCAACTGCCTGACCATAGATTGCCCAACTGGGGCCATGATCATGCGGGTTACTGCCCTTCGGGCCATTGTAACTATGAGCCAGGATGCAGAAATCAAAATCAGCGTCTTGATAAAGAACGTGACGTTCTTCCTGCCCCGGGTTTTCAAAATGCTCCATGACAAAATCAGCATCACCACAGGCCTTGGCGATAAAGTCGCGCACGTTTTCACGGCCAGTCTGACCAGAATCAGCTGCCATCGCGGCATGACAATCTGCAGAAAGTTGCTCAAGCGTATAAGCCATAACGATCTCCTCCTCTGAATAAGTTGCTGTAATTATGCCACGTGATCCTGAAAGGGAAACAGGGAATTTTTACTGGAGGAATTCAGGCCGCTTCTTCATAGCGAGGACGCCGGACCCCGTACAAATTCATCCCTTCAACGCGGATCATCCGCACTTCGTTCTCCCGCCGGGAAGAATGCAGATCACCTTCGTTGTATAGTTGTGCCGTACCCCTCGGCAAATCATAAGATTTCACCTTAACGACCTTGCCGGGCAGGCGGCCCTCCGGCTGGTCAACGCAATGCCAATCGGTCATTTCTGTAATACCGGCGGCAATGCCGTAAATTGCCCAAGTCGGTCCGTGGCCATGTGGCAGGCCAGTCTCAGGTGCCGAAACATGAACGAGAATGCAGAAATCTAAATCTTCATCCTCATAAAGTACCTGTCGCGGGATATCATTATCAGGCCCGAGATGTGCGGCGACGAAATCATCGTCTTTACAGGCTTTCTCAACAATTTGACGCACCGCATTGCGACCCACAGCATCACGATCTTCTGAAAGCACTACTCGGCATTCTTCTACCATTTCATTCAGTGTGTATCCCATAGCCGTTCTCCTTGTCCGTTAAGAATTAGATGATTCCTTTATCAGAGCCTCGGCATCCTCAATCTTTATCTGCACCAAGGCGTCTTCGATGTTCATAGCCCGCAATTCCTGCAAATGCGCTTCAAGCGCCATGCAGTCTGCCGCCGCTGATGGCAACAGAAGACAGGCCTCAGACATATCAGCGGCAAAGACCTTTTTCAATAAATCTGTGGTCCGTTTAGAAGGGTTTTCTCGGATGGTCGCTTCCTCACGTCCGAGATACAAGAAGCCACCCGCGATTGTTTTTTCTAGGACATGGTTAGTCAGGTTAGCTTTAACGTCCGGCACGACGGGAATGGTTTTATATTGGCCGATCACCTTGTAATAAGACGCGATAGCACCGACCTGCGACAATTGGCGTCGACGATAGGCTTCATTTCACCCATCAAAGCCCAGACATCTTGCTTTGAAAATACTTGGTCGCGGAATCCTTCGGGCCATTCAAAATTGCCTTAGCATGCTCGATGGTCATCTGAGCGATTGCATTACCAAACAACTTTCTGGCTTTTGTTACTGCAGCTTCTGCCCCGCGATTAAAGCGAAGTTCCAGATCATCAGTCAAACTTCCCATACCAACCTTGTTGAGCATAGACTGGACAGTTTTGAGTGAACCGGGCAACGGGATATGCAAATCGGAGGATTTGTTAAATCCATCAGCACGACTCAAACTGCTTACGACGCGTTCGCTAGCAACTCGGAGAGCATCTTTCAATCCGCTCGCGATCTCACCAACTGACAAAGACGAAACATCTGGTGTCGATCCCCCACCGAGGCCTTATAGAAGATCCTTACCTCTATCAAGAAAACTTTGTGAAACCGCCGGTGAAACGGCAAGCATTGCAACAACCAAGGCACTGCCAAAACCAACCCGAGATATGCATTTCATGTCTAATTCCTGAACGTAATGCGACATCCCCATGCCATAACGACAAGGTGACAAATCAATCGTCAAAACGCACTGGGATACGGCTTGTTAGCTGGTTTCCTTCAGGAGGTTTTCGACAAGCACATTAAATCGTTCGGGATATTCCAGATAGATCATGTGACCAATATCCGCAATGTTCTCATGACGGATTCCCGGCATTTCCTTGGCAATATCCTGTATCATTTTCTGAGCTGCTGTCCGGTCATGCTCTCCGGATATGATCATCGAAGGGACCCGAGGTTTACTTGTCCACTCAAAGATATTGGCGTGTTTGAGGGATCGAAACTGCCTTAAATATCCCGCCTGTGGCATCGCTGCTGTTAGTTTTATTCCTTTGGCCAAGACATCTTTGGCCACGTTGGGCGCGCAGGAACGCGGTACGTGGTGCGCCGCGTAATCACTCATCCCCATCTTTTCGACCTGCGCCAGCCGTTCCTTGATATCTTTTTCACGGTCTCCCGGCTTATCGACACCGCCACCAACAACTGGCTGCGCCAGCGTCAATGACAGAACCCGATCGGGAAAGGCCCGATGAAAGGCGGTCACCATAATGCCGCCATAGGAATGGCCAATCAAATGCGCCTTTTCGATGTTCAATGCGTCGAGAAAACCAGCCATCGCCATCGCATAGTCAGCGACCGACGGAAGGTCGGTGTCGAAGTCAGATGATTTTCCATAGCCAGGGGCGTCCCAGCCAATGACCCGGTAACGGTCGCTGAATTGTTCGTACTGGGTTTCCCAATTTACAGAGCCACAGCCCATGCCATGAACAAAAAAAAGGACTTCGCCCTCGCCCTGTTCGCGATAGGAAATACGATATTCGCTGGTCTGGATTTCCTGAAGATCAGGCAACGCCATACTGATTACTTTCCAAGCCCAAGCGCCGATAGAAATTTCTGCCACCAACGGCCGTTCGATGCGGGTACTGGCTTGCCACCGACTTGCGCAACAAGCCTTTCAAAGAACTGCCCTACCACAATCTTCGCGGCGCCTTCCAGCATCCGTCCACCGATCGCGGCAACCTTGCCGCCAATTTCAACACGATAGCTGTACTGAACAAACGTACCGCCATCCCGTGCCTCCAGCGACACTCTGCCCGATCCAGCTGATGACCCCAGCGGCCCTTCAAGACCACCAGAGACCGTCGCCGATTTCGGCGCATCGAGATCAGAGAGTTTAACTGCAGCCGTAAACTTGCCCCGAACCGGCCCAACACCAAGTGAAACCTTGGCTTGGTATTCATTTTCGGCAACCAGATCGAGCTTGTGACAACCCGGAATAACAGCCGCCAGCGCTTCAGGGTCAAGGAGCGTATCCCAGACTTTCTGGGGGTCGGCCGGAACAAAGGTATCGCCTTCTCCTGTCAGCGCAGCATCCGCACCCTCCAGTTTCGGCTGTTGGCTCTTGCCTGCCGGTGCAGCCGGCTCTTCACCATGCAAGAATTCGCTGATCTTGGCGGGTGTCAGAGGTACCACGATATCGTCGATACTCAGCGCATCGCATACGGCATTCGCCAAGCATACCGGCGTCGACATGCAATTACCTTCGGCAGCACCTTTCGCGCCAAGTGGCGTGAACGGTGATGGAGATTCCATATGCAACAACACAGGTTCGGGAACCTCCATCGCCGTCGGCACCAGATAATCAGCAAAGGTGCCGGACAGGAAGCTACCGTCTTCCGCCGTGACGAACTCTTCATAAATGGCAGCGCCGACACCCTGGCCGAAAGAGCCGTAAATCTGGCCTTCGACAATCATAGGATTCATCAACGTCCCGGCATCATGCATGGTCACATACTTATCGATGCGAATTTCTGCCGTATCCGGATCAATTTCGATGCCACAAAAATCAAAGACAAACCCGTAGGTCAGAGATGTGTTGACACGATCCTGCTCATCCGGCGTCTTTAGTTCTTGAGGTGCCCAGGTCGCGGTTTCCCGCAATGCCGGATCCATACCATCGGGTAGCAACCCCGGCGACCAATGAGTGCCACCGGCAACGCGCCGGAAGCTCAACGTATTGTCGGGGTTTTCCCGATCGAATATCTGTCCGCCGCCAAACTCCACCTGATCAGCTGGAACGTTCAGCAACTGCGCCGAAATCCGCGCGAGCTTGTCGCGCACCTTCTTACCCGCTAGTTGCGCCGCAACAGCGGTTCCTGGCGAAAAGCGGCAAGAGTAAGTACCCGCAGCAATCGACCAAGGATCTTTATGTGTGTCATGTTCAACATTGACGCGGATGTCATTAGGCTTCAGCCCGAGTTGGTCAGCAACAATCTGCGACAGAACCGTTCCATGGCCCTGTCCTTGTGGCGTCGTATCACTGGTAACACTGACCGATCCGAGCGGGTCGACATTTACAGTCGCCATCGAAATTGCACCGTCTTGGGATCCGCGCTTGCGGCGTTCTTCAACCGGCACGATGGTACTAAGATAGCCCATATTGGACATGCCGGGCTCGACCAAAGCGGTATAACCAATGCCGTAAATCTTGCCAGCGGCGCGCGCTTTATCGCGACGTTTCAACAGATCAGCTAGACCACCCTGCTCCACCGCCATTTCAACGGCCTTGGGGTAATCACCTGAATCGTATAACGCTCCTGCAGGAGCCTGATATGGAAACACGCCGGCGTCTAACAGGTTGGTACGGATAACATCCAGCGGATCAAGCCCCAGTGTTACCGCAACTTTATGCATTAGCCGTTCAATGGCAAAATACATCTGCGGGCCACCAAAACCGCGCACCAGACCACCGGGTATCTTGTTGGTCATAACCAACCGGTTGGTGACATCAAGGTTTTGGACCTTATAAGCACCACTCAGCGCACCATGCATCCGGTAAAGCGGCCCTGGCATCGGCGAGCGCAGATAGGCGCCGTAGTCATCAAGTTGATCGATCCGCATGCCGATCATTTCGCCATCATTTTTGACAGCGGCTTCAATGCTCACCACACGGTTTGGCGCCGAAGAGGCAGCCGTTAGATGCTCCAGGCGGTCTTCAACCCATTTCACAGGCTTACCTGTAAGTTTCGAACACAGCCCCATCAAGACGATATAGGGCAGCACAGCCTGTTTGACGCCGAAACTGCCACCGGAATTAGCTGGCGTCCGAAGCCGTACATTACTTTCGGCGACCCGGAAGGAACGCGCCATCACGGGGTGACCGGTGTAGGGGCCCTGAAAGTTGGACAGAACGTCATAGACATCATCGTCTTGCATGTACTCGACGATAGCCACAAAGGCCTCAATCGGCGTCAGCGAGTTGCGCGGATATTCCAGTTTGAGAGAAACCGTCTGATCAGCGTCGGCGAAGGCCTTTTCAGGGTCGCCATAGATGAAGTTGCGATCAGACATCACATTGGTGCCCGCATCAGCATGCACTAGCGGCGCGCCTTCAGCCGTTGCCTCTTGGGCATCGATGATGGGTTTGAGAACGTTATAGTTGACCTCGACAAGATCGAGAGCATCCTCGGCAATATAGCGATCCTTTGCGACGACAACGGCCACGGCTTCACCAACGAAGCGAACACGCTCTACGGCCAACGCCCATTCGTTCAACGGCTGTTTCACAATCACCAAAAATGGATCGGAAATCGCCTTGATATCTTCGCCGGTATAAACGGCACGAACACCCGGCAACGCCTCTGCTTTGGAGACGTCAATTGAGACTATCTCCGCGCTTGCATGCGGTGACCGCAGAACGGCAGCGTGAAGTGTTCCCTTTGGTACGGGGTAATGGTCAGCAAAACGTGCGCGCCCGGTTAAAAGACGGCTATCCTCAACCCGCTCAACACTCTGCCCTACGTATTTCTCAATCTCTGCCTGCTGCGCCAACGCAACTACTCCCGTCGTGTATGTTCATAAAATAAGCGTGTCTTAAAGGATGCCTTTTTCCTCAAGAAACGCCAAGACTCCATCGCGGCATTCTTCGGGTTTCTGAATCTGCATCAAATGCCCGGTGCCTGGTACCGTCTGATAGACATAACCGCCATCCTCCGCCAAAGCCTTGTTGGCGAATGCGGGGCCCGGTGCACCCTTCGACTCCGGATCGCAGCCGAACAGCTTCACGACACCTCCTAAATCCGCAGCGCTCGGCCACAGATTGAGAGTCATCGCCTGAATATAAATCGAGGCTTCAAAATCACGAGGGCAGGACAAAGTCCAATCTCCAGCTTCTTCGTCTTTTCTCAAAACAGACTGCGCCATCAACTCGTGGGCACCTTCGACCCACGATGCATGCGCCCGGGTATCCTTGTAATGCTGCGCCAGCTCGTCAGGGTCTTTGAAACGGTCTGGCCGGCCCATCGCCCATTCATAAAGCCGCTGTTCAAACACATCCATGCGTTCATATTCTCGGTGTCCCTGTGGCGGCACATTCGGCGGATCAAACAGGATCAGCGCATCCCATTTAAAGCCGAGTTCGTAGGCATGTTTCATCGCGGTACGCCCAGACATCGAGTGAAAAATACCGATATTAGTCTTTTCGCCACAACGCGCATTCACTTCGCAGAATACCCGATCAAGATCGAGCGTCATTTGGGCATAGTTATGCGCTGGCAAGCCTGAAACTGCGGTTGGATTCTGGCCATGATTGCGGAAATCAAAAATCGCTAGGTCAAACTGGTCCAGGAACAAGCTCCAGAACGGGAAATAACCATCCGCCGCAAAGCCGTTGCCATTGCCCAGGATGATCCGGGGGCCATCGGGATTGCCATGCATACGAACGCGGATATTGGCGCCATCACCCATCGTCAACGCCAGGGTTTCGCGTGGAGTAGGTATTTGAAATGCCATTGCGATATCAACTCGAGTTTTCGTGAAAAATTTCTGCTGGTGATGTAAAGCAAATGCGCCGCAAAATCGACCCCTGATCCGCATTTTTGACAGGATGACGGAACTGCCACACCCCTGTATAGCTAAATTGCTGTCATCCAACCGGGTTCACATGTCCTTCCGCCTTCTAGTCTTTCTGAGCTGTACGTCACTGGTGCTCAACACCATGGCGTTTATGACCATCACGCCGGTATTGCCGATCCTATTCACGGAATGGAACCTGACAGAAACCGAAGCCGGACTGCTGGGCGGCGCGTTCTTCATTGGCTACGTCACCTCTGTGCCAATACTGGTCACCCTGACCGACCGGATTATGCCGAAAAAGATTTATGTTTTCGCCGGTATTATTGGCGCCGCTTCGTGTTTCGGATTTGCTTATCTCGCCCACGATTTGTGGACTGGTGTTATTTTCCGGATGTTAACCGGCGTCGGCGTTGCAGGAACATACATGCCTGCTCTCAAGGCCATAGTTGATAGTCTCGAGGAACCCGAACGAAGTCGCGCATCAGGTTATTACACGTCGGTTTATGCGGTTGGCACCGCCGTCTCTATCCTCTCAGCGGGCTATGTCACTGAATATTGGGGATGGGAGAGCGCCTTTATTGTCGCCGGTTTTGGCATTTGTATTGCCTTGATCATCGGGATCTTTGCGTTGCCGCCTGGCAAGATTACCCGCCGCACGCAAAGCCAAATTGCCGATTTCAAACGAGTCTTCAATAATCGCCCGGTGATGATCAACATCACCTCCTACTTCGGTCATTTGTGGGAAGTCTTTTCCAACCGCGTCTGGATTGTCACCTTCCTAGTTTTTGCCGAAACCTCGCAGCCCGGCAGTTTCATAATTTCGACCACGTGGCTCGCGACGCTGGTCGCCCTAATTGGTGTCCCTGCTGCCATGTATTGCGGCAAATTAGCGGCGCGTCATGGTCGAGAATCGATTATCCGCATCAGTATGGTTAGCGCAGTTATTGTCGGGGTAGCGGTCGCCTTTACGACCAGCGCGCCACTGTGGCTCATTGCCACTCTTGCCCTCGCCTATGGCATGACCAGCTATTCTGATACAGGCACCATCAACACCGGAACGGTCTCGTTAGCAGAAGCAGAAGTCCGCGGTGCAACGATGGCCGTTCACGCCAGTGTCGGGTTTGCTGGCGGGGTCCTTGGCTCACTTGCGATTGGGGCCACCTTGCAGGCCGCAGGCGGCAAAGATTCTGCTGATGCCTGGACCGCCGCATTTCTAGTAATGGCGATGGGCTCGGCCTTTGGCTACACCATCCGCTGGTGGTGTGGACGCAAACAAAAAGCCTAAACGGTGACACTCTTGCCGCTCAAATACCCTCAACAGCGATGGCGTTGGAGGTCATGACGGCATGCCGCATCGCCTTTAACTCGGCGTATTCCGGGCTGTCGTACCAGCGGTCAAGCGACGCCATATCGGGAAAGGCGATGACCGTCATACGGTCCGGGTCCCAATCGCCCTCGACGATCTTAATATCACTCGAGCGTACGATCTTGGTCCCACCATATTTTTTTATAGTCGCGTTCACCTTCGACGAATAGACCGCCATCACCCCCGGATCACCTTCCGATGTCCGGTGCGTAATGTAATAGGCCGTCATAAATCAGACTCTGTCAGGCGCCATCAACGATAATCGCGTTGGACCGCGAACTCGCCAGGCGCATCTTTAACAGATCAGCGTATTCCGGTGAATCATACCAGGCCTTGAGAGCAGCACGGTCTTTAAATTCAAGGATGATAACACGCCTCACAGCCCAATCACCTTCCAGAACTTCCGGGTCACCGCCGCGAACTGCGAACTTTCCACCATATTGTTCGATGGTCGCCGCAACACCGGCAGAATAGGTTTTCATCGTTTCCGGATCAGTAACTTCCTGTTGATCGGCAATAAAATAAGCAACCATGTCTTTCTCCTAATTCTAAATGTTCATCTGTCTAGCCCAGCAGGTGATCGCTGAGATGTCCCATAACTTTGCCCCAGGCGTCTTCAGATTGTTCGGGTCGGAAGTTGGCTTGATTGACGGTGTTCTGGAAGGCATGGCCTGCCCCTTCATAACGATAGAAATTGTGCTCGACGCCAAGTTCCGTCAGTCGAGCGTCGAACTTGTCGACATCTTCAGGAGACGGGTTTTTGTCATCGTTGCCATAGAACCCGTAGACGGTACATTTCAAATCATCAAAGCGCTCAAAGACACTCGGCCCTTCTCCCCAGGGAGAAAAAGCTCCGCCGCTATAAAACGGGATGCATAGTTTGAAAGTATCCGGCAGCGCACTGGCACCGAGATAGGCTGTCCGCCCTCCCATACAGTGCCCCATGATAGCCATCCGGCTGGTATCGGCATTAGTTAGTGATCCGATATGGTCAATAGCCGCTGAAATATCCGCGATAACATCGTCATCAAGCCGGAAGGTAACCGCTTCCTCGGAATCCATACCTTTCTTGCGATGATAGAAATCAGGGGCCAGAGTTAGAAACCCTGCCGCCGCCAGGCGGTCTACGCTTTCAGTCGTAAAACTGTCCATGCCGCCGCGATGAAAAGTCAAAACAATGGCCGGGTGCGGCCCTGCGCCCTCTGGTTCACCGACATAGATTGGCATGTCGCTGCCACCAACATTCACTGTGTCCCATCTGCTCATAATATTTTTCCCCGTCCGTGCGATTGTTGTAATTAGTAAGTAACGTCGCCGCCATCAACGACCATGGTCTGCCCGGTCATGAAGGCGCTCGCATCTGAAGCGAGAAAAATTGCCGCACCAACGAGATCTTCAGGCACTTGCTCGCGTTTCAACGCCCGCCCGCGGATAGAGGCTTCGTTATAAGGGGCAAAGGTGTTGTCTGCAGCAGCAACGGCTTCACTCATGGTGAGGCCCGGGGCCAATGAGTTCACCCGGATATTCTCTTCACCGAGTTCGCGCGCCATCGCTCGGGTCATCGCAATAATCGCGCCCTTCGACGTCACATAGTGAAGCGTAAAAGGTATCCCCTTTAAAGCCGTACTGGAGGAAATATTGACGATTGAGCCAGCGCCTCGCTTTCGAAGAGCGGGCACAACTGCCTTGGAACAATTAAAACTGCCGCGGACATTAACCGCCATGACCTTGTCCCATTCCTCAGAATCAATGTCCATAAACGTCCGCCGTGGAATATCGACAAACAGGGCTGCGTTATTGACCAAAGTATCGACGCCACCGAAGGCGTCTACAGTCGCCTGAACCATCGAGTCGCAGGCAGCTATATCAGTGACATCACAGGAAAGACCAATCGCCTCTCCACCTGCATCAGTAATGGCCTTTACGGTTTCGGTGGTATCGAGGACATCGGACACGCAAACCTTCGCCCCTTCATTGGCAAATGCCATCGCGTATGCGGCGCCGAGTCCACGCCCTGCTCCGGTTATAATTGCGACCTTGTCTTGTAGCTGACCACTCATGCTCTCTCCATTCTCAACAGTTCTTACATGGTTGGACCGGAAGCCTGCGCTTCAACCAACCCGGCCCATCTTTTTGATTACCCAGCATGCCTTCACGAACGTCGCTGATATTTCTGAACCCTGCCGCGGCTAATATATCGGCGGCTTTGGAAGATCGAACACCACGTGCGCAGATCAACGAGATCGGCGCCTTCATATTTCCGCCAACGACTTTCGTGACCTTTGCGACAAAACCGGCAGGCCCGTCACGGTCATGGATAGAAATTTCTTTCGCCCCGGCCGGAACTCCCGTTTGCCGCCACTCCGTTACATGACGAACATCAATAAGTATCCGTGTACCAGCCTGCGCTGCCAGATTGGCTGACGGTGCAGCAACGACGTTCTCACCGGCCCAAACCATTGACGCGGCACTGAGCAGGAGAACGAGAGAAACGGAGAGTATTCGAATCATGAGTCTAATCAGCGCTAGGAATTGATTTTAATAACCCTAACCGCGACACTCGCATCCGTAAATCGAAAGGACCTGACATGCCATTTTTTCCATCATTGCCCGATGACGCGGGTATCGGCCATCTTTTCAAGATCAAACCCGGCCACCGCGAAGGGTTTGGAAAATTCTCTGACGCCGTCATGCGAGACGACTCGGTCTTTTCCATCGCCGAACGGGAATTGATCGCCGCTTTTACGTCCGCCTTAAATAGCTGTGACTATTGCTATGGTGGCCATTCAGCTATCGCCCGGCAACACGGTGTAGAAGAAGGTGTCTTCGAGTCACTGGTCGACGACATCGACATGGCACCAGTCGACGACAAGCTCAAACCGATATTGCGTTTCGTCCGCAAGCTCACGCTGGAACCTTATAAAATGGTCCAGGCCGACGCCGATGCGGTCTATGCCGCAGGATGGGACGAGCAAGGCCTCGCCGATGCAATCTGGATAAGTGCCAGATTCAGTATGATGAACCGACTATCACTCGGACATGGCCTCAATGCCGACCCCGCTGCTTTTGAAGCCCGCGCCAAAGCCATGGATTACGGAAAAAGCTAAACGCTACGAACCAGAAAGATATCCTAAGCATGTCAGCTAAAGACAAATCCACGGAAGTTCCGGAGACTGACCAAACCGACGAACAGGTCGACGAACAGGTCGACGATACGGGTACTGTAGGATCCCTAATAGGCCCGCCACTCGCCGTATTCTATACCGACAAGATCGTATCAGATGTGATTGAGAAAATACGCACAATTCCTCAGGAACAAATTTTTACCTACGGCTACGTTTTAGATGCTAGCGAACAACTTTCGGGTGTTCTGATAATGCGCCGCCTTCTAACAGCCGATCCAGATAGTTGTATCGCCGATATTATGGAAGGTGACGTGTTCTTTCTAACCCCGGAGATGACGTTCCTCGACGCTATGAAAAGCACTATGACACGGCATTACCCGGAATATCCCATATGCGATGAGAACCAGCACCTAATCGGGGTCGTTCGCGGAGAAGCTTTGTTCACCGCTGAAGTTGTATCGCTGACCGCCCAAGCGGGCGAAATGGTGGGTGTAACGGACGAAGACGGACCGGACACGCCGTTTTGGCGCAGCATGAGATTACGATTACCCTGGCTACAAGCAAACATGCTAACAGCATTTCTCGCCGCCGGAGTAGTTGGTTTCTTTCAGGATCTAATTGACCGAATTGTCCTCCTGGCCATTTTCCTACCGGTACTCGCCGGCCAAACGGGAAATAGCGGCGCGCAATCCCTCGCTGTCACTTTACGAGCCGTATCGCTGGGATGGCTATCCGATGAGGGCGCCCGCGCTCAAGTTACAAAGGAAGCGTTACTCGGCATTCTCAACGGCGCTATCGGCGGCCTCTTTGCCGGTGGCGCGATGTGGGCAATTGCCACGACGCAAAATAATAGCTTAGCGATGACGTTAGGAATCGTCGTCTTTATCGCAATGACATTCAGTTCCCTAGTTAGCGGATTTATTGGCGGCCTTCTGCCAATAGCTCTCCGAAAGCTAGGTGCCGATCCAGCAGTAGCCTCAACTATTCTTCTGTCCACCGTAACGGACACATTCAGCATGGGCTCTATGCTGCTTCTTGCGCTATGGCTTGTGTGAGAAGTCCTCGAACGACCTCAAACGACTAATGATCAACCCGCTTTTGGGTCGAGGACAATCTTTCCAGAAAGCACATCACCTTCCATCATACGGTGCGCTGCCGGGGCATCGCTCAGCGGGAAAACTTTCTCGATCTTCGCCTTCAGCTTGCCCTCACCCGCCAGCGACACGGTATCGCTGACATTCTTGTCCGTGTTTCCAGTGCTACCGAATATGCGGATATTCTGATGATACAGGAACGCACAATCGAGCTCGACCTTACCGCCACCATGCGCACCGGCTGTCACAAGTGTACCAAGCTTGCGGAGACATTTGAGCGCCTTGGGCCAGGTTTTGGGATTTGAAATATTCTCAAACACCAAATCAATACCCTCGCCGCCCATATACCCCCGAACCGCTTCGGTTAAATCCTGTTTTGCATAGTTGACGCCAAAATCCGCACCGTATTCACAGCCAACAGCGACCCGCTCGTCAGACCCCGCCGCCGCAATTACGGTCGCGCCTGACGCCTTGGCGATCTGAATACCAGTCAGACCAAGTCCGCCCGCGGCACCCATCACCAGAACAGTTTGCCCAGCCTGTAAATCGCCCGTATCAAACAACAGATGATGTGCCATCGGACCATGACGAAGAACAGCAGCAGCTTCTGCGAACTCCAAATTGCCAGGCAACTTCACAGCGACAGAAGCTGGAACTTTCACCAGCTCAGCCGCACCGCCCCAACGCCCAACGCCGAGCATTGTACTCGCCAAACATTTCTTAAAGTCTCCAGCAGTACAGTGTTTACAATCAAGGCAAGGTGCCCGCGAGAGCAAAGCAACCCGATCACCGGTAACGACATTAGATACGTCATCGCCGACATCGCGGACGATACCAGCCGGGTCCACACCACCAATATGCGGCAGAACAACACCGCGCTGGGTTTGTTCACCGGCCCGAATGGCGCAGTCGAGGACACGGTTAACCGTTACCGCGTGAACCTCGACGACGATTTCGCCGGGACCCGCTATTGGATCGTCGATGTCCTCATAACCGAGGACATCAGGCGACCCAAACTCTCGATAGATTGCTGCCTTCATTCTGCGGCGCGCACCGTGACAGACATTTCGCCGATCAGATCACAGGCACAATGCATGACGTCACCGGGGTGAACTTCGCTGACGCCCGGAGGAGAACCAGTGAACAGATAGTCGCCCGGATGAATTGTGTAGAACTCCGAGGCGAACTCGATCAGGCGCGGCACGTCAAAGATCAAGTCTTTGGTATGTGCGTCCTGTTGCAGATTACCGTTGAGATGAACCGTAAAAGGCACAGCACTCGGATCGGGAATTTCATCAGCCGTTACCATCCACGGGCCGACCGGCGCATAACCATCACAAGATTTGCGGAAACTACGATCTTCTACGCCGCGAACCGTCATATCGAGACCAAGCGTGTAACCAGCGACGTAATCCATCGCATCTTCTTTTTTGATACGGCTGCCAGTCTTACCAATGATAATGACGAACTCGACTTCATGATCGTTACGACGATCAGGGAAACGGATCGCGACACCTTCGCCAGGTCCTACAACGGCGGAATTCGCTTTCAGGAAAATACCTTGATTTTGAATACCCGACGGACGACGGGGACCTTTATCTTCACCGGTGATATGTGGCTGGGCAGCCATTTCAGCAACATGTGCTTCGTAATTTACTGGAGCGGCCATTGTCTTGCATTGCCGGGCAATAGGCGGCAACAGGCTGACATCTTCGACGGCAATGCCAGGGGCAGCAGCGGCGGCGGCTTCCATCTTGTCGCGATATTCCGGCAAGGCTGCGATTACCGCATCACCCAGCATGTCATAGCGCGCGTTGCTACGAATTTCGTTTTGGATATCTGTAATGTCACGGATCGTGCCATCGACGACGATACCAAGCCGGTCTTCGTTAAAGCGGCAAATTTTCATTATGTTACTCCCTGTTTTTCAATTTCTCTTCGCTGGGAAATCCGGCGATAAATTCCAGCCCCATTTAACCAGTCGTTTTATAAAAAGAAAACGCCCGCTCGAAATTATTGATGCGGAGATGAGATTTAGTAATCTCCCTTGGCAGAGATCAGGTTGCGTACTAGCCTCATCTTAAGCGCGTCCGTCTGTTGGCGCATGACATCTAAAAAGAGGAAGATATGACAGAACCACAAGTCACTGGCTTACGAAGTATCGAATATAATGTTCCGGACCTGGCCAAGACCAGCCATTTCTATGAACTCTGCTGGGGCCTTAAGAAAGTAGCCGAAAAAGATGGCACAAATTATTTCCGAGCCACTGGCGCAGAGCACCATATCGTTGTTCTGCATGAAGGTGGTAAGGCCAGCGTCAACCGGGTGAATTTTGCAGCAGCGGACAGTGCAAATGTTGATGCGCTTCACGCAAAATTGTCTGGGCTTGGCATCACGACCGACGACGACCCTAAAAATATCTCGGGACCAGGCGGTGGATACGGCTTTGGCTTTACCGATCGTGACGGGCTGAACTATGCAGTTAGTTCTGATATGGCAACGCATTCTGATACAGCAATGGAAGGCGACCGGCCTTTCAAACTAAGTCACGTCGTTCTCAATTCAAACAAGGTTGAAGACCAGACTGACTTCTATCGCGATGTTCTTGGCTTCCGCGTCAGCGACCGGACGGAACGGATGAACTTCATCCGCTGTAGCCCTGACCATCACAGTATTGCCTTCGCGCACAATGAAGGCCCCTCACTTAACCACGCAGCTTTTGAGGTTCCAGACTTTGATGCGCTGATGACAGGCTCTGGCCGTATGAAACAAAAGGGCTTCCCGGTACAGTGGGGCGTTGGTCGTCACGGACCAGGCAATAATGTTTTCGGCTATTTCTTTGAACCAAACGGCATGGTTATTGAATACACCGCAGAGGTCGAACAGGTCGATGAAGCCGCCTATGTCACAGGCACACCCGAAGACTGGGCCAAAAGAGTGCAAGGACCAGACCGCTGGGGCTTCGCCGATCCGCCGACGCCATTGCTACGGCAATGCATGGGCGGTAACCCGCAGGCACCACAAGTGGAAATTTTTTAATTGAGCATGGCTACACCTATGCAGCTTTATGGATAGGTTACCTTGTTAAACCCTTGCATGGAATTTTAGCATGACGTAGCCTAAATTCACTGAAGTATAGAAAAAGGATAAATAAAAAGTACTTCTAGCCCTGCGAGATTAATATTTATCCCGTAGTAACGTAACATTAAAGAGTTCTTAGGGAGGATTCACAGTATGAATTTGTTAAAAAAATCAGCATTTGGCATTATGGCAGCTGCCGTCGCAGTGACCGGCGTAAGCGCAACATCGGATGCCCAGTATTTTAAGGGCAAACGGGTCAACATCATCATCAACTATGGCGCCGGTGGTAATACTGACATTCAGGGCCGCATGGTTATGCGCCATATGAAAAAATATATTAAGGGTGATCCTCGCCTTATATTTCGTCATGTATCCGGTGCCGGCGGCGTCGTAGGTGCCAACTTCCTTGGCGAAGCCGGCAAGAAGAACGGTACCATGATGGGTGTATTCACGATCCCAATCATGGCGCAGGTCATGAAAACCCCTGAGCTTCGGGTTGATCTTTCGGCTTTCAATTATGTAGGGGCTATTGGACAGCAGACCATCGGACATATCCGGAAAGATGCAATTCCAGGAAAGACGATCAAAACCTATAAAGACATGCTCAAGAATGAGAGCCATCCCATCCGTACTGGTGGCCATGGCCCGACGAGCAGTAAAGACCTTCGGACCCGTCTATTGTTCCAGGCCATGAAGATTCCGTTGAAGCATGTCACCGGTTACAAATCCGGCGGCCAGATTCGTGCGGCTATTCTGAAAAACGAGTTGGATATGACGGCTGACTCACTGGCAGGTTATTATGGTCGGGTTGTTTCTCAGCTGATCAAACCAGGGATTTCCGTGCCAATCTGGCACATTGGAACGCCGGGGCCGAACAACACGATCCTGCATTCTCCGACCGTTCCAAAGGGCATTCCAAGCTTCCAGGAAGTTTACGAGGAAAAATTCGGCAAGGGTGCACGTCCTGACCGTCTCGTTTGGAATGCAATCAGAACCATTGGTGCGTCGCGTGAAATGCTTCGTATCCTGGTCTTCCGCAAGGGCACCGACCCAAAGGCCGTCGCTGAAATGCGGGCCGCTTGGGACAAAACCATGGTCGACAAGGCTTTCCTTGCCGATTATGCCAAGGTCAATGGCAGCGCATTTACCGGAAAATCCGGTGCTGATGCACAAGCATACATTAAAACTATCGTTAACGTGCCCAAGGACCTTGAGAAGTTCCTTCTCGATTATGCGGACGCTGCCAGAGGCTAGGCCTAATCGACTAACGTGAAACTATGAAGGGGACGTCCGACCGGACGTCCCCACTTCATCCATCTAAAAGGTAGACCGCCATGACATTTATGGAAGCGGTTCTGGACGGATTACGGCTCGTCCTCGTTTGGCCCGCCCCTGGTTACATGATGCTGGGAGTTGCCATTGGCATGTTCTTCGGCGCCGTTCCCGGCCTCGGCGGTTTGGTCGGCATGGCGATCATCCTGCCCTTTACCTTTGGTATGGAACCCAATGTCGCGTTTGCCTTTATCCTTGGTATGTACGCGGTTACGACAACGGCAGATACACTATCTTCCGTCCTTCTCGGAATTCCCGGCACTGCGGCATCACAAGCCACTATTTTAGATGGCTATCCCATGGCGCAGCGCGGCGAAGCCTCGCGCGCTCTTGGCGCTGCGTACACAGTCTCTATGATCGGCGGTGTTTTAGGAGCGGTTTTTCTCGCCATATCGATCCCGGTTATTCGGCCGGTCATTTTAGCATTTTCTGAACCTGAGCTCTTTGCCCTCGCCGTCCTTGGCCTGACGATGGTCGCGTCGCTTAGTGGCAAATCAATTTTCAAAGGCACCGCCGCCGCCTGCTTTGGGCTAATGCTCGCAACAATAGGCTTTGCCGAATTCGGTGGTGTCAGGCGCTACTGGTTTGAACAAAACTTCTTGCTCGAAGGAATCCCGATTGTCCCTTATGTGCTTGGTCTGTTTGCCATACCTGAGATTCTCGAGCTAGCCGTTCGCAACACATCAATTTCTCGCGTTCAACGCGACGAGGTTTCAACTGGCGGCATCGTCAACGGTATGAAAGATGCCGCCACACATTGGTGGCTTGGCATTCGCTGCACCTTTATTGGCGTCTATATCGGGATGTTACCGGGCCTCGGCGGCTCCATCGTTGACTGGGTCGCCTACGGCCATGCAGTGCAGAGCGAAAAGAACAACGAGAATTTTGGTAAGGGCGATATCCGCGGTGTCATCGCGCCGGAGGCTGCAAATAACGCAATGAAGGGCGGCGCCCTGTTGCCGACAATCGCATTTGGCATTCCGGGTAGTGCCTCGATGGCCATTCTGCTCAGCGCGTTCTTTATTCAGGGTCTTGAACCCGGCCCGCAAATGCTAACCGAAAAGCTGAACGTTACCTTCACGCTAGTATGGACGCTCGTACTTGCAAACGTCGCCGGCGCCATCCTCCTCCTTCTTTGGGGCAGCCAGGCTTCAAAGATTACCTATCTGCAGGGCCACATCATCGTGCCGGCTATCATGTTGGTCGTCTTCATGGGCGCCTGGGTCGGCAATGGCACCCTTGGCAACTGGGTTGTACTGCTGACATTTGGTGTCATTGGCTACTTCATGAAGCTCGGAGGCTGGCCAAGACCACCCATCGTCCTTGGCTTTGTGCTCGGCAAAATCATGGAAGAAGCTATGAACCTTTCCATGCAAGTTCATGCCTGGGGATCTTTTACGAGACCAATTGTTCTCGTCGTTATTACTCTGATCATTCTGACAATCATCCTCGCCGTTCGAAAACAAAAGAAGAAGAAGGCAGAGCAAGCGGAAAGACTTTCCGCACAAGACGCCGCTGACGAAGCGGCACCGACAATACCAATGGTCGTCGAAGAAGGCGGTAAAAATTGTCCACCTGCCTCATGGCCGATATCAGCCTTATTGGTCGCCCTGTTTGTTTACTGCTTTATCGATGCGATGCAATGGTCCTTCATGTCCAGAATTTTCCCGCAAACCGTAGCCACTGCTGGTTTCTTGCTTGCGTTGGGCGCTCTCTTCTTTGATCTCAAGGGACGGGCCGCTTTAAAGGCAGGAACAGCGGCCTCTGATGTTGTGGGTGTCGATAAGCCCTATGTGCTCAAAAGCCTGTATTACCTATCCTGGCTCATCGGCATATTCGTTCTCACATTGGTCATTGGACAGTTTCCGGCCCTGGTCCTGTTCGTCATCCTCTATTTAAAGTTCTGGGGAAATTTCGGCTGGAAAGTAATTCTCTATTATACGATTGGCGCGATCGCATTCCTTCTCATCATGTTCAACGAGATCGTACCAGTGATGTGGTATGAGCCAGCGCATTTGCCATCGTTCTTCGTATAACGATAGCAAGACCTTAAAGAGCGGGTTTACCGCCCCCTGTATCTGATCGCGCCAGATACAGGGCGGCACCGAAGATGACAGCACCCCCAAGCCAGACCCATAGATCTGGCACTTCCTGAAATACAGCGAAGCCAAGTGCTGCCCCGAATGGCAGACGCATAAAAATAAACGGAAAGACAGCCGTCGCATCAGTTGCCGCAAAAGCACGACCGAGAAAACGCTGATTGAGCGTCGCCAAGGCTGCGATGATCATAAGCATGCAGAGTTCCCACAGATTGGGCCATTGCCAGTCAAACAGCGCGCCAATCAAGATCAGAGGAGTCATATATATAGCGTGGAAAAACACCACCTTGTCGGGTGGGTCAGACCGCGTCGCGTATTTCATAAGGGCACCGCTACCAGACGCCGACAAGGAAGAGCATAATACCAAAATAGCGCCGAAACTGATCGTCTGAAAACCCGGGCGAATAATGATCAATGCACCGGCAAACCCAGCTGCCAGCGCCAGCACCCGATTGGACCGAAAACGCTCCCCGAGAAACAACATCGCTAGAAACATGCCAAATAAGGGCGTTGTAAACGTCAGCGCCTGAGCGTCCGCAATCTCCATCAGCGCGACCCCCGGAAAGAAAAACATAACAAAGCCGGCCCCGGTAATCCCGCGCGCTATAAAAGCTTTATGATTAGTTGATTTCCAGATGCTCGGCCCGGTCCGAATGGCGTAGGGCACCATAAGGAGGAAGGCAAAGAACGCTCGAAAGAAGCCGATTTCAAGGGGTGGGATATCCGTCGCCAACAAGCGGACGGCCAATGCCATTGTCGCAAACGACGCGCAGGCGAGGCACATCCAGATGGCACCCCGGGTCGTAGCCGGCAAAATGGCAAAAGAAGAGGCGATACGTTTCACCGGAAATTCCAGCCGGGACCGTATCGCCTCATATCTTTTATAGAGATGTGGATCGCGTATTATCCATTCATCTCTGCGCTGTAGCCACCATCGACGAACAGGTTTTCGCCATAGATGAACGAAGCTTCATCGCTCGCCATGAAGCTAACCGCCGTTGCAAGCTCTTCCGGCCGACCCGGGCGATGCAGCATGTTCGTAACGAAACGATCGGGATCGAATACTTCCTTACCGACCGGAGAGCCAATACGGTTGGGAACCACTGAATTTACGCGGATGCCATACTCGGCATATTGTGACGCGATTGCGCGCATGAGATTGGCAACACCGCCCTTGGCAGCGCAATACGCAACGGCGCTGTTCCGGCCTTTAAAGCCCGATGTTGAACCGATATTCACCATGGCACCGCCATCACCCTGCTCAATCATCTGTTCCCCAACATATTTACAGGTCAGGAACTGACTGGTCAGAGTGACATCAATTGTCTTCTGGAAGTCAGCCAGGGTACATTCACGGATCGTCAGATTGTCCGAAATCGCAACATTGTTTACCAGCGTATCGATACGGCCAAATGCTTTAACAGTCTCGGCGATCATGTTTTTCACCGAATCTTCGTCTGCAACATTGGCCTTAACGAAGACAGCGCAGCCCGGGTTTGTGGCGTTAATCCGGTCGGCAACTTCCTGTCCGCGATCATCAAGATCGACAACAGCGACTTTCGCGCCCTCTTTTACGAATAGTTTGGCGGTTTCTTCGCCGATATTCCGGCCTGCGCCAGTTACGATAACGACTTTATCCTGGTGTCTCATTGCGCTCCCTTTCGTTAGCTGTTGTAGTATTCGTTGATGCCGCGGATTGAATAGGTGGACTCGTTCAAAGTCAATGGAACGGAGATAAATACGCTCGATCACAGCGATGTTTTAGAAACTCTCTGCCACTGGCGCGACCGCAATCAGTGGTGTAAAATCATTCGTGAACGAACAAACTTAAAAAGGCTTTGCATACCGGATATCCGGTCGTAACAGGGCCCGTTTTCGACAGATGGAGAAGAAATTGGACGATTCAAACAGTTCACCCTTAGCCAATGATCAGGCCCGTTATCGCGGTCTGCGCGACTGGATTGAAAAGGTCGACGAGTTTGGCGAATTGCTACGTATCGACAACGCCAGCTGGGACGCCGAAATGGGCAGCATCACACAGATGATGACTGAAAAAAGCCGCGGCAACGCACCAGCTCTTTTGTTTGATAACGTCCCTGGTTACGATGAAGGGTTTCGGACACTCTATGGCTCACTGTCTTCCGTCCGTCGGGTTGCCCTCACGCTGGGCCTGCCGCTTGAGCATGACCGCAAGGTCGATATCGTCCAGCAATATTATACCCGAATGCAAGACATGCAATTGATTCCACCAAAGATGGTCGATACCGGCCCGGTGATGGAAAACATCATGGAAGGCGATGATATTGATGTTTTGAAATTCCCTGTCCCACGCCATCATGAACAGGACAAGGCACGCTACATCGGTACCGCCAACTGCGTGATTACAAAAGACCCAGACAACGGCTCTTACAATGTCGGTACCTACCGCAACCAGGTTTATGATGCAAAGACCATTGGCTGCCAGATTACCGAAGGCAAACACGGACGGATTCATCGCGACAAGTATTTTGAGCGCGGCGAAGAGTGCAAATTCGTTATTCTGGTTGGTGAAGACCCGCTGCTTTACATGCTATCGGCGAGCCCACTGCCGGATGGCGTTTGTGAACTCGATTTCGCCGGCGGCCTACGCGGTGAAGCCATCGAATGCATTACCGGACCTTATACCGGCTTTCCAATCCCCGCCGATGCCGAGATCGCTATCGAAGGCGTGGCGCGGCCTGGAAAAGTTAAACAGGAAGGCCCGTTCGGCGAGTGGATGGGTTATTACTCGGATGATTCCGTGCCGCGGCCGTATGTCGAAATTAAGACGATCCTGCATCGGAACAAACCAATCATCTGCTGCGCCCCCCAGCATAAGCCTGTTGACGAGACGGGTCTGCTGAAAGGCATAGCCGGCGCTGCCGAAATCTGGCGGGCGCTGGAAGCCTGTGGCCTACCGGATATCAAAGGCGTCTGGAACCACGAAGGTGGCCCGGCGACTCGTTTCACCGCGATTCAGATCAAGCAGCGCTATCCTGGTCATGCGCGCAACGTGCTGCATGTTGCATCGAACTGTCAGGGCGGCGCTTATGCCGGCAAATGGACCGTCGTTGTGGATGATGACATCGATGCCGGTGATCTTGATCAGGTGCTTTGGGCAATGAGCACAAGGTTCGACCCCAGAGTTGATATAGATCTTATTCAAAAGGCCTGGGCATCCGGACGAGACCCGCTCGTACAACCCGGCAATTTCAACAGTCGTATCCTGATCGATGCCTGTATCCCCTATGACCAGTACCTCAAGGGTACGTTCCCAGCGGTCGTGGATGTCAGTGACGAGCTGCGGCAAAAAATGAAAGAAAAATTCAGCCACCTGCCCTTCCCTCAGGATTGACGTCGGCGACTAAACAAACGCGCGGCGGGGTCGATACCACCGTAGACGTATCATTGAGATCGAGAGCAAGAGCAAGAGGACATGGACGTGCACGACCTAGGTTTTGAACATATCAGCATGACGCCGGAACAAGAGCAGGATCTGGCAGATACAATCTGGAAACAGGATAATGTCGAGCTAACCACCGTCGGTGTCGACGTTGGCTCCTCTACATCGCATTTGATGTTCTCCAAAGTGCATCTGCAGCGTCTTGCAGAAGGCCTGTCGAGTCGTTTCGTCGTCGTAAATCGGCAGGTTTTATGGCGTTCCCCCATCCTTCTCACGCCCTACCGCTCCGATTACACAATCGATGCCGATGAGCTGAAAGAGTTCTTTGGCAATGCCTATAAGAATGCCAAACTCACACCGGAAGACATTGATACCGGCGCGGTAATTCTGACGGGTGAAGCCCTCAAAAGAAACAATGCCCGCGCAATCGCCGATCTGTTTGCCGAAGAATCCGGCAAGTTTGTTTGCGCCTCTGCAGGTCATAATCTTGAGGCTCTCATGGCCGCTAACGGGTCAGGAGCTGTCGGACTGTCACGCAAGGATCATCAAACGATCCTCAACATCGATGTTGGCGGCGGCACCGTTAAACTCGGCCTCTGCCACAATGGCAAATTACTGGCAACCTCAGCATTCGCTGTTGGCGGTCGCCTGATCGCGTTTGACGATGACGGCAAAATGGTCCGTATCGAAGGCCCGGCAGAACAAGTTGCCGAGGATGTTGGCGTCAAGCTGACACTCGGCGAAGTGCTGTCAAAAGAAGACAGAAAGAAGATCGTCAGCCGCATGGTTGATGTCATTATCTCCTACGCGACACGCGACCCGAACGATGACCTCTGCAAAGCGTTACTCCTGACAGAAAACCTGCCGCAGACCCCAGCAATTGACGGAATCACCTTCTCTGGCGGTGTTTCTGAATATATTTATCGGCGCGACGAAGAAGACCGCGGCGATATCGGCCGGTCGATCGCGCATGATCTGCGCCATGCTCTCGCCGAAAAACGCATTCCTGAAAAGGTATACGACCCAGGACACGGTATTCGCGCCACAGTCGTTGGAGCTTCGCAATTCACGGTCCAGGTCAGCGGCAATACAATCTTCTTGTCAGAAAAAGAAAAACTGCCGATCCGCAATGTGCCGGTTGCGAGCCTGACTATTGATTTGAGCCAGGACTTCACCTCCGAAGAAGTCACCGCCAGCATTCATGATGCCATGAAACGTCTCGACATGACTGAAGGTGAAGACCGCGTTGCTATCGCCTTCCGTTGGGGTGGCGACCCATTGCATGCACGTCTCTTTGCTTTGGCCCAGGGTATCTGCAACGGCCTGCCAAAAACCGTCGCGGACCCCAACTTGCCCATTGTGGTGATGATGGATGGCGACGCGGGGCGCACGCTCGGCAACATTCTCGTCAAAGAGCTGGATGTGACCGGCGAAGTCATTTCAGTCGACAACGTACAGCTCCGCGATTTCGATTTTGTCGATATCGGCGAGTACATGCCAGATACACAGGTTGTCCCCCTGATCATCAAGTCGCTCCTGTTCACCTCACCGGGTCAGGAGTAAGAAACCTCTATGACTTTTCTATCTGTCCTGGCTGTTGGTTTTCTTCTGGGGTTACGTCACGCGCTCGACGCCGACCACGTCGCCGCCGTTGCAGCTCTTGCCACGCGCTCACGGTCAATCGGGGAAACGGTCAGAACCGGAATTGCCTGGGGCATCGGGCATACGGTGACATTGTTTGCGGTATGTGCGGTCATCATCTTGTCGGGTGTCGCCTTCCCGGAACGGATAGCCAGCGCCCTGGAATTTTTCGTCGGGCTTATCCTGGTCGGACTTGGGGTTGATGTAATTTTGAGAGTTGTGCGGGAGCGTATTCATGTCCATGCCCATGCTCACCGCAATAACAGCACGCACATTCATTTTCATAGCCATGAAAACAAAACCGAGCACAATACAGCGGCCCATCAACATGAGCATCGCTCTACTCTGCCCTCGCGCGCCCTGACAATTGGCCTGATGCACGGGTTGGCGGGATCAGCTGCTTTGCTGCTGCTCGCTGTAAGCCAACAGGTGTCCACGATGGAAGCCATGGGTTATGTCCTGGTGTTTGGCGTTGGTTCCGTAATTGGCATGGGGATATTATCCGCCGCCATAGCCTGGCCAATTATGGCAAGCGCCCGCAAAGGGAGCGCCAGCTTTAAACGCTTTAATCTGGCGATTGGGACCGGCACCGCCGCCATTGGCGCGGTCGTGATGTTCCATTCCTATCCCAACGTCGCAGCGCTTGTGACCTCTCTTTAGGAGACAATCAATGCCTGAATTCCGTATTCTCAACCTCGCCGATGCCCCTGTTACACCGATGAAGGGCGATCGCGGAACGCAGCTCCGCCTGATCAATGCGGATATCGGGGCGGAAAAAGTTGACGTCCATCTAAATCGGCTCGACCCCAAAGAACCCGGTGGCCGTTATCACCATCATACAAATGCCGATAACGTCTATATCGTCAAAAAAGGCCAAGCCCAGCTGATCGTCGAAGGTACGACCTATACCATCAAAGAAGACGATGTCATCTACATCCCCGCTGGCCAGAAACACTCCCTGACCAATGTTAGTGACGAGCCGTTTGAAATCTTCGAAGTCTATACCCCAGCTGGCGATCAATTCGACTTCGTCGTCGACGACTAGTCACCCTCGGGCGGCTGAACACCGTCCGGCCAATCATCAACTTCATAGAAATCTTTACCTGCCGGGGCATAGACCTCGACGATCTTGCAGACGATATCTGACCGCGCGTTTGTTGCCGTATGGACAAGGCCGGGCGGAATGAAGCCGACCTCACCAACTTCCAGCACGTGGCGCTGTCCACCTTCAATGCAGACTTCGAGCTGTCCCTCCATCACGATGTAAACATTTTCCGCCTTCGCGTGGTAATGGATTTCACCCCGGCTGGCGCCCGGTTTAATCACATTCACATGCACATCAACATTGCTCGACCCAACACTGGGGTCGACGCACCTAAAAACCGTCCCACGACCCATCGGTAGTGATCGCGTCGGCGCATCTTCAATTTTGACCTTTTGAAATTTCAAACCTTCGACCATGACGTCCTCCCTGCATTTCCTACCCCGAACATAGTCCAGCCCCAGGATACTTGGTAGGTCGCCCGCCGTTGACACACACGCCACCATCGCTCAATTTAATCGCAACAAAAGATCAATGAATTAGGGAGAACCTCATGGGGTTTGAAGTCGTTGAAGTCCCCGATCTGCCGTCCCCCGGCCAGTTCACCCATGTCGTCAAAAAGGGGAAGATGGTCTTTATATCCGGCCAGACCGCCAACCCCGAAGCCGAATCTGGAAATCTAGAACCCGGGCCTCACGCTGAACGGGTCTTTGGCTACCTCAAAAGCGCCGTTGAAGCCGCTGGCGGCGATATGTCGGATATCGTCAAGATCAACATCTTCCTAACGGATCTGTCGCAATTCCCCGCTATTCTGGAATGGCGCCCGAGATTCTTTCAAGAGCCCTATCCCGCGGCAACATGCCTAGTGGTCAGCTCGATGGTACAGCGCGAGCTGATCATGGAGATCGAGGCTATTGCTATTCTAGATTAAGCATAACAACGAGGAATATAATATGTCTGACAATGAAGGCGTTCTCTTCATTCCATATGCCGATACTGTCGATCTGCTGAGCGCCAAGGAGGCCTTGCAGATCGTTGAAGACGTCTATCGGATGCAAGGCGAAGGCTCAGTTATGGCTTCCACGCCGCCGAGCTTTAAGCTCGATATCGGCGAGCCGTTCCACAATCACTGGCATGTTAAATGTGCGCTGCTCAAGGAAACCGAGATCACCGGGGTCCGACTTTACAATTACTTTGATGACGGTAAGCGCAACACCGTCGGACAGCTCGAATGCGGTCGCTATATCATCCTCGCTGACCCCAATACCGGCACCAACAGAGCCATCGTCGAAGAGCACTGGACCTACGCAATCCGCAGTGCCGCCGCGACCACCTTGCCACTCAAATGGCTAGGCCCCAAAGATCCGAAAGTTGTTGGCATTGTCGGCGTTGGCACTATGGCAACCAACGCGCTGCGTTGTCTGGTCGAGCTCTTTGACGGCATTGAGGAAATCCGCTGCACGTCTCGCAATCCGAAAACCCGAGAAGCGTTTGCCGAAAAGTGGTCGGCGAAACTCGGCATTAATGTTGTCGCAAAAGACTCTATAGAAGAAGTTGTGCGCGACGCGGATATTGGCATCGGCGGCACGACAAGTGACGAAATCATGTGCCGTGAGCCGTGGCTCAAACCGGGCGCGACATATGTTTCTTTTACCCGTCGTGAATTTGATCCAGAGGGTTGGCCGTTAATGGACAAGGTGGTCGTCGATAGCTGGGAGATGAACATGCTTATGAAACATTTCCGGGCGACCGCTGAGGCCGGCATTTTCACCCGGGACATGCTCCATGGCGAGATTCATGAGCTGGTTCGAGGCAAGATCGTCGGCCGCGAAAGCAACACTGAGCGTAACCTGATCCACACAACAGGGCTGGTAGCCCATGACATCGCCATGTGTCATTACGTCTATGAAAAAGCAGTGGAGAAAGGTGTCGGAATCCGCCTTCCCTTTACCGGCACCGGCACCCCCGGACCGATTGATTAAAGAACAGAGAGAAATTCAAAATGTCGAAGAATATTCCCCTGACCCTGGCTTGTGGCGATTACGCCATCACCCGTCCGCTCATCGACGGCCTCGTCAAACCGGACGGCATCGATCTGACCGTCCTAACCGATATGGACTCCACGACGCGGCATTGGCGATTCTACAACAATGAAGATTTCGACATGGCTGAGGCATCCTGCTCGACCTATCTCGTTGCCAAGGATCAGGGCAAACCTTTCAACGCTATTCCGGTATTCCTGCATCGCCGGTTTCGCCATGGGTTCGTGTTTATCAACACCAATTCCGGAATCAAGGAACCCAAGGACCTGATCGGCAAGAAAGTTGGTATTAAACATTGGCAGGTCACCGCCATCCTGTGGATGAAGGGTATTCTTGAGCACGAATACGGCGTGCCACACCGGTCAATCGACTGGTATCAGGAACTCGATCAGGACATTCCAGTTGAGCTGCCCGACGACATCAAGCTGCAAACACTGCCCGACGACAAATCCGTTGAAACCATGGTCGCGGAAGGCGAATTAGACGCCTGCATCCACTCGTCGATTATCAAGCCATTTATCAATGGCGACCCCCGTGTGGCGCGCTTGTTCCCCGATCACAAGCGAGAGGAGGTCAACTTCTTCAACAAAACCCGCATGTTCCCGATTATGCATATCACCGGCATCAAAAAAGAAATCATCGAGCAATACCCCTGGGTGCCGATCAACATGTATCAGGCGCTCAACAAGTCAAAAGCCATCGCGATGAAAGAGATGGTGAACCCACGAATCGTGCCGCTCGCCTGGTATCGCGAAGCCTGGGAGGAGCAAGAGCAGTTGCTTGGAAAAGATCCTTGGGAATACGGACTTGGCGAGCAAAACCGCAAGACGCTCGAGAACATGGCTAATTACAGCCACGAACAGGGCCTGATCAAGAACAAACTATCAGTCGATGACTTGTTTATCGATGTTGGCCAGGGCCGCAAACGCGGCGAAGAGCAGGAGATTTAGCTCAAGCGTTACCGTTGATAGAACGTTTCGACTTTCGGGGCGTTAGGTGTCTTCGCCCTTGACCTTCACGCTAGGCGGTGCGACATAGCGCGGCGCATTCAAGAATTTAAGAAGTCATCATGACGACGTTGCCTGCCCCGGTCGCTCGCCGGCGTACCTTTGCGATTATTTCGCATCCCGACGCTGGCAAAACGACGCTCACCGAAAAGCTGCTGCTGTTTGGCGGCGCCATTCAGCTTGCCGGCGCGGTAAAATCTCGTGGTGAACAACGTCGCGCCCATTCCGACTGGATGAAGGTCGAACGTGAGCGGGGCATATCCGTCACCGCGTCGGTCATGACGTTTGAATATGCCGAGAAGACCTTCAACCTGCTCGACACACCAGGCCATGAAGATTTTTCGGAGGATACCTACCGGGTGCTAACGGCGGTCGATTCCGCCGTGATGGTGATCGATGCGGCCCGCGGCATTCAGGCGCAAACCCGTAAACTCTTCGAGGTTTGTCGCCTACGCGATATGCCGATCACCACCTTTATCAACAAAATGGATCGTGAAGCGCAGGATCCTTTTGATTTGTTGGATGAGATAGAACAAACGCTGCAGATAGAAGTGACCCCTGCTGCATGGCCGATTGGAATGGGAACGCGGTTCCTGGGTTGTTACGACCTGCTCAATGATCAGCTCATTCTAATGGACAAAGCTGGCCGAGGTGAAAAACCTCATCAGACCGAGACCTGCAAGGGTCTCGATGACCCTAAACTCGACGAACTGTTGCCGGCCGATGCCTTAGCTGAGCTTCGCGAACAGATCGAGATGGTTCGTGGCTTGTGCCCGGAATTTGATCTGGAAGCCTATCTCGAAGGCAACATGACTCCCGTATTCTTCGGCAGTGCAATTAACTCATTCGGTGTCGGGGAATTACTCAAAGGTCTGGTGACGCACGCGCCACCGCCGCGGCCGCAGCCCTCGATTGAGCGGGAGATTAGCCCGAGTGAAAAGAAGGTCTCGGGCTTTGTCTTTAAGATTCAGGCGAATATGGACCCTAAGCACCGCGACCGCATCGCCTTTTTGCGCTTGTGCTCAGGTCATTTCAAACGTGGTATGAAACTGCGTCATGTCCGTACCGACAAACAGATCGCCTTGAATAATGCCGTGCTTTTTCTCGCGCGCGACCGGGAACTGGCAGAAGAAGCCTGGGCCGGTGACATCATTGGTATTCCCAACCATGGAAATCTGCATATCGGCGACGCCCTGACAGAAGGTGAAACGCTGCATTTCAAGGGGATACCGAGTTTTGCCCCGGAACATCTGCAAGCCGCACGCCCTGTTGACCCGATGAGAGCAAAACACCTGGGAAGGGCGCTTCAGCAACTCGCCGAAGAAGGTGCCGCCGCCGTCTTTAAACCGCGCGTGGGCTCAGACTGGATCGTCGGTGTTGTAGGTGTCCTACAATTTGAGGTATTAGCTGACCGGATCAGAACGGAATACGACATTCCGGTACGTTTCGAACCGACCAGCCTCATTACCGCCCGTTGGGTGGATACAGAAGACGACAATCTTATGAAAAAATTTATCAGGGCAAATGAAACTGCACTGGCGGATGATCACCGGGGAGATCCGGTGTTTCTCGCCCGCAATGCCTGGCACCTCGACCGCGCCGGAGATGACTGGCCGGATATCAACTTTTTAGCCACAAAGGAACAGGTGGCATAAAGCCATGACCGAACAAATAGATAACCTTCGAAATATTGCCATCGTCGCCCATGTCGATCACGGCAAGACAACTATGGTCGATTGCATGCTGCGCCAAACCGGCGTCTATCGTGAAAATCAGCAAATGCAGGAACAGGCCCTCGATACAGGGGACCTCGAACGCGAACGAGGCATCACCATTCTTGCCAAGTGTACTTCCGTGGAATGGGAAGGCCAGCGCATCAATATCGTCGACACACCAGGCCATGCTGACTTTGGCGGCGAGGTCGAACGTGTCTTGTCTATGGTGGATGGCTGTCTGCTGCTCGTTGACGCCGCCGAAGGCCCAATGCCGCAAACAAAGTTTGTGTTGTCGAAGGTTCTGGCACAGGGGCTCAAGCCCATTGTGATTATCAACAAGGTAGATCGCTCGGATGCCCGCGCCAACGAGGTGCTCGATGAAATTTTTGACCTTTTTGCGGCGCTTGATGCCGATGAAGATCAACTCGATTTCCCCGTCCTCTATGGCTCGTCGAAACAAGGCTGGCTTGCGGATGACCCTGAGGGGCCACAGGATTCTCTAGAACCTCTTTTCAAGCTAATTCTCGAACATGTCGCCTCACCTGAAGTCGATCCAGACGGACCGTTCAAGATGCTGGTGACAACGCTTGAAGCTAACCCGTATCTCGGACCCATACTTTCAGGTCGCATCATGTCTGGCTCAATCGCCGCAAATGCCACGGCTAAAGCGATTTCCCAGGACGGACAGCAAATCGAACAAGCGCGGATCACAAAAATCCTCGCATACCGCGGCCTCGAACGTGTTCCTCTTGATAGCGCTGAAGCCGGCGATATCGTCTCACTCGCAGGGTTTCAAAAAGCGACTGTTGCCAACACGATTTGTGACCTAAGCGTCAGTGAGGGTTTAGCCGCCAAGCCAATCGACCCTCCTACTCTCGCGGTAACTTTTTCCGTCAATGACTCCCCTTACGCAGGACAAGAAGGCGACAAGGTTACGTCGCGCATGATCCGCGACCGTCTGTTGCGGGAAGCCGAAGGCAATGTCGCGATCCAGGTCTCAGAAGCCGCGGACGGCAATGGCTATGAAGTCGCAGGACGTGGTGAATTGCAGCTCGGTGTGTTGATTGAAACCATGCGCCGCGAAGGTTATGAGATGTCGATTAGCCGACCGCGCGTGGTTTATCGGACGGACCCTGACACAGGTGGCCGCATCGAACCGATCGAAGAAGTCGTGATTGACGTTGATGAAGCCTATTCCGGCGTTGTCGTCGAAAAACTATCCGCGCGACGCAGCGAACTAATCGAGATGCGCCCCTCTGGTGGCGGCAAACAGCGGCTAGTTTTTCACGCGCCATCACGAGCCCTGATCGGATATCATGGTGAGTTCCTGACCGACACCCGCGGAACAGGTGTAATGAACCGGGTTTTCCACGACTACGAACCTGACCGTGGTGCTATCGAGGGCCGCCGCCAGGGCGTCATCATCTCGACACTAAAAGGCAACGCCATTGCTTATGCCTTATGGAATCTCGAGGATCGTGGCCCGCTGTTTATTGGCCCAGGTGAAAAGGTCTATTGCGGCATGCTCATCGGTGAACACAACAAAGGCCAGGACATCGACGCCAATCCGCTAAAAGCCAAACAGCTGACTAATGTTCGGGCCTCTGGTACTGACGATGCAATCGTACTGACGCCACCGGTTAAACTTACCCTAGAGCGTTCTATCGCCTATATCGGGGATGACGAATTAGTTGAAGTCACACCGCAATCCATCCGACTTCGTAAGCGCTATCTTGATCCCAACGATCGTAAACGCGAAGCGCGCAAGGGCAAGGCGGCGGCGGAAGCCTAGTTATTCGTCCGCCCTAACCCACATCAAACGGCAGGTTATAGGGGAAACCGAACAATTTAGGAGAGGTTCTATGGAAACCATTTCTTATCCTGGCAGCGTCACGCTGTTGGCTCTGCTGCTTTACTTTCTGACGATGATGAATGTCGGCCGCAATCGCGGCAAACACAGCATCGAAGCTCCAGCGACGACAGGTAATATAGATTTTGAATGCGCCTACCGTGCCCAGATGAACACGCTGGAGCATATGGTTTTCTTTCTACCCTCGATGTGGCTGTTCGCCTACACCGTATCGGCCGAATGGGCGTGTTGGTTGGGTCTGATATGGGTGGCGGGAAGAATCCAGTTCGTCATTGGCTATATCACCGAACCGAAAAAGCGTGCCCCCGGCCTTATCATAGGAATGATCGCGCAAGGCACCCTGTTCATCGGCGCCGCAATTGCAATTGGTAAACTATTTTTGGGGTAACCCGGTCTAGCTAGCTTTGTGGGCGCATGAGATACACAGCGGTGTCGCCGGGTCATTTTCCAGTCGTTTGAAGGCGATCGGCTCATCACAAGCCGTGCAATAACCAAAGTCTTCGCTCTCTAAGCGATCCAATGCCGAAGCAATGCGGTGCAGTTCTTTGTCCCGACGGCGGCCTGTTTCGTCCTCCATGGCTTGCTGCCGCATTGCATCCATGCGGGAAAGCCGCCCAATCCGCTGCTGATCTAGCTCGGTATCGGTCCTGGTTTCTTCGCCAACATCGATCAACGTCAACAATTCTTCTCGCCGGGCGGCAAGAAGCTTTTTCATTTTTTTAGTATCAACGCTGGGAGACTTGCTCATTGGCCTTTCTCTCTATTCAAATTACGGTCTTTACCTTAACCGCTCATGGCAACAGAGTGGTAAGAAAAGTACCAGTATTCAAGCGCCGCCCACGTCGAACATCAATCTATTTCCCTTTGGGCCACGGTAACATTAACGCAGACAAGATTATGTTACCGGCATCCCGGTAGTCCTTGACCGAAGCGGGCTAATCCCGGACGATGTTATCAAGTGATCGTAACCATGTGGAACGATCTAGATATTTAGGGAGATTTAAAAATGAGTGATCACGAAAATGATTTTTCACGCCGCCTTTTTCTAAAAGGTGCTGGCGCAACTGCTGGCGCAGGTGCCCTCAGCATGCTGCCCATTCAAATGGCCTTTGCCGCCGCCTTCCCCGAACAGAATATTCAAATTTTTGTTCCAACTCGTGCCGGTGGTGGTGCTGACCGCAACATGCGGGCCTTCACCAGCGTATGGAAGAACCATCTAAAAACAAACTTTGAAGCTGGTTTCTATCCGGGCGCTGCTGGCCGCGTTGGCTACGAAACCTATATGGGTAAAGCCAAGGCCGACTGTTACAATCTGATCTTTGGCAATATGGGCCCCGAAGTCCTTAACTGGGTCGTGAAAAAACCGACCTTTGATCTAAAGAGCTTCCTCTATATCGCTCAGGTCGACCAAGACCCTGGAATTATTTTTGTCAGCCGGAAGAACAAAAAACTTAAGACAATCGATGACATCGTCAAGGAAGGCAAAAAGCGGACCTTGAATGTCGGCGTCAGCCGTCTTGCCCACCCGGCATCGCTTGGTGTTCTGGCCCTCGGCCGTCATACCGGTGCAAAATTCAACCTGGTACCGCTGTCCGGCGGACGCAACACCCGTGCGGGCGTTGCAACCGGCGAAATGGATTTTGGCGCCCTTCCCTCCGGCAGCGTTGTACGCAAACAAAAGCAGTTTGATATCGTCGCAGTGTTTGACAAAACGAACCCGCTACCCGACCGCATGAAAAAAGCGATTGTGGTAAATGATCACTTCGGCATGAAGTTGCCACCGCTTTACGCTGGCGCCCGTGCATTCGGCATCAAACGTGAAGCCATTGAGAAACATCCTGATCGCTACAAGGTTCTGACGGACACGCTGCAGAAGGTCTACACCGACCCGGCCTACAAGAAAGCAGTCATAAAGACCAAAGCACCTTGGAAATATATCAGCTACGGTTCGCCGGCAGATTGCGAGAAGTACGTTGAGTACATCTCCGCGATTGGTCAGGAGTACAAGTCGCTTCTCACCGGTAAATCCTGATAATAACGCTTCGGAGAAAGCTGGCGCGAAAAGTCTTTTCGCGCCAGCCAACCCGCTTGCCATAATTTCTAAAGTTTTAAGGTCATTGGATGAGTGACGAGAACGGGCAAAACTCTGGGAAGCCCGAAAAACATTCTGCGGGGGCGGAATTAGTACTGCCAATTGCAGGGCTGATATTCACGATTTATTACTTTACGACCATTATCGACGTTCCCTGGACGGCGCAGGTCAGCGCATTTTTTGTCGGCACCATTCTTATTGGACTGATCATCGCTCTGATTGTTCGAACCACTCTCGCGGTACGCCGTGGTGACTCTAGTTGGAGTGTGGCGCCTCTGATCGCGCCAAAGAGCTATGTGCCAAAACGATTAGCCCTTCTCGGGTTAACGCTTTCATACGTATTTTTTATCGAGTGGGGTGGGTTTACAATTACGACCTTTCTCTTCCTGCTCTGCGCCATGCTGCTGCTGAGCGGTGGCAAGAATAAGGGTCTCATTCTTTCCCTCTCTCTAGCGCTTTCGGTTGGCGGCTACTTCTTATTCATCGTCGCATTTAACACCCGTTTCCCCAGAGGCCCTGTCGAAACCATGCTGCACGGCGTGTTCTGATATGGAAATTGATTGGGGTCTCTTCGTAGAGCTTTTTGCCCGCACATTTACCTTTTGGTGGGTCATACTGCCGGCCATTCTGTTAGGGCTCATCGTTGGTGCGATACCGGGCTTTAGCGCTGCCAATACCATCATCATCCTGTTACCCATGACACTTGCTATGGAGCCAGAGATTGGGCTGATCTTTATGGTCGCCTTGTACGCGTCGTCGCGTATGGGGGCCGGTATTCCTGCCATCTTGGTCAATATTCCGGGGACTGCCGGTGCGGCGGCAACGCCCCTCGATGGCTACCCCATGACCAAGCAAGGTCGCGGACAACAAGCGCTTGCAATTTCTTTCGTCTCTTCCGTCTTCGGCGGGTTGCTAACTACAATTCTTGCCCTCTTAGCAATGCCGTGGCTGTCACAAGTCGCCTATCATCTCCACAGTGTTGAGATGATCGTCATCATGCTGTTTGGGATATCGCTCATCGCGACAATTGCCGCAAAGGACACGTTAAAAGGACTCATCGCAGGCTTCTTCGGTTTAATGATCGGCTATATCGGTGCCGACGTCGTCTATGAAACGCCGCGTGGCACGTTTGGTTTCCTTGAACTCTACGACAAAGTCCCCTTGATCCCCGCCCTCGTGGGGCTATTTGCCGTCTCCGAAGCCTTTGCCGTTATTGAAGGTGAATCCATCCTCACCAAACGCGGCAAGGAAGCAATGCAGAAGGCCGGCTGGGCTGAAACCTGGGAAGGTGTCCGTCTAGCGATAAGCCGTTGGTGGCATATCATTTGGACAAGCATCATCGGCCTTGTCATCGGCGTCGTTCCCGGCGCTGGTGCCGCTATTGCGTCCTTTGTCGCTTATCAACAATCCAAGACGTTTTCTAAAACACCAGAGCTATACGGGACCGGCCATTTGGAAGGTCTTGTCGCCCCTGAATCCGCCAATAACGGGGTTACATCCGGTACGCTGATCCCGTTGCTGGTGATCGGCGTCCCCGGTGGCGCCACGGCCGCAATTATGGCGGTCGTGCTGCAATATCACGGTGTCGCGGTTGGACCGGACCTGTTTGATAGCCAGCCTGAACTGGCGTACGGCGCATTCACCGCAATGGCAGTGACCTACGCCCTCATGATCCTGACTGTTTTGCCGCTGGCCCGGTACATGTCCAAGATTACTGTCGTTTCCACCACTTATATGGCGCCAATTATTATCTCGTTTACGCTGGTCGGCGCCTTTGTGCCCCGAGCCTACGTGTTCGATATGTATCTCGCGCTGGCGTTTGGTGTCATTGGCTATGTTGCCCGCAAAACAGGGTATCACGTTGCCGCAATTCTGATTGGGGTGATCCTGGGTCCGTTGCTCGAAAACTACTTCCTGCGGGCGCTCCGGATTTCGCAAGGTGACATCATGGTCATCTTCTCGTCGAACCTCGGCAATATCATGTGGGTGTTGCTTATCATCTCGCTGTTCGTACCAATGTATCTCGACAAGCGACGAAAACGGCTAAGTAAACAAGCAATACCAATAACGACCGACTGCTAAACTATTCCGGCTGCATCCAGAATATCGCGCGCACGCGGTGTCTCGATAAAACCAAGGAACCCCTTCGTCACACGGGAAGCATTTGAGTTGATCACCCCAGCGACGTAGGTCGTCGTATTACCCAACTCGGTCGGTAGTGATGCAACCACGACTACGCCATGTTCGGAAAGCCGCCTGATAGCGGGAATTTGGCCGAAACCGATTTCATTCCCCTGGCCTTTACCAATTCGTTCCATCAACGCTGCGGCGCTCGGGAAACGTTCCGTTTTCGCGGCAACATCATCGGCGATACCGAGTCCATCAATCATATTTACAATGTACTGACCCGATATCGCGGAATTATAGAGAACCCTGTCCGCCGCCATAATTGCCTCGCGTAGTGCCGCGACAGAACTAACATCGGGGAAGTCAGCCCCCACCCTAACGGCAACGCCAACGTCGACATCGCCAACCCGCATCAATGACCCGCCATCAAGGAGGTTACGGTCACCGTAGTCCAGCATATGCTTTTCCGGGGCCACCAGAATATCCGGTTTCCGGCCATCCCCTTCGATAACTTTTCTAATCTCTGGCGACGTCATATAGGACGCATTAAAATGTGCCCCGGTATCGCCGCAATACACATCGATGCAGGCCATCACACCAGATTGAGGCGCGCCCGCACTTACAAGTGTAATTTCATTTGCCACTGTACAATATCGCCTTCCACCAGTTGCTGATAACTCGCCTGCCCCTTACTCTAGCGCCAACTATATTATGGAGAAGCGTTTATGACGAACCCGATTACCAATATGCCGAATGATCCCGGCGACATTCAAGGTGAAGAACACTGGGCAAAACGCGGCGATATCGATCTATTTTTATTCCGCCGGTATTCACCGACCGCCCGCGCAGCCAACCCCGACAAACCTGTTCTTTTCCTGGTCCACGGCTCCTCATTCTCCGCCCGGACTGCCTATGATCTAGATATTCCAGGGCAAGGCGATTACTCCCTGATGCGGACATTTGCCGGGCTCGGATATGACGTCTGGACGATGGATCATGAAGGTTACGGTAAATCAACGCATACAGATGGTTTTTCCTATATTGCCGATGGTGTAGAGGACATAAAAGCTGCCGCGCCGATTGTCGAAAAAGTCACCGGCAAGAAGGCATTTTGTTTCTTTGGCTCGTCCTCTGGCGCACTGCGCGCCGGTGGCTTCGCGAATGCCTGTCCCGAACGAGTCGAGAAGCTGGTACTCGCCGCATTGGTCTGGACCGGCGAAGGATCTCCAACGCTTAAAAAGCGCGCAGAGAGGATCGATGAATGGAAGGCAACCAATCGCCGTACGGTCGATGAAGCTGCCTATCTGAACATCTTTAACCGTGATGTTCAGGGCCTTACCATTCCCGAATTACCTGCGGCAGCAGCAAAGGCAGAGATGGATAATGGCGGCGGCAGCGTCCCCAACGGCACCTATATCGATATGTGCATCAATCTTCCCGTCGTCGACCCAACAAAAGTAGAGTGTCCGGTAATGATCTTCCGGGGCGACCATGACGGCATCGCAACCGATGAAGACGTCCTTGGGTTCTTCACCGCCTTGCCAAACAGTGACAAGCAACTCGTCATGGTTTCGGGGCAGGCACACAACACCACAATCGGCATCAACCGGGCTCGTTTCTGGCATTCGCTGGACGGCTTCCTCGGCATGCCAGGGCGGGTCGATCAATAGAAATGGCTGAAGATATCTGGAGCCAGGAATACTGGGCGCTTAAGGACGATTTAAAACTCTTTATGTGGCGCAAACGGGTTGGCGACCCGACGCGGGACACCGTACCCAAGCCTGTTCTGTTCCTAGTCCATGGATCTTCATTCAGCGGCCCTACGGGCTTTGATCTGCAGGTGCCCGGCAAGCCCAATTATTCCTTGATGGACAAGTTTGCATCCTATGGCTTCGACGTCTGGACGCTCGACCATGAAGGTTATGGTCGTTCCGATAGCACGGACGGCAATTCCCCGATTTCTGAAGGCGTTCATGACCTAAAGGCCGGTATGGACGTCGTCATGCGGGAAACCGGGCAGACAGCAGCAGCGTTCTACGGATCATCTTCTGGCGCGCTACGAGCCGCCGCCTTTGCTGAAGCCTACCCGAAACATACCAATAAGCTGATCCTCGATGCCTTTGTTTACACGGGGGAAGGCGCACCAACCTTGATAGAGCGTGCAAAGAAAATGGATCAATGGACCGCCAGCAACGTCCGGTCCGTCGATCGCGCCTTTTTTCTATCGATCTTCACTCGCGACAAACCGGGGACTACCGAAGACGGGGTGGCGGAGGCCCTGGCAGATACCGAATTGGAAATTTGCGATGCCGTACCAACCGGCACTTATGTCGATATGTGTTCGGCCCTGCCGGTCTGCGACCCCGCCAAAACAACCTGTCCTGTCCTGATCATTCGCGGTGAACATGATGGCATCGCGACCGAAGAAGATTTATTGGACTACTTTAACAAGCTACCGACACGAGACAAACAATTCGTGATTATCCCTGGTCTGGCCCACGTAACGTTTCTCGGTCGCAATCGCGCGCGCTTCTGGCACGTTTTGAAGGACTTCCTCAATTCACCAGCGCGGGTCGATCTGTAATAATCAGATACTCAGCCCACCCGGCGTTTTTTCGGAATAGCGAGTTTCGGATACGGCGTCAGCCATAACCGCTGCACCGGTCTGTTGAACTTCCTCATCAGAAAGAGGAATGTCTGCTGCTGCGATATTTTCCAGCAGATGCGTAGTCCTATTCATTCCGGGGATTGGCACGATGTCCTCCCCCTGATGCAACAGCCAAGCGATGGCTAACTGCGGCATCGAAATACCCTTTGAAACCGCAATTTCTTTGAGCGGTTGTACAATCGCAACATTGGCATCGATATTACCAGCCTGAAAACGTGGATGGTCGCGACGTCGATCACCCTCTCCCAAGCTGTCAGCACCTTCAATCTTTCCCGTCAGCATCCCCCGTCTGAGAGGCGAGTAGGCAAAGAAGCCGATACCGAGTTCACGGCATAGAGGGAGGAATTCGTCTTCGACAAAACGGGGCCATAGCGAATATTCGGTTTGCAGTGCCGCAATAGGATGTGTCGTGTGAGCACGGCGAATAGTATCCGGCCCCGCCTCAGAAAGCCCGAGGAACCGAACCTTACCCTGCTCGACCAGCTGCGCCATGGCACCAACAGTGTCCTCAATCGGGACGTCTTTATCAACACGATGCTGGAAGAACAGATCAATTGCGTCGGTATTCAAGCGAGAGAGGCTCTTCTCACAGGCTTCTATTACGTATTCCGGCCTGCCAGCGGCCCTGCCGCCAGATTACCGAACTTGGTCGCCAGGAAGACCTTGTTACGCTGTCCGGACAAAGCACGACCCAGCATTTCTTCATTCTTGCCGCTGCCATAGGCATCGGAGGTGTCGATAAAGTTCATACCGGCATCAATACCGGCCAGCAGCGTCAAAATCGTTTCATCTTCATTAGCGGCGCCGTAGATACTGGCCATTGCCATACCACCAAGCCCGATGGCGGAAACATCCATATCACAACACCCTAATTTCCGATATTTCATCTCGATCTCTCTCAAGAATTTCGTTACCACAATTTGATACAACCGAGACGTAGGCGGCAAGCGTCCCAAATGGTTTCACGCCGTTGCCGCTCTCCCTGCCCTGTAATACAATCAATAAAATAAATTAACGGAGGAAGACATGGCATCGGATTTTGAAGATCACTGTTGGAAAGACGTCGTCTCGGAAGGCGCCCTTAAAATTTATAGCCACTATGAGCGCAAAACTTATGTTGGCGCCAAACCGGCTATCCTCGCCATTGACCTTTACAAGATGGCCTATCAGGGCGGGTCCAAACCCGTCGAAGAACTGATCGATGTCTATCCAAGCACCTGTGGCGAAAATGCCTGGAACGCCATTCCACCGACCGAGCGCCTTTTCAAGGCTGCCCGCGCGGCCGGCATCCCTATCATTTACTCGACGACGGAAAACCGCACAGAAGCGAATATTGCGCACGCCTATGCGACAAACCGCCAAAAGGTCCAAGTATCCCCCGATGTCTGGGAGATAAAGGAAGAGTTCGCCCCACAAGAAGGCGATCTGGTTGTCTATAAACAGCGGGCGAGCGCGTTCGCTGGAACACCACTTGTCTCGCAGTTGAACCGCTTAGGTGTCGATAGCCTGATCGTTTGTGGCGAAAGCACCAGCGGTTGCGTCCGCGCTAGTGTCGTTGACGGCTATTCCAATGGCATCCACGTGACACTAGCCGAAGAATGTTGCTTCGACCGCCATATGCTGTCGCACAAGGTCAATTTATTCGATTTGCATCACAAATATGCCGATGTCATGCATACGGATGAAATCGTTGATCATATCTACACCACAGCTGGTTTGAAGGAGGCGTCATAATGGAACCAAGCCGCTATGGACCCTTTCCCTACACGCCGATAAATCGGCGACCCAAATTAAAATGGCCGAACGGTGCCCGTATCGCCGTTTGGATCGCGCCAAACCTCGAATTCTTTCCGCTGAATGAACCGATTCCGGGTTCGCGCTACAGCTACACGCCAGAAGTCTCTTCCTGGTCGCAGCGGGATTATGGGGCTCGCATCGGTGCCTTCCGGATTATGGATGTACTATCGAAGCGTAATATCCGGGCGACCTGCACCTTGAATTCTGAAGTCTGTGATATGTACCCGGAGATGATGGAGGACGCTGTATCGCTTGGCTGGAACTTCATGGGCCACAACCAAAGCAACTCCAGGCCGTTTCATGCGACACCGCCTGAAGGCGATCAACAGCTCATCAAGGACGTTTTAGACCGCATAGAACAGTGCACCGGTACGAGACCGCGCGGTTGGCTGGGGTCAGGGCTGCAAGAAACATGGAATACGTTGGAGTACCTTGCAGATGCAGGACTTGATTATGTCTGCGACTGGACCAACGACGATCAGCCGTATTTTATGAATGCTGGTGATAAGAAGATTGTCTCTCTGCCCTATTCGACCGAAATCAACGATCTCCCGCAATTCCGTGCCGGACGTTCAAATGATGAGTTTGAGAAGATGATCCGCAGTCAGTTTGACACGCTTTACGAAGAAGGTGCTGAGTCAGCTCGGGTTATGGCGATCTCCCTGCACCCTTTCGTCATTGGCGTTTCGCACCGTATCGGCGTCTTAAAATCCGCTCTGGATTATATTCAGGAACACGACGAAGTCTGGTTCGCCACCGCCGAAGAAATCACTGATGCCTGGCTGGCGTCAGACGCGACATTTTAGCAGAAGCGACGACGCTATAACGCGAGTGGCGTGATGCCACCCGGCACCTCAACGTCAAAGATATTGAGGGTGATGGCGATTAGATTGTAATGGCCCAGAAGACCGGCCAAGTCCGTTGCGCCTTGCGCACCATGTCGGTCAGCGACTTTTTGATAAACATTTTCGCTGATGCGCTTACTCGCGTAGAGCTCAGAACAGAAATCGTAGATTTCTTCTTCTGCGGCATCTTCAAATGTTGGGCGAAAACCGTCCCGAATAGCATCGATGATGCTGTCGGCCAGCCCAGCGCTCTTTGCCTCGCTCTCATGCGCGAACCACTCATATTGAGCCTTCCAGTGATAAGCCGTCACCAGAATAGCCAACTCCCGTAATTTCCACGGGATAGAACATTCATAACGAACAAACTGCCCGAGTTTCTGGACCTTGTCCGCGAGCTCTGGACTGTTCAAGAGAGGCAGAAACGGCCCACGGACGCCGCCACGCGGCCCTCCAGCAATCGCGTCATAAACCTTCTGCTGATCTGGGCTCATGTCATCGCGTGAAACTTCTGAGGTACGCGCCATTACCTTGTTCTCCCCGCTGTGATTAATTTGGCTATTAACCCGCCGCCTGAATTTTTGAAATTATATCTGAAGGCGTCACGGGGTATTTGTCGAGCTTGATATCGAAGTCCTGCAGCGCACTCTCGATCGCCGACAAAATAGCGGGCGCCGCGGTCATGACGCCGCATTCCCCGACACCCTTAACGCCGATGGGATTACGATCAGTCACCGATTCCTGATGGATAATTTCGTAATTTGGCACTTCGGGAGCCGTCGGGATCAGATATTCCGCCAGGTTCGTCGATTGCGGCATCGCCTGATCGTCATAGATCATATTTTCGAACAAGGCGTGTCCCAATCCAAGCGTAACACCGCCATGAACCTGCCCATCAACAATAAACGGATTAATCAGCCGGCCACTATCGTGAACGATCACATAGCGTTTTATCCGCACATGACCGGTACCAATATCAACCTCTAGCTCTGCACCATGCGATCCGTTGGCGTACGCGACATTGTCGGGCATGAAGCTTGCCTCCGCCTCAAGTCCCGGCGTGATCCCTTCTGGCAGCGCATAACCAGGAACCCCCGCAACGGCGCTGGCAATTTCCTGAAATCCAACAGCCATCCCGGGCACGCCTTTGACAAAGACTTTGCCATCGACCAGTTCCAAATCTTCTGCCGAGGCTTCCAAAAGGTGAGCAGCAATAGCCAGAACTTTCTTCCGCACGGCACCCGCCGCCAAATGGATGGACGACCCCGCGCAAACCGTCTGACGACTGGCAAAACCACCAAAACCCTGCGTAACGTTCTGCGTGTCACCATGAACAATTGTTACGTCCGCCGGGCTGACACCGAGTTGATCTGCAACGATTTGGGACATTGCTGTCTGGAATCCCTGCCCCATGGCGATACCGCCGGTATAAACAGAGATCTTTCCTGATGTTCCTATGCGAACGATCCCGGTTTCAAACGGCCCGCGCCCCGTCGGCTTTACATAATTTGCGATGCCAAGGCCTAGATAACGACCATTTGCAAGCGCTGCGGCCTGACGTGCGCGAAATCCGGCATAATCCAACGCCTCCAGCAGATCGCCTTGGCATTTTTCGTAATTACCGCTGTCATAGACAATCTGTTGTCCCGCCTGAGTCTTCAGCGGATGGGCGTAAGGCATATCTTCGAAGCGGATCAAATTGCGTTCCCGCACGATAGTACGGTCTATCCCCGCGGCATCGGCAGCGCGATCAATCATGCGCTCCATCGTGAAACAGCCCTGCGGATGGCCAGCCCCCCGCATCGAAGTCGCAGGCACCTTGTTGGTATGCGCGACGATCACGTTTAGCGCGTAATTGGGAATAACGTATGGGCCGAGGATCGTCGTCGCCGCACTGAACGGTATATTAAAACCGCGCGCGGTATAGGCACCCTGGTCATGATACATCTGACCGCGAAGCCCGAGGATTTTTCCTTCGGCGTCGAGAGCCATTTCGACATCCCAGAATTGGTCACGTTCCTGAGTCGTGGTGATCAAATGTTCCCGCCGGTCTTCGATCCATTTAATCGGACGTCCCAACAGCAGAGCTGCAGCACTAATAATCCCATCCTCAGGATAGAACAATAATTTAGGGCCAAAACCGCCGCCGATACTGGGCACAATGACCCGTATCTGAGCCTCGTCGAGACCTAACAAATAGACCAAGACGCTGCGATGGGAATGCGGTGCCTGACAGGAGCTCCACATGGTAAAAGTTTTTCGCAGAGGATCATACCGAGCGATGCTACCGCGACATTCCATAGAGTTGGAAACGCCGCGATGCTGATAAAGCTCCGACCTGACAACATGCGCAGCATTCGCAAAGGCCTTGTCGGCATCACCGTGACCAAAATCCAGGTCTTGGACAATATTCCCGGGCTCTGCCTGACGTGAATTAACCAGCGGCGCGTCAGGCTTAGCAGCGTCTCGGGGGTCGGCCAGCACTGGCAAAGGATCGTAATCGACGACAACGAGCTGCGCGGCATCTTCCGCGACATAGCGGTTTTCTGCGATCACGGCGACAATGGGTTCGCCGACATAACACACTTCACCTCGCGCCAGAACATAGGGCCCAACATCCACCCGGTCGCCCGGTGTCGGAAAATTCTCTGGTATGCGTTCCTGCGATAAAACAGGCAGTAAATCGTCAATTGTGTAAACCGCAGCTACACCGGGGAGATCCCGTGCCGCCGATACATTAATCGAGGCAATCCGGGCATGCGCCACCTGGCTTCTAACAACAGCAAGATGCAGCATACCATCGAGCTGGATATCGTCGATAAAAGTCGCCTCACCAGCCAACAGAATATCGTCTTCAAGACGTGTTATTTTCTTGCCGACATAGGTGTCGGGCATAGTCGCTACTCCCTGAATTGACCGCTGCGGCTTAGCAAACTGTCAGGTGATTAAGAGGCTATCGGATTCGCAACACCAACCATGGTATCCCGCGTGACAATCGCCGCCAGCTGATCTTCGCTCCAGCCATCGGTGCCTTCCGGCCGCCGTGGGATCACCAAATACCGCAAATCAGCCAGGCTATCATGGACCCGAACGGTCATATCGTCAGGAACGTTCGTACCAAACTCGGAAAGAACCTGACGCGGCTCAATGACAACCCTGGAACGATAGCTTTTGCTACGATACCAATCCGGCGGCATGCCCAATACGGCACGCGGATAACAGGAACACAGAGTACATACGACGACGTTCTGTACGTCTTCGGTGTTTTCGACAACTGTCATCTTTGCCGCACCGGCATCGACACCAACTTCCGCTAACGCGGCATTGCCGTCATCCAGCAAACGATTTTTAAAATCTACGTCGGTCCACGCCTTGGCGATGACTTTCGCACCGTCAGAATGCTGCAGAGACTCAACCTTCTCCTGCGCAGCGCGAAGTTCGTCCGGCGTCAAATGTCCTTTTTCCATCAGCAACTCGCGAATGGCATAGGTCATCAACTCATATCGGCCTGCTTCAGTATCCTCGATATTGGGCTGAAATGTAAGGTCATGATCATGGTCGTGGTCATGATCGTGGTCGTGAGTTCCGCGTTCTTCCGCCATCTGATCTCTCCTGTCTTCCCGCTTTATGCGGGCAGCAACCAATGTTCGTAAATATCGACGTCTACTGTGTCCGATTCCGGTCCAGCATAATCAGACCAAACATGCGTTTGTTTAAAACGAACCCGGTACAAAGTCTTTTTGGGCAATCCATCAAATCCGTAGGCCAACTCTTCAGGATTGGCAAAGTCACCGCATACACGTTCGATTTCACCGGTTTTGCCACGAATGTAATACGGTGTGCGCCGATGGCCTGGTGGGTGGGTAGAGATAACTTGAACGGTATCTCCAGGGGCAAAATTTCCACTCATTTCCGGGCCTCCGCCATGCGTCCTGCAATCTCACTCATGCGGGCTTCAAGTTCTTCTTCGCTAAACAGACCTTTCTCGACAAGGATCATCTTCATCGATTCTGTCGAACGTTCATAATAATCGAGGTCGCTATAAAGCGGCTCGCCCATTTGTTCGCGCGCCCGCCTTGATTCATCGGTCACATAGATATGTCGGCCAGCCGCTCCCAGCGCATTGCTTATCGCCGTCGATTGGCGTTCCCAAGGCTTCATCTCCGTCACGTCCGGGTCGATGGCGCCATAATCCTTCCCACCAATATCGTGATAACCGCGGCGTGGATCGTCTGTATCTGCCATAAGCTTCGTCTCCCTCTTGATTTCACCATTTTCACACATTGTGCCGGATGGTCAACAGAACTCGTCCTTTGACCGCCCCGTAACCGCCTTCTATATTTCATCCAACAAAGACATAAATTAGGGAGAACGGTTATGGATGGCGTTATTTACCGCGACTACAATCAAGAATCACTCGATATTGAATATAATAATCGCGGACGGTTTCCGGATACAGCAGACTGCAAAGCCGCACAAGTTGTCGGATCCGACGAAGCCAAAGCCGAATATGAATGCCGCCTTGACGTTAAGTTCGGCGAGGGCGAAACCGACCTTCTCGACATTTATATCGCCGAGGGCGACGGCCCGAGGCCAATCCATGTGTTTTTTCACGGTGGCTACTGGAAATCCAATACTAAGAACGATTTCGGATTTGTCGCCAAGCCCTTTGTTCCCCATGGCCTGACGACGATTGTTGTCGAATACCCCCTGATCCCTTCGGTCCGGATGGGCACATTAATCGACCGGTGCTGCGCCTCAATGGAATGGGTTTGGCGTAATGCCGATAGTTTTGGCGGCGATAAGAACAACATCACTATCTCAGGTCATTCTGCTGGTGGCCATATCACTGCAATGATGATGCAGACCGACTGGCCATCTTATGGTGACGGCTTACCAAAAGATCTAGTTAAAGGCGGCTGCAGTATTAGCGGTGTGAGTGACCTCGACCCCGTACGGCTTTCCTTTCAGAACGACGAGTTACAATTCTCGCCGGAAGAAGCCGCCGAATTCAGTACGCTGTTTATGGACCCCAAACACGCTGGTCCCCTTTTGGCTGTGGCTGGCGGCATCGAAGGTCCGGAGTTTATCCGCCAAACCACAGAGCTTGCTGACGCTTGGTCCGCAAAGGGTATGGACGTCAAAGGCTGGATCATGGAAGGCAAACACCATTTCACGACCATCAATCAGTATCTCGACCCCGAAAGCGAGCTTTCGCGCGCGGTCAGAGGTTTAACAGGGAAATAACCAATAAAATCGGAACTAAAAAATGATTACTTTTAAAGTAGGCGAAGCTTCACCAGCCAATACATTTTTTGCCATCTGGATGGCAGAAGCCGCCGGTCTCTATAAACAAAATGACCTCGGTTTTGAGGTCGTAAAAATGGTTGGCGGCAGCGAAACCGGTCCGGCCCTTTCGACAGACAAAATTCAGCTCATGCATATCGGCATGTCGTCTGTTGTCCGAGCTAATTCCGCTGGATTTAACGTCAC
>CAJJCG010000070.1 GCA_905182615.1 Alphaproteobacteria bacterium UBA2964 | reverse complement strand
TAGGATGCGGATTTTTCTTCTGCTTAATACTGCTTGCGGGTAGTCCAGCGAATGTCCTTGATCGCCTTGGCGGCACCCGTCTGTCGTGTCTGCGATTTCTGTCTCATCTTCGTTCCCTTCGGTCACTGCGGTGAACCAGAAATCCTCCCTTATACAATCTCGCTAATTTGTTCCATAGCCGCTGACGGCAGACAAACGTTTGCGGATTTTTAATAACGGGGACGCCATTGCGCCGCTCATCCGGTATTCTATCTGCAGATCATCATTGACTTTGCCACCAGAGGAATCTCCTTTGGCGCGCCCTCGACACAATTATGGGTCCAGATTTCTACCGCCATCGCATTAAGGCTCGGCTTCGCCACCATTTTCACGCATATCAAAAAAACCCTGCGCGCTGATGCTTCGGTCCAACGTCGCGGGCTGGCGAAACTGAGCACTCGCCACATAACAGGGTGATCCCGCGTACTGCCTCTTGACGGGGTGCCCTCAGCCGAAAACAATGCGGCCTCAAAATTTAATTTTAGAGGCAATTGTGGCACATCAATTTATCCAGCCCGAGCTGGCCATTCCTTTTTTATCAATCCGCGGTGTCCTCGACAAATATCGTCAGCAACATCCTAATAAGATTTCGCTTTATGACCTGGAGCAGGACCGTTCTATAAGTTGGGGAAAGCTTGCCGACAACGCAGACCAAATAGCTCGCTATCTCGTCTCACGTGGCATCCAAAAGGGAGACCGGGTCGGTCTCCTTGCAGACGAGAGTCTGGATAAAATGATCATCTGGATGGGTATCTGGCGACTTGGCGCTGTCGTATGCCCTCTAAACGTCGAAATCAATTCCGGCCACATCAAAGAATTACTGCAATCCATTGAGCCCAAGCTAACACTCTGGCACACCGACCTCGACGGTGCCGCCTTAACGGATGGCGTTGGTGGCGAGGTCATGCGGTTTGATCGGTGGGGAGATGGAACCATTACCGGAACTGATCAGGCAGAGTTTTTTACGGCCGTTGCAGCGACGGATAACCAGATCGCTGTGGAGACAGAAAACGGCCCAGACGATATCTCCTGTATCTTCTGCACATCAGGTACCACGTCCCGTCCCAAATGTGTCGTCTACAACCACATGGCCTATTGGCTCAACGGTTTGAATACGATCGATTTTCTAGGACTAACCGGCGATGACCGCACCCTTGAGTACCGCTCATTTGGATGGAATTCTGCACAAGTTCTTAGCCTTATGCCGTGGATTGAAACGGGGCTTTCCATGTATATGGCACCGCGTTTCTCGCGTAGCCGGTTCTTCGAATGGATCAAAATACATGAGCTAACGTTCGCCGCCGGTGTTCCAACCGTTGTAAATATGCTTCTCAACGAACCGACGGGCATTACAGCTGACGACATTCCATCATTGCGTTTGATGACCTGCTCAACGGCGCCCCTATCGCCAGAACAATGGAAACAGTTTGAGAAAATGTATGGCGTTACCCTTCTCCAGCTCTACGGCATGTCAGAAGCAGGCTGGATTTGTGGCAACCGCCACTATAAACGGCAAATGGGGACAGTTGGCCCACCGTCTAAACATCAAGAATTCCTTATCGTAGACTCTGCAGACCAGGGCTGCCCCCCCGGCACCGAAGGTGAAGTCACGATTGGCGGCCCGCAAACCTGCGTGGCCACTATTTCCCCAGAAGGTGAGTGGGAAGACCAAAGAACTGTCCGCATGCGGACCGGAGATCTCGCCATCATTGATGAAGACGGCTTTGTTCGAGTGACCGGACGAACAAAGGACATAATCATACGCGGTGGGGTAAACATCGCACCGCTAGAAATCGACAATGTGTTAATGCAACACCCTCAAATACGAGAAGCTGCGGCAGTCGGCATTCCCGACAAAATATATGGCGAAGAAGTTACCTGCTACATTGTCGCTAAACCGGGTGAGAATATTTTGTCGGAAGACGTGCTGGCACATTGCAATCAGTCGTTGCCGGAATTCAAGTCACCCAAAAGCGTTTATTTGGTGGATGAGCTCCCCAAATCAGATCGCGGCAAGGTCTTACGCGACGATCTTAAAAAAATATGGGCTGAGACGAATTAAGCACCGAAATCGGAGAAATTTAGCGCATTTAGTGATATCTTAAGAGTGAAAATTTAGGAAGGTTTCATCGGGACATTTCCAGTCTATAATCAGTGAGTAGGCGTCCAGCCAATGGTCGATGCAGCCCAAGATTTCGAAGAAGCAAGTATGATTGACAGCAATCTCATGCTGTTGTCATCACATTGTTTGCCAATCCCGGCGATGTTCCGTTTCAACAGTTTTGAAACAATTTTTTGATACAGCAATCCTGCGTTCTCCGGAAAGTGGCGCCCAAATGGTGGTTCTTGGCCGGCTTGGCGAACTACCCTTTCGGGTCCAATCGAAAAAAATCCGGCGCCAACTCAGCAAAATTATTGATGCGAGCTCGCAAATTCTTTACTCAGATATATCGCTTGATCGTAACCAATCAATCGTTGTGCCGGGTCAAATTATCTTCGATGGAATACCGTCTACGGCGATGGTCGCGGCAGGTGCCACTGTATTCTCAGTTGCCCTCAAACCAATTAATGACCTTGTAAATAGCTACATAGTGCCGAAAGCCGTAACGGCCTAATTTACGTTGGGCACAAAGAAAACCTGCCCCGGGTAAATTAAATCTGGGTTTCGAATTTGTTCCCGGTTTGCTTCATAAATCACCGTATATCGAGTGCCGGCACCGTAGGCTTCCCGCGCTAACCGCCACAGACTGTTTCCTGTCTTAACGAAAACAACCCCCTTATTAGGCCTCTCCTTTAGAGGTGCCGCACGCGCAAATCGCGTTTCGACTCTTGTTATAACTTTGCCCTTATCGCCAACATGATCCGCCCGCAACGAGTATAAGCCAGGCGACAAGTTGTCCTCAGGCGAAATATGCCATTGTCCCATAGCGTCAGACGTCGTTACGCCAACAAGTTTGTTGTCGATATAAAGGCGCAATCTGACGTTTGCTGTGGCCTTGCCACCAACGGTTACCTTCCCAGCAGCATCATAATCGATTGCTTCAATCGAGAGTTGATAACCTTGCTTGACCTTTTG
>CAJJCG010000069.1 GCA_905182615.1 Alphaproteobacteria bacterium UBA2964 | reverse complement strand
AATCAACGCCCGCACCAGCGCTATGCGACTCTCTGGGTGGTCGGGATTGGCTTCGCGCAATTTTTCGAATTTTTTAACGCCCGTCAGAGCATCTGATGCCGCGTCGCCACCTACATAGAATTCTGCCAGCTTGGGGTGCGGTGCGCGGACCCAGGCATCCTGGATCAACTTTATTAGACCACGTGTCTTGCCAGCGTCGTTCAACAACGATGCCCGACGCACGATGGACGGCAAATGATCAGGTTGTTGCTTATGAGCTTTTTCAGCAAACGCCAAAGCGCCTGCTTTGTTTCCCGCAGTCTCTGCTTCAAGACTGCAGCCCAGCAGAATGGCAGCGCGCAACCCCTGATCATCGGTGTTTTTAATAGCGCCGGTTTTGATCGCCTGGTCTAGAGTTTTTAGCGCCGCCTGCCATTGGCCCTGGCGCACCTGTAGGTCAAATAGCTTAGTTAAAACCCAGGGCGTTTTTGGCTGCAGGTTTTTAGCCCGATCAGCATAAGCCAACGCGGCGGTTATATCACCGTCCCGTTCAGCCTGCATTAACAACCCTCGCAACCCGAGAAACGCTGTTTCTGGTAGCTTGAGCATCGCATCGAAATAGCGTTTCGCGGCCACCTCATCACCATTGAGCTGCGCCGCTTGCGCCGACAGCAACATTGTCAGAGGTGGCGCGCCAAGTAGGAGGTCCGCCTTCTTTGCCTGACGACGTGCTTCATTAGCATCGCCTGCCGCAACTGCCACCATACCCTGTGTCAGGGCTTTATAACCACGCACTTGCTTACCCCGTTGACGCGAATTGGAAATTGCCTTCGGCACGCGCCGGGCGCTCCACCAAACGCGATAGAGCAGCGCTACAATAACGGCAAACAACAACAGGGCCCCAAAAACAACAGCCATATCTACGTCGCCCCGGATATCGCCCCAGGCCATCGTCACGTTACCTGGGTGCTCCGCCAACCATACGGCACCCGAGACCACCAGCGCCGCTAAAACGACAAAGACAATCGTACGGATCATCCGCCAGAGGCTCCTGATACACGGACGCCTTTCAGGGCGTTTTGAAACAGGTTGGTAATCGCATCATCAACGGACAGACGACCCTCTGCTGACTTTAGCCATTTCTGCGAAATTTTCTGTGGGCCGTCGGTTAATTTTTTGACGATGCCAATTGCCGATTTCAGATCACCGGCCGCCAACCGAAGCTCAACCCGGGCAACCAAACCGGCGATGTCGTCTTTCCGAGCGCCCGCTTCACCGGTGCGCCGGAAGGTTACGAGCCTAGAAATTTTAAACAGCGTCTGGTCGATCCATCCATCACCAGCAGGCGTATAGCTGGCCCGAACAATATCACCAGACAACTGGTCAAACTGGCGCTGCAGTATTGGCAAGTCGGGAACGCCTTTTGCCGCATGTTTCTTTAAAATCGCCAACGCAGATTTATGAGCCGGTGTGGCCCCGGCCAGTGCTGCGACCGTTGCGAAAGGCGCTACAAACCCGTTAGCAGTCCGCGCGGTATCACGAAGCTGACCAACCGCCAGCAACAGCGCATTACTTTTTCCGGGCCCCGTGACATTGCTGGGGCGAACTTCCAACGCGGCTATCCGGCCACCGAGACCTTTAATCAACGCCTGAAGGACTGTGTTCTCTTTTTGCAGAGATGCCATTTTATTGCTGGAATTTGCCTGAAGCGCAGCAATTCCTTTTGCAGCATCAAGCCCCGCGGGCAAGGATGTCAGGGCGCCGATCTTTTTGTCGATATCGTTAAAGCGTCCAGTCAGTGATTTGACATCTGACGCCAGTACTTGTTGACCAGCGTCGATCTTCTTGATCGCGTCATTGGATGCGCTAAAGGCGGCCACTGAAACGGCGTTCTTTTTCTTGGTCAATTCCGCTTTGACGATCGCCAAATCTTTTTCAACAACTATCATTCTCTTAGTCAGCACATCGACACGTGATGTCACTGCAGCGGTACGGCCTGCATCCATGACAGGAGCCAGAAGCGTACGCACAAAATCAGGAAGGCTCGGGCCCCAAAGTGGCCAGGCTATATAGGAAGTCGCCAACACGAGAAGAAGAAACAGAATAGAGACGAATTTCCACGGTGCGCCGATGACCGTCGTCCCAGCCGCTTGGGGTTTCTCAGCCTTGCGGTCAAAAGACGGTTTAGCGGCAGGTGTCTCTGCAGTCTTGCGATCAGCCTCCGGCTTGGCTACCGGGACAGCCTCGTCGGTGTCCGTTTCAGGTATATGTGTTTTTTTTTCGTC
>CAJJCG010000068.1 GCA_905182615.1 Alphaproteobacteria bacterium UBA2964 | reverse complement strand
ATCCGGCATCACGCAAATATCAAGCGATTGATAAAGGGCGATGAAACAAAGATCGGTTCAAAGTCTGACAAACCTTTATCAGAAGATAGCGCCCCCTAATTTTTCAATCTGATACTGACACGCCGTGGCGGTAAGAAGCGCGCTATTCGGATCATCCCAGAATTCGAAGCGGATGATGAACTTTCCGTCCTGGAAGAACGCGGAGTCACCCTCATCGCTTTATGCAAACCAGAATACCCTCAAGCTCTTTCAATAATTAACGATCCACCTCCGCTACTCTAGGTATTCGGTGCTCAACAAGCCTTCACTTGGTATCGTTGGCGCCCGCAATGCGTCAGCCGCCGGCCGGGTCTTCGCGCGCGAAATATCAGGCGCCCTTGGGAAGGCCGGGCTCGTCATCTCCTAGAGACTCGCACGCGGGATCGATACGGCAGCGCATAATGACGTTCTCGACACAGGCACGATTGCCGTAGTCGCCAGCGAAATTGACATCGTCTACCCCCGCGAAAATGGGGCCCTGTATGAAAAAATTGTGCAATCAGGGACCGTCAGAAGAGAACAACCTTTTGGGATATCGCCAACGGCCAGGCATTTTCCACGGCGAAACAGGCTTATTTCAGGCCTGTCGTTTGGCGTCCTCGACGTCGAACCAGCGTTACGGTCAGGTTTACTCATCACCGCACGAGTGGCACTGGAACAGGGCAGAGAAGTTTTTTCTGTCCGCGACTCGCCACGCGACCCGCGCCATAAAGGAACCAATGGCCTGTTACGCGATAGAGCCATACTTATGGAAACTCCGCAGGATATTATTTCGCAGATTTCTAAGATGTTGAAGACCGTCGCGGCATCTCAGGGATTTGTAAAACTACTGCCAGAAACGACTAAGAACATTTCGAAAACCGAAACCGCCGGGGCCCATGATGAGGTTATGAATTATTGGGCCCCGTCGCGGTAAGTATTGACGAACTGCTTCGTGAGTGCCAATTGTCACCCGCCGTTGTGCTAACGGTACTCCTCGAGTTAGAGCTCGCGGGACGATTGGAGCGCCATCCGGGAAACATGGTTTCGTTGACGTCGTGAACGATCCAGCAGCCTAATAAGAGATAGCATCCGTTCGTTCACGGGAGACGTGACGGGAATTTTTAGCTAGAAATAGAGTCGCCATGGATGTTGTCGTAGTAGAGTCGCCGGCCAAAGCCAAGACGATCAATAAATATCTCGGCAGCAATTTTATCGTGCTCGCAAGTTATGGACACGTGCGAGATCTACCGCCGAAGAACGGATCTGTTGATCCAGAGCAGGACTTTAATATGCTCTGGCAGATTGGTGATAATTCTGAAAAGCATCTAAAAGCCATCATTGACGCGACGCGCGGCGCCGACAATTTATACCTCGCTACTGATCCCGATCGCGAAGGCGAGGCAATTTCCTGGCATGTCCAGGAAGTTCTCGAAGACCGCGATGTCCTCGACGGCGTAAAGGTTCAGCGCATTGTCTTTCATGAGATTACCAAAGACGCTGTTCTGCAGGCCATGCAGGAACCCCGCGAGCTCGATCACGGCTTAATCGAAGCCTACCTCGCTCGTCGGGCATTGGACTACTTGGTGGGCTTTACGCTATCGCCGGTTCTTTGGCGCAAACTACCGGGCAGCCGTTCTGCTGGACGTGTTCAATCCGTGGCACTCCGATTGATCAGCGAGCGCGAAAGCGAAATCGAAAAATTTATTCCACAGGAATATTGGTCCCTGGAAGCTGATTTCACGACCCGCCAAGGCGGTATCATGACGTCACGCATGACCCATTTCGAGGGCGAGAAGCTCAACCGTTTTTCACTCGCAAATGCTGACACCGCGAACCGGGCCGCTGATGCGGTCAAGGCGGGTGATTTCAGGGTCGCCTCGATCGAACGCAAATCAACTTTCCGCAACCCACAACCGCCCTTCACGACATCGACGCTGCAGCAGGAAGCCTCACGAAAGCTGGGCTTTGGAACTGCAAGGACCATGCGAATTGCACAACGCCTTTACGAGGGAGTTGATATTGGCGGTGAGACTGTTGGTCTGATCACCTACATGCGGACGGATAGTATTTCGATGGCGCAGGAAGCCATCACTGGCAGCCGAAACCTAATTCGAGATCAGTTTGGTGCTGAATATGTACCAGACACGCCTAATGTATTCCGCAATCGATCAAAGAATGCTCAGGAGGCTCATGAGGCCGTCCGACCGACAAATTTCACAAGACAACCAAAAGAGATGGCGTCTTATTTGGATGACGACGGACGGCGTCTTTACGAGCTTATCTGGAAGCGAGCTATGGCCAGCTCAATGCAGAAGGCTGCCCTCGAACAGGTGGCCATAGATTCTGCAACGTCTGACCGTAAATCGATTATGCGCGCTACGGGCTCGGTTATCGTCTTTGATGGGTTTCTGAAGCTGTACCAGGAAGATCGTGACGATCCTGCCGACGACGATGATGGCGCCTCAAACATCCTACCTCGTGTCATGGAAGGGGAAACTCTGACAACCGGGGAAGTCCGACCTGAACAGCATTTCACCAAACCACCGCCGCGCTTTACCGAAGCGAGCCTCGTTCGCAAGATGGAAGAGCTGGGTATTGGGCGGCCGTCGACCTATGCGTCGATTATTACAGTACTCCAGGATCGAAATTATGTTCGCCTCGAAAACAAACGTTTCGAGCCAGAGAACCGTGGCCGCGTCGTAACCGCGTTCCTGTCGGGCTATTTTGAACGTTATGTCGAATACAACTTCACTGCCGACCTCGAAGACCGGCTGGATCTAGTCGCCAGTGGCGATACAAACTGGAAACAAGTCCTTCGTGACTTTTGGGTTGATTTTTACGAGGCCATCAAAGGAACCGAAGGTCTCAAAATTTCCGATGTCATCGACACTCTCGATGCTGATCTCGGACCACATTTCTTTCCGCCCCGTGAGGATGGTTCTGATACGCGAGTGTGCCCGTCCTGCAAGGATGGACGCCTCGGCCTCAAGCTCGGTAAGGGCGGCCCCTTTATCGGCTGCAGCAACTATCCCGAATGCAGCTACACACGCCCCCTTTCAGTGGCTAGCGCCGAAGATGATGAAATCGCCGGCATGGCTTTGCCTAAAGTATTGGGCATAGACCCAGACACCGAGAAAGACGTAACGCTGCGCAAAGGACCCTTTGGTTTTTATATTCAGCTCGGAGAGCCTGAAGGTAAGCAAAAGCCCAAGCGCGCCACTCTTCTCAAGAATTTCTCACCAATGGAAGTAACGTTGGAGATCGCGTTAGCCCTTCTCGCCTTACCGCGCGATATCGGCCAGCACCCTGAAACCGGGGAAATGATCCAGGCAGGAATCGGACGCTATGGCCCCTATCTTAAAGTGGGACCTGCATACACATCGCTCGGACCTGATGAGGATGTTCTCTCGATTGGGTTGAATCGTGCCGTAACGGTCATCAAAGAAAAACCACCCAAAAGCCGAGGGGCCGCAACTGCACTACGCGACCTTGGGACGCATCCAGCGGACGGCAAACCGGTCGGCGTCTTCAAAGGCAGGTACGGCCCCTATGTCAAACATGGCAGTATCAATGCCTCGGTCCCTAAATCCGAAACTGAAGAATCGATCACGCTGGAACAGGCTGTAGAACTTCTCGCTGCCCGCGCCGCAAAAGGGAAAACGGGGAAAAAGAAAGCTTCTAAGAAAGCTTCTAAGAAAGTTGCTAAAAAGGCTTTACGCAAGAAAGCCGCCAAGCCAAAAACCAGCAGCTGATCTGCCAACAACGTGGCAGATCCCAAAACAAGCGGCTCCCTTCCTACAGAAGAAGCTCTTGTTGAGCTTATCAACAAAAGCGGCAAAGCCTTAGGCCGCAGGGAGCTCGCACGAAGTTTTAAACTCGCCACGTCAGAACGTCGGGCGCTAGGCTCTATGCTGGAAACACTTGCCGAAGCAGGCAAAATTAGGCGCGGTCGAAATAGGCGTTACATGGCGACTGACCACCTTCCATCAGTCTCTGTATTGGAGGTCAGCGGCCTCGATGATGACGGCGATCTAATTTTACGGCCGACCGATCAACGTTTCGAAAAGGCGCCACCCCAGATTCGCGTTAATACGCGCGGCCTCAAAGGGCCAGCACCCGGCATCGGCGACAAAGTTCTCGCCCGGCTTGAGCAAAAACGTGGTGGATACCTCGCGCACATCATCAAACGGCTGGAACAAAGGCCGTCGAACATAATAGGAATTTTTCGACAGCACCCCGATAGCGGCATCGTTGAGCCCGCCGACAGACGCCTCAAAACCAATTTTATGGTCAATAGCCGGGAGACTGGCGGCGCGGAAGACGGCGAACTCGTCGAATGTGAAACAGCCCCGGGCCGCGAGCACGGCCTTCCCCTCGCCCGCGTCATCGCAAAATTTGGCGACAGCAGCGACCCGTCTTCGATCGTCCCTGCCCTCATTGCCAAACACGAGATACCAAAAACATTCCCTGCCCCCGCTATTCAACAAGCAAAACAATCCGGTGCCGCGTCAATGGATGGACGGGAAGACCTTAGAAAGGTTCCGCTCGTTACAATTGATGATGAAACAGCCCGGGATTTCGATGACGCCGTCTGGGCAGAACGAAATGACGACGACGATGGCTGGCATTTGATGGTCGCGATTGCCGATGTCGCTTCCTATGTTCATCCAGATGATGCCTTAGACAAGGTGGCTCAGGAGCGCGGCAACTCGGTATATTTTCCAACAACTGTCATCCCGATGCTACCGGAAGAGTTATCTAACGGATGGTGCTCCCTTGTACCTAACGAGGATCGGCCCTGCCTTACAGTTGACATTTGGATTGATGACAAGGGCCAGAAGTCTCGCCACGAGTTTCGACGGGCAATGATGCGATCAGCGGCTCGCCTCACCTACAATCAGGTGCAGAATTTGCGAAACGATATCATAGAGGAAGATACCCCTTCGGTTCCGGCAAATCTCATCACCAATCTCTATGGTGCCTTTGACGCCCTGAATGATGCCCGCCACGCAAGAGGGGTAATCGATCTCGATCTACCGGAGCGCAAAATCAGGGTCGAGCAAGACGGTACAATTTCGGGGGTTGATGTTCGCATCCGCTTGGACAGCCATCGACTTATTGAAGAATTCATGATCCTGGCGAATGTTTGTGCTGCTGAGACATTAGAAGCAACAAAAATGCCATGCATGTACCGTACCCACGATGACCCCGCACCCGACCGTGTTGTCGCCCTGAGAAAATTCCTAAAAACTATTGGTCTCGACCTCGGGGGTGGGCAAGCTGTCCGGCCACGCCACTTTGCGCATTTGCTACAGAAGGCCAAGGTGCGACCGGATTTCATGGGCATTCAAGACGCTATCCTTAGATGCCAATCCCAGGCCGTCTATAGCCCTAACAATGCAGGGCATTTCGGACTGGCACTGCGCCGATACGCCCATTTCACATCGCCAATTCGGCGTTACTCCGACCTTCTTGTACACCGCGCACTCATTCTGGGCCTAAACCTCGGCGATGGTGGGCTGGTAAATGAAGATGCCGATGACTTCCCTGGAATAGGAGAACATATTTCGACGACGGAACGACGCGCCATGGCGGCTGAACGCGATGCATTCGATCGATTGGCGACCATTTACTTATCGGAACGGGTCGGCGCAGAGTTCAATGCCCGAATTACCGGTGTTGAGCGGTTTGGCTTATTTGCAGAGTTACTTGTTATCGGCGCCAGCGGATTGATCCCGGTCTCAACGCTGGAAGGCGGGTATTACCGGTTTGATGAAGACCGCAGAGGACTATTCATCGACGGCTCCAACACCGGGTATAAGCTTGGACAGTTTCTCAAAGTCCGTCTCAAGGAAGCCAATATCGCAACAGGTGGATTGCTTATCGAACCCGCCGAGCATAAAACCGAAAAAAATAAAACGACAAAACCTGGTCACAGACGTAAAAATACGGGGGATAAACGACCCCGAACGAAAAGACGACGTTAGAAAACTTAGGTTATCCTTACTGCTAACTTCCGTGTTTCAAGTGTAATCAAAATAACTCGGGGCACTCAATGTCGGCCTGTTCGTCAGAATTCTATATGCGAACCTTTAGATGGATACTTGGCTTCATCGGATTTTTGATAATCGCTGGCTGTGCCAATGAAATCGAGAAACAAAACAACCTGGACTCCGGGAATCTTCTGACAGTCGCTCTAGAGAACCTGAATGACCGTTATATTGAACCATTGCAACCAGACGCAATGTCGATCAATGGACTACAAAAGCTGATTGCTCGCGACCCAACATTAAATATAGAACGAAAAAAAACCCACATTGCGCTCAGTATGGATGGCTCCACCCTAGCCAGCTTCAAGTTACCCGAAGAGACAGACATTCACGAATGGGTCGACCTCACTGTTCAACTCGTGAATCGCGCACGCTCGCAGTCCTCAACACTCGCTCAACTCAGCGAGGACGAAACCCACAAGCTATTACTTTCGGGCATTATCGAGAACACCGACAGATATTCGCGCTATTTGCCACCTAGAGCCGCTGGCCATAGTCGAGAATCACGAGATGGGTTTGGCGGCATAGGAGTCGTGCTGGATCAGGTAAACGGCCGCGTAATTATACGCAACGTCACACCGCACAACCCTGCAGCAGAAGCCGGTCTTCGTGAGAACGATCAGATCACCCATATCGATGGCAAGTCAATTTTAGGGCACTCCGTCGGACGGGTCGTCAAGTTATTGCGAGGAGTGGTTTCCGAACCTGTCCAAATCCGAATTAGCCGCGAAAATTTAGAAGAGCCACTTTCCGTAACGGTTATTCGTGGCCGCGTAATACGGCAAAGCGTCGTAAGTCGGCACGCTCAGAACATTGTGATCATCCGCATCAAAACTTTTAACCAGGGAACGGTAACCGCTCTCCGCAACGCAATTACAAAAGCCGTCAAAGAAATGGGGAGAGATCTCAAAGGAATTGTGCTTGACCTTAGAAGCAACCCTGGTGGTCTGCTTTATCAGGCTATTGCAGTTGCCGATCTATTTATGGTTAAGGGCCGTATCATCTCGACCAAGGGCCGGCATGCTGAAAGCAATCAGATTTTCGACGCAACACCTAGCGAGTTATTAGCAGGAATGCCGATGGCCGTATTAATCAACGGGCGGTCCGCTTCGGCGGCGGAAATTGTTGCTGCTGCCCTAAGAGATTCTGGACGAGCTGCTGTTATTGGATCGACATCCTATGGCAAGGGGAGCGTACAAACGATCGTCCGCCTACCCAATACAGCTGAATATCATTTCACCTGGGCCCGGGTATTGGCGCCATCAGGTCAAACCCTGGATTCCCAGGGAATTGTTCCTGTTATTTGCACAAACGTTTCGCGAGACAAACTAGAAAATCTAAAAATTTCTCTCAACAAAGGCAAAGGGAACTTATCCGCTGTTCAAGATGTTTATCGACCGCAGGCAGAACTGCCTCATTATTCAAAAGCGCGCAAAGCGGCCTGCCCTCCTTCGTCGATACGTCCCGTCGACGACCTGGAGTCAGCCAAACTGTTGTTAATGAATAATAAAATATACAGATCCACAATTGTACATCCACCGACGAACCCAGCCGAACGGTGAAAATAGGTCTGTCATTTAACGCGTGAAAAACTTGACAGCGCGCGATTGTAGATTATGTTGCGCGCATCAGAATTTAGGGTACGGAGCCGATTGTCATGGCCAAGGCTAACTCAATACAAATTAAGCTCGTCAGTAGTGCTGATACTGGCTTTTACTATGTCACGCGTAAAAACCCCCGGACACTTACCGACAAGGTTGAGATGCGTAAATACGATCCAGTCGTACGCAAGCACGTAATGTTTAAGGAAGCCAAGATTAAATAATTTTTGCGCTTTTTGACGACATAAAAGCCGCCCGGCATTTCCGTGGCGGCTTTTATTTTTGCGGAGACAACAAAACGGTGTAAATCAGCCGGTACCAAGCTCGGGAGACAGAGGACGTTCTGGTGACGGCAAAGCTCCTTGAACGGCCTCCCCAGCCTTAGGTAACGATACGTTGCCAGCTGCCGTCATAACCTTATTTCGTCCCGTATGCTTCGCTTCATAAAGGGCCGCATCGGCATGGCGAAGTAGATTATCAAGATCACTTTCGCCTGCCAGAATACAGGCTACACCGATACTCACCGTTATATCCAAGCCACCATCCATACTTGAGACAAAAATTTTCTCTTTCGAAATCGATAGGCAGAGCCTTTCGGCAGCTGCTACCCCCGCGGCGAGGGACGAATTAGATAATAAAACAACAAACTCTTCGTCACCTAACTGAACAGCGGTGTCAAAACCCCGCATATTACTTTGGATGCGTTTCGCAACGACCTGCAAAATTTCATCGCCTGCTTCGTGACCATGCGTATCGTTGACATTTTTGAAATGATCAATATCCAGCATCAAGGCGGAGATTGGCTTTCCTACTTCCGCGAGTCCTGCGCTGATACGGGCAAAATGCGACTCGAAATAACGCCTGTTATACATGCTGGTGAGACTATCCGTAACAGCAGCATTAACACTAAATGTATAGTTGTCGCGCAACCGTTCTTCATATCGCCGTCGACGGATTTAGGTCCTCGACCGCGATATCAGCTCGTCGCGTTCAATAGGACGAACGAGATAATTATTTACACCGAGTTCCAACGCTTTCGCGAGACGGTCATCCTCGCTATCAGGCACCATAATCAGGATTGGTCGGCGCTGGGTTTCAGGCCCAGAGCGTAATTGAGAACACAGCCTCAACGCATCCTGAGACCAATTTCCATCGCTGACCAGCAAGAGGTCATAGTCCCCTTCGTTTGCCCGTTTAAGCCGCACCAATGACCTAATTCTGGCGAATGACGCAACGTCATTAACAAGTTTCGTCAGGAAGTAGTCAGCACCAACTTCGAGACCACGCACTCGATCTTTTACCTCGTTCAGCGCTGCAACCATAACGACCGGGGTATGCGCGGTAACTGGATTGCTCTTTAAACCTCTGCCAACTTAATAACCGTCCATCCCCGGCATCATAACATCGAGAAGAATGATATCTGGAATGTGATCTTTAGCAATTACGAGGACGCTCGGACCATCATTGGCCGTTAGAACTTCGTAATATTCTACGAGAAGCTTTACATTCACAGTTGTATTTTTTGGTGAATAGCTTGCAATTCTAGGGGTTAGTCTTCCTTGGTCGGCGGCATTACAACGCGAATATGAAGCTCTTCAAGATGGTTTTCGTCAACCACCGCAGGCGCTGACATCATCAAGTCTTGAGCCTGCTGCGTCATCGGGAACATTGTCACTTCGCGAATATTCTGTTCACCCGCCAACAGCATCACGATGCGGTCAATACCAGGGGCAGAACCGCCATGTGGCGGAGCCCCATATTTCAAAGCATTGATCATGCCGCTAAACTTTGTATCGACCTCATTCTGGTCGTATCCAGCGATAGCAAAGGCTTTGTACATAATTTCAGGCAAATGATTCCGAATAGCGCCGCTAGATAGCTCAATACCATTACAAACAATATCGTATTGATACGCCTTAATTTCGAGGGGATCGTCGCTCTCAAGCGCCTCAAGCCCGCCTTGTGGCATTGAAAACGGGTTGTGGCTAAATTCAATCTTACCATTGCGCTCATCGCGCTCGAACATCGGATAATCAACGATCCAGCAGAAATCGAACCGATCATCATCAATCAGACGAAGCTCCGCGCCAATTCTATCACGGGCTTGTCCCGCAAACCTGGAGGCTTCCACTTCAGGGCCGCAGGCAAAAAAGACAGCATCTCCATCGCCGACGCCAGCCTTCGCTTTCAGCGCATCCATCCGATCGACATCAAGGAACTTAGCGATCGGTCCCTTCCCTTCACCGTCACCAAAGATGATATAGCCCAGCCCGCCTGCACCTTCTGCACGTGCCCAGTCGTTAAGCTTGTCAAAGAAGCTGCGAGGCATTTCAGCGGCGCCGGGCGCCGGAATTGCCCGCACAACAGCCCCTTTTTCAATTGCCCCCGCAAAAATCTTAAAATCGGTTCCCTGCCAAACGTCAGTGACATCAGTCATAACAATTGGATTTCGGAGGTCCGGTTTGTCATTTCCGTACTTCAACATAGATTCCGCAAACGGAATTCGCGGGAACGGCAATGGCGTCACTTTCTTTCCACCGCCAAAGTCTTCAAATATCCCGTGTAGAACGGGTTCAATCGCGTCAAAAACATCATCCTGTGTTACAAACGACATCTCGATATCAAGCTGATAGAACTCACCAGGTGACCGGTCAGCTCGAGCATCTTCATCCCGAAAACACGGCGCAATCTGGAAATAGCGATCAAAACCCGCGACCATGATCAGCTGTTTGAACTGCTGCGGCGCTTGCGGTAGTGCGTAGAAGTTCCCCGGATGCACGCGGCTCGGCACCAGGAAATCTCGCGCGCCTTCAGGAGAAGTTGATGTCAGAATTGGTGTCTGAAACTCGGTAAATCCCTGATCGGTCATACGTCGGCGAATGCTCGAAATAACGTCCGAGCGCAATTTTATATTGCGATGGAGCCTTTCGCGACGAAGGTCAAGAAAGCGATAGCGCAGCCGGGTTTCTTCTCCATAATCCTGATCTGAGTTTACCTGCAGCGGCAACTGTTCTGCTGGTCCCAAAAGTTCGAGATCAGCGATTACCAATTCAACTTCACCAGTCGGCAAATTCGAATTAATGGTTTCATCGCTACGGCGAACAATTTCTCCGGTTACGCAAATCACGGATTCAAGTCGAAGCGCTTCTAATTCCACAAAAACAGGGCTCGAAACATCAACAACGCACTGGGTAATACCGAAATTATCCCGTAGATCAACGAACAGCAGGTTACCGTGATCACGCTTTCTATGAATCCAGCCAGAGAGACGCGCTGTCGCACCGGCATCTGCCATTCGTAAAGCGCCGCAATTATGTGTTCTGTATCGATGCATAGGGCTCCCCACCAGGCAAAAAAACGCCGTACCAGCGGGGCAAAGGTCATAGAATGGCGTGTCTTGTCAAGGATTTATACAAATAGAGCGCAGCAAATTCTTTCACACGCCATAATATTTGTGTATAGCTCTCTAATGTCCTTAATTACTGAAAACGATGCCCTCGCGGCATTTTGTGAGCGTCAGGCAAATGCCCAGTTCATTACTGTCGATACAGAGTTTCTTCGCGACAAAACATATTGGCCACGCCTTTGCCTGATCCAGGTTGGCGGCCCCGACGAAGAAGCCGCAATAGACTCTCTAGCTGAAGGTATTGATTTAACACCATTATTAGACCTGATGCGAAAGCCAGACATCCTCAAGGTGTTTCACGCGGCACGTCAGGATTTTGAAATTTTCTACAGACTGATGGGCGAATTGCCGTCGCCGGTTTTCGACACACAGATATCGGCGATGGTCTGTGGTTTTGGCGATTCCGTAGGATATGAAACGCTGGTATCTCAGCTAGCCGGGAAACAAGTCGACAAATCGATGCGTTTTACCGATTGGCAAAGTCGTCCCTTGTCACAAAAGCAACTCGATTACGCGCTCGCCGACGTCACTCACCTTCGGGTCGTCTATGAGCGGCTTGTTGGGCTTCTACAAAAGAACGGTAGAGAGGAGTGGGTTCAGGAAGAACTCGCTGCTCTGCTGGATCCGACACTCTATAAATTCGAAATTCGAGAAGCATGGCGGCGCCTAAAAGTCCGGAACCCCAACCCGCGAATGCTTGCCATTCTGCGCGAAGTAGCGGCCTGGCGCGAAGAAGAGGCTCAAACCCGAGACGTTCCTCGCAACAGAGTTACCAGGGACGACTCTGTGATCGAACTGGCGATCCAGAAACCAAAAACGCATGAAGAGCTTAAGAACATGCGGGGTCTCCATGGTGGACAAACCAAAGGGGATAGCGCTCAAAATATTCTGGATGCGATTTCACGCGGATTGTCACTTCCAAACGACCAATGCCCGCCAGCGCAAAAATCGCGCGGGAATTTTCCAAAAGCGGGGCCAGCAGCAGACCTGCTCAAAGTGCTTCTGAAAATGAAATGTGAGAAACATTCAGTGGCGCAAAAGCTTATCGCCAACTCTGAAGACATAGATGAACTCGCCCGCAATGACGATGCCGATATCCCGGCGCTTAAAGGCTGGCGACGCGAGATATTTGGCGAGGATGCAGTCGCCCTTAAGCATGGAAAAATTGGATTAACGGCAGCAGGGAAATCAATTCAGCTCGTCAAAATTGACTAGGACGATTGGGAGGCCTCAACAATAGAGCGGGCAAACGGCACCGAGATCGTTCGGTGCTCAGCCAGCGCCGCTTTATCGAGGGTAGCGACAAGGTCCCGTGCAGCTCCCAAACTTCTATCCATTCGACGAAGCAAATACCCGACCACCCCGGGCTCAACACGCAGCTGACGATCCGCAAACAATTTTATCAATACCGCCTCAAGCAGCTCATCATCAGCTTGACCGATATTCAGAACCGGTGCGGCCCGAAGACGAGATTCTAAATCTGCCAGATTAAACGTCCATCGTGCTGGCGGCGACGGTGCTGTCACAAGAATACCGCCGTCCTGTTCGGTCACTCGATTATACAAATGGAAAAGCGCTTCTTCGTCGGTGATGCCGTCTGTCAAATCCAAGACAAAACAACATTCTTTCGGACCAATTCGTGAAATCACCGACCGAAAGTCCGATTGATCAAGCGATATGGCGCCGATCTGCTCCTGCCACACTGCTGCCAGATGGCTTTTACCGCAGCCTGAAGGACCGCACAGGACTGTTAACGGAGTTGGCCAATTTGGCCACCGATCAATAAAGGCAAGAGCCTCCTGATTGCAGGGGGTTACGAAAAAGTCATCCCGCCCGAGGGCTGTACGATGCGGCAGATCCAAAACGAGTTGACGACGCTCAGCCATCACCCGGCTTCATTGTCTGAATCATCCTTAAGATAGGTCGCACTCCTCAAATACTGAGATATGCCAAACCTGCTGAGGACACCGATGACTGCTGCCGCCGGGATCGCGAGCAAAATTCCAGTAAATCCAAAGACAGCGCCACCCGCGAGCAAGGCAAAGAGTATCCATACTGGGTGCAGCCCAATCTTATCACCGACCAACTTGGGCGTAACGAAATTGCCCTCGAGAAACTGCCCGACAACAAATACTGCTGCGACAAGAATGACCGGTTGCAACTCTCCAAATTGAGCAATGGCAACGCCAACACCAGTAACAAATCCAACAAGCATGCCAAAATAGGGAACAAAAGCAATCAACCCTGTCCCAAAACCGATGATAAAGCCAAAATCCAACCCAATTGCCGAAAGTCCCACGGCATAAAATACCCCCAACACAATGCAGACGGTAAACTGTCCTCTTACGAAAGCTGAGAGTACGGCATCAATCTCACAAATCTGGTCCCGAATAGTTTGCGCTTGGCGCTGTGGCAACCACCTGCCAACAGCGGCTACGATTTGATTCCAATCTCGCAACAGATAAAACATCACGATCGGTGTAATAACTAGCAAAGAAAGCAGGTTCAGCAACGCGACCCCACCACCCCAAACTTTTGCCATAACGCCTCCTACCCAAGCGATCAAATCAGGGCCAGCGGCGCCGCCAATTTTTTGTTTGAGGGCGCTAATATCAGCATCTGTTAAATGTGATTGCATCGTTGCAATTAGCTCCGCCGCGTGCTCGCGAAGTGACCCTAGATAACCGGGGACACGTGTCGAAAGTTCAACAAGCTGTGACTGCAGCAGCGGGATAATTATAAGTAACGCCGCAACGACTGTAACCACAGCCAACAAGGTCAAAGCTGCGGAGGCAACCCATCGCGGCCACTTCCATTCTTCAAGTTTGTCTGCGATGGGGTCGAGCAAATAAGCAAGACCAATTCCGGCGACGAATGGAAACAGGACATCGCTGAACAGCCACAACAATGCGAAGAATGCTACGAAAACACCTACCCAAAATCGAGTTTGTCGATCAGAAGTCATTAAGAATCGCTTTCTTCATTCTTTTCGACATTCCTACCCCAACTCACAACATATGCGCCACCCGAAGCGAGAGTTGTTGCTACAACGAGATAAATCAGAAGTAATACAAACTGCGACCATTCCAATTGCGGGAAGGCTAAGTTTGACAGCACGACTGTCACTAGAATTATTTGTGCTGCGGTATTTATTTTACTAACAACCAATGGCTTCATTCTGACCCCATCAGTTGAAATATGCAGCAAAACCACGCCGCCTATAATAACAATATCGCGAAAAACAACGAGAATAACCAGCCAACTCGGCAATAGATCAGCCTGCCCCATCGTCACATAAACGCCAACAAGCAGAGCCTTGTCCGCGAGCGGATCAAGATAACTGCCCAGCACCGTCGCCTGCCCCATTTGTTTGGCGATATAGCCATCAATGGCATCGGACACCCCAGCTGCAACAAACAGCCAAAAGGCAGCAAGATAATACCCATTCAGAATGAGATAAATCATGACAGGTACCGCCATGAGCCGCGCAAGGGAAATTAGATTTGGCACACTCATGTTAAAGAACTTTTTGAATCCATATTGCGGGACGCTTCGCGATATATACGCCTAATTAAGCGAAATGCCGATGCATTATCGGCGAGATGACCACAATTTCCAATACACGGAGCCCTGCGTCAACGCTATATCACGTTGTGCCAACGCCAATTTCAGCTGCGTTGGGTTACCGAAATATCGCAGACGGAACAAAGCTGAATTTAAAGACAATCTCACCAACTCGGCTTTTTGGACGAGCGAGACGACCTCAAGCTTCTTCTGCAACGAAATCAAATCTGGGAGATCACGCAATTTTACCTCGGCAAGCAACTCCCGATGATCGTCAAAGTGCAATAAGTTATCCTGCTTCCAGGTTTCTTCAATTTCGCGGCGCAGATTATTTGCCGCGCTTACCAAAACATCTTGAAGCGCGATTCCTTCGTTGCTCGCAAAACTTTGAATAGAAGTTCTATCATCCCCTCCAGGTCCGAGCCGACTGGTGGAGACTTCAATGATTTTCTCACCCTGGACTTGGGAAACCGATGCAATCGTCAGAAGAGTTCCCTCCGCGCCATATCGTCGAGCAATTGATCGGATCTGTTCATTATTGCCCGCTATCGCCTGCTCTGAGCTGATATCCGCTATATCTGCCGTCTCGCCCTTCGGCACAATCAAATTGATCAGTCCATCGCTTCGCGGCAAATCACGCCAGGCCTTGAGCCATAAATTACCCGTATCCCAAAGCTGTAGAGTTGCCTCCGCCCTGTACACTGGTAGAACGATCAGTGGTTTGCTTAGAGTTTCGGCGAACCGAACCCCCACGTCGCGCAAAAAACGACGAATCGCAGAGGCGCTAAACCGCACCGTCATTTGGGCTAAATACCGCACTGACGAAGTCTTTTCCTCACTAACCTCTAACCCTGAAACCAATTGGAGGAGTTGTGCCTTTTGCAACTTTGGGACTTTGCCCTGGTCAGCAATCGGTACAATCCGTTCCATCAAACGCTGGTAAGCTAATGCCTGCCCTTTTTGCAGTGCGATATCTCGCGCAGCAGCGGCTGATTCGGCAGTTTCATCCACTTGTACGTCGGCGACTGTATATGCAGCGCTCAACTGAGCCGCGGCGGACAACGGATAGAGAGCTATAATTATCGCGAGAAAAGCCAGCACAACCGGCAAGAAGGCAGACGTTGCAAACCGGACGAGATCAAGTATCTTCACGGATGTAAGAGGCAATGGCATAGCCTAAGATTATCCCGTTTCAAGCATGCGAGAAAGCCATTAACATCCGTAGCTATAAAGATGCTGGAGTAGATGTTGACGCGGGTGCCGCACTCGTCGACTCCATTAAGCCTCATGTCCGTTCTACGGCCCGAGCCGGTGCCGATGTTGAAATTGGCGGATTCGGCGGCATGTTCGATATCACCGCGGCGGGATTTAAAGATCCAATTTTAGTCGCAGCAACCGATGGCGTCGGCACAAAGCTTAGAGTTGCACTATCGGCAAATGATCACAGCAGCGTAGGAATCGACCTGGTTGCGATGTGTGTCAACGACCTAATTGTCCAAGGTGCTGAACCGCTATTTTTCCTCGACTATTTTGCGACAGGGAAACTGGATATTGATCGCGCTGAAGAAGTCATCAAAGGCATCGCGGAAGGCTGTAGACAGGCCGGCTGCGCCCTGATTGGCGGCGAGACCGCTGAAATGCCAGGCATGTATCACGGCGAAGACTATGACATTGCCGGGTTTTCCGTTGGTGCCGTGGAACGTGATGACGTCCTTACAGGGACAAAAATTGAGGCGGGCGACATTGTCCTCGGATTAGGGTCCAACGGCGTTCACT
>CAJJCG010000067.1 GCA_905182615.1 Alphaproteobacteria bacterium UBA2964 | reverse complement strand
CATTCATGAGATGGATGAGTGGAAGGTCGGCTGGGCACGGGTTGAAGGCCGCATGACGCAAGTTCATGCGCCGGGACACGGTCTCAAGCGCTGCGTCTATGTTGATTATCTTAATACAGGTCCTGCCGTAGCGCGGGCCTTGCGGGGTGAAGTCGCCCAACGACCTGGCATTCGTCGAGCGAGTGGGCTGGCAGTGATCGAAATCGTTGTGCAGAACGGTGAAGCGGCTGGTGCTGTTGCCATCGACGTAGAAAGTGGTGAAACAGTTCTGGTAGAAGCTGGCGCAATTGTCATGGCTGCGGGCGGTCTGACCAAGCTCTACAAACGAAATAGTGCCTCCATCAATATGGGTGGCGAAGCCTATGCCATGGCGCTGCGCGCCGGCGCTGAGCTCATCGATATGGAATTTGTACAGTTCTTTCCGATTGGTCATCTGGCACCGCGCATGGTGGGAATGGACCCAATCATGTGGGACCCGTTCCGCTACAAAGTTGGCGGCCGGTTGCTCAACGGCAATTTTGAAGAGTTTATCCATAACTATGGTGCGTCAGATGGTGGTAATTACACGGCGCGCCGCGATGTTGCTTCCTACGCAATCTATAAAGAAGTCGAGGAAGGTCGTGGTTCCCCGCATGGTGGCGTGTGGTTGAGTTTCGATCACATTGATCCTGAGGTAATGAAAGAAAAGTTCGGCCCGATGATGGGTCGTCTGGCCAAGAACGGTATCGATCTGCAGAAATCGGCGGTCGAGGTGTCCCCTATCGCGCATTACCATATGGGTGGTATCCGCGTGGATAGCGAAATGAAAACCCGCATCCCTGGTCTCTACGCGGCTGGTGAAGCTGTCGGCGGGGCCAATGGTGCGACGCGCTTGTCGGGGAATGCAATTCCTGAAGCCTTCGTCTTTGGCGAACGCGCTGGAAAGTTTGGTGCCGCCTTTGCCAAAGGTCGGTTACGGGCCCCCATCGATGAAAATTCGGCGACAATTGTTCTTTCCGAGCCTAAATCGCAGCTGAAAAAGAGCGCAGCACCAGATGGCAGTGCCACGGCCCTCATGACTGAGCTGCAAGCGTTGATGTGGGACAACGTCGGCCTGTTCCGCACTGGCGAGAAACTTGAACAGGCGCTGCAGCGTATCCGTGAAATGCAGAGAGACGATTTGCGCAACATCACCATTCCGGATGATGCGCCGTTTAATCAGGCGCTCCTCGATTGGTATGAGCTACGCGCCGGCTTACTGTGTGCGGAATCGGTGACTCTGGCGGCGATTAACCGGCCGGAGAGCCGTGGCGCCCATCAGCGCGAGGACATACCCGATGCATCGCCGCAGTTTGAACGCAATCAGACAATTGAATTGGCTGGTGATGAACTGGTGACAGGTTGGGCAGAGGTACCACGAATTTCCTATACTCTCGAAGAAAAACAGGCGGCTGTAATATGAGCGAAGATCTGAAAACCACGCTTAACGTTTATCGCGGCGCTGCTGGCGAAGAAGCACGGTATGAGCAGTTTGAGGTCCCGCATGAAGAAGGGGCTTCGGTGCTTGATGCGCTTGTCTGGGTCCGTGAAAACCAGGATGCCTCTCTGGCTTTTCGGTATTCCTGTGTCAGTGCTAATGCCTGCAAGGAGTGCATGATTTTGGTTGATGGCAAGGTGAACTATGCCTGCACGGCTAAGCTTAACACTGGCACCGTTACCGTCGAACCTCTCGCCAAAAAGAAGCTGATCCGCGATCTGGTCACCGATATCGTGCCGCCGAAAGAACGGCTTGGGTCACCTGACGCGGAATAGTTATCCGTCAGGCGGCTTTACCTGCCTGACCCTCTTTTACCAATTGAACCAGCCGGGCGGGGGTCACCGGTGCTTCGGCGATATGAGCATTGAAGGGGCTTAGAGCATCTTCGATCGCTGAGATAACCGCTGCCGCTGCGGGAACCGTGGAGCCTTCACCGGCACCTTTGACACCTAGCGGATTGAGCGGCGACGGGCTTTCAAGAAACTCGATATCAAAGTTTGGTATTTCCGGCGCTGAAGGCAACAAATATTCACCAAAGTTGGTAGTGACAGGATTGGCGTCATCGTCATATCCCATCCATTCGAATATCGCGTTGCCAATACCGTGTGCAACACCGCCCGTCACCTGACCGGTGACAATCATTGGATTAATGAGGGTCCCGGAATCATGGGTGATGGTGTATTTGAGAATTTTAACACCACCCGTTTCGGGGTCAGCTTCGACTTCGCAAATATGGGCACCATAACAATAGGCCAGTGGATCGGTCAGGAAGTTCTGGGTCGATTCCATACCTGGAGTGATCCCACCCGGTAACGCATACCCAGGCGTTCCGGCAACGGCATGGGCGACCTGTCCCAACGAGACCGACATATCCGGCACGCCTTTGACACGGATATCCTTACCGTCAATTTCAAGATCTTCTTCTGAAGCTTCCAGCAAATGCGCCGCAACTTTCAGCGCTTTTTTGCGAACCTCCACGGCGGCAATATGACCCGAGGAGCCAGCGGTGATCGCCTGACGGCTGCCAAAGCCGCCCATCCCCATCGGGATTTGCTGGGTATCACCGGCAATGACGTCGACGTTTTCCATATCGCCACCAAGCTGTTCGGCGACAACCTGAGCCATCATTGTGCGGGTGCTTTGGCCCATGGCGGCAGCACCGGTATAGACCGAGATTTTGCCTGACGTGCCAATCCGGACAATGGCGGTTTCAAACGGACCGCGGCCGGTGCCTTTGACACCGAAAGAAATTCCAATGCCGAGATAGCGCCCTTCAGCACGGGCGGCCTTTTGCCGTTTGGCAAAATCGTCGTAGCCCGCCGCTTCCATGGTCATTTTCTGGGCCTTAGGGAAATCGCCGGAGTCATAGGTAATATTAATACCTGCCCGGGTCTTGAGTGGCTTTGTGTAAGGCATCTCGTCGCCGGGGATCATGTTCCTCAGGCGAATTTCTGCCCTGTCTATACTAAGCTCGCGTGCCGCACGGTCCATTAGCCGCTCCATGATGAAGGTGCCTTGTGGATGACTGGCGCCGCGGACGGGCGCACAGGGCATCATATTTGTGAATGCAAGCTTCTGACCCATTCGGTAATGCGGCACCTTGTAGGGCCCAGGAATGCAGGCGGCAGCGTTGTAGGGCAGGGTGATTCCCTGAATTGTGTAGGCGCCGTGGTCATGGATCATCGCGCCGCGAACACCTTGGATTATGCCATCATCGTCAACCGCAATTTCTGCTTCCCAATATTGGTCGCGTTCCTGGACGGCAGAAATAAAATGTTCACGCCGGTCTTCGATCCATTTGACGGGGCGGCCACATAGTTTGGCGACGAGAGCGACGACTAACTCTTCCGAATAGAAAACGAATTTGGGGCCGAATCCACCGCCGACATCAGGCGTTATAACGCGTAGTTGGTTCTCGTCGGCACCGAGCAACTTGACGATGAACCCGTGAACGAGGTTTGGCATCTGCGTGGAGGACCATAACGTCGTGACGTCCTGGATTGGGTCATAGCGTCCCACAGCACCTCGGCATTCAATGGGATGGGCGCTGCCACGATGCTGCCAAATCTCTTCGCGGAACTTATGTGGCGCCGAACTGAATATATCGTCCACATCACCGTATTCTTGAACCATTTCCATCATCAAATTACTGTCGATATGGATCGATGCAGTCGGTGAGTCTGGTTCTAGCGCTTTTTTGCAATCGCCCACGGCGGGCAGCGGATCCCAGTCTATCTCGACCATCGCGGCGGCATCTTCGGCGATATGGCGGGTTTCCGCGATGACGATGGCGACGCATTCGCCGGCATACATTGTCTCATCAAAAACCATGATGACCGGGCCTGCGGTTTCAGCGTTTGGTACGCCCCCCGGAAATTCAACGGGCAGACGGTCCGACGTCAAATAAGGTTTTAGGTCTTCAAAGGTGTAGACGGCATGGACGCCTTCCATAGCCTCGGCGACAGATTTGTCGATCCCTTTGAGCCGTGCGTGCGGAAAGGGACTGCGGATGAAGGCAGCATTTGCCATATTGGCGAGCTTGATGTCATCGACGTATCGGCCTTGCCCGCAGAGCAAGGCAGGATCTTCGAGCCGTTTGACGCGTCCACCAAACACCTTGCCATCCATGAAAGTCACCTTTTTTCAAATTGCATCTGAAATCGTTGTAGTGTTTTAACGCCTGATGGCGGCAGGGTCCAATCCATAGATATAAAAAAACCTGGTTCAAACCGGGCGCGCCGTTTCAGTTTCTTTTAGGCGTCATTCTGCCGCTGCTGCCTTTCGGTCACCGCCATCTTCCACCTGTTTCAATGCAAACAAATAATTAGGATCGAGTTTCCAGCGACCGACGACTTTTTTCGCTGTATCCTGGCGCAAATGGTCAAAGAAGGTAATGACGCGCGAAACCTCACGCGGGTCGACGATTTTGTTTCCTGGGCAGGCTGATCGGCTAAGCAGGAACAAGGAGCCGCGAAATCTGGTTTAAGCATTCCAATGGCTTTGCAGGCGATAGCAAGCCCTTCACCGCCCGGTTTAAAGAAGATACGGCGCACGAGATTATGCCACAGCCCGGTCAATTGAGCGAACATGCCCTCGAACATCCGGACTTCGTCTCTTCGCAATGTCTGGAAAAGGACCTGCGGCGTGATGGCTTGTTTGTCGGCAAGTTTTTGGGCCAGATGGGATGTCTGCTTCAGCGAGCGCGTGTCGATTTCAACGCGACCACCAACGGCTTCGGAGATTTTGTCCCGCATTGCAATAGTGAGTTGATGTTCGAAGGTTTGGTGCTGAATGATCTCGATCAGCTCAAGATCCTGTAAAACCTGGCTATTCAGCAAAATATTATGGGCGACGTCTAATTCGTCATTGGCGAGGATATTAATTAGGTCGCTCGGTGCCCTACTTTCTTCCGCCATCCGGTCGGCAAGGGCTTTGCGGACAGAAATTTCGACATCCTGAATTAGCTGACGCAGAAAATCTGTCATGAGGGTTCTTTCGCGTTCGTTCAGAACACGCTCTCCCTCGAAAAACAGGTCACTGACTACCTGGGCAAGTTGAGACTTTACACTTGCGGATTTGTCCTGTGCCAGATCGAGCAGGTCTTGCATTTCTGTGTCAGGCGATACAGCCATCGCTAACCACTTCTAATTACGTTCAAAATACATCTATGACAACGTGTACAAAATGGCGCTGAAGCCCTTAATTTATCCTTAACCTGCGACTTGTTTCGTATCCAATTCGATTTGAATTTTGCATAAAATTTTGCATTAAGGATATCGATAAACCCTTCATCAACTTGTCACCTATTAGAAGGGCATCGATTTTGGGAGGTAAAGAGTAGTCTATATGCAAATTCATCTCGGTAGCGCCCTCTTTCAGACGGTGTCCGGATCAGCCGCCTAATCGGGCACGATCCAGAATAACCCGCAGCAATTTCAGCAGGCGCAGAAGCCTGTGGGCGCTCAACAATTGCAGAATGTTGCACCGCAATCACTGACCCAGATGACCAATGGCGGTGGCGCGAGCCGTGAGGTGCCAATGCAACCCGGACAGAACTTCCCTCGGTGCAGCTTTATCGACGTCGTTGTCTGACATCAGCTTCCCACCAAGAACATATTTCTTACTGAATTTGCAGGGGGTTAGGCGTTAAGCCCCAAAAGATTACGCGCGAAGAAATCTGCATCGAAAGGCTGCAGGTCGTTTTCACCTTCTCCGACTCCAACGGCATGTACCGGTAACCCAAATCGTTCTGCGAGGGCGACCACGACACCACCACGGGCCGTGCCGTCGAGCTTGGTCATCACCAGCCCACTAACATTTGCAATCTTTTGAAACGTTTCGACTTGTGAATGAGCGTTCTGTCCGACCGTGGCATCGAGGACGAGAAGACAGCTATGGGGAGCTTCAGGGTCAAGTTTGTGCAGCACACGGATGATCTTGGACAGCTCACCCATTAAGTCTTCGCGGTTCTGTAATCGGCCTGCCGTATCAATCATCAAAATATCAGCATTGTCTTGTTGAGCTCGCTCTAGTGCCTCATAGGCTAACCCTGCTGAATCGGAGCCGGTATCGCGCGAAATTACCGGGCAATTTGCTCTTTCGCCCCAAATTTTCAGCTGTTCAACCGCGGCGGCGCGAAACGTATCGCCTGCGGCCAGAACGACGGACTTGCCCTCGCCGGTCCAGTTTTTTGCCAGTTTACCGATCGTCGTCGTTTTGCCGGAACCGTTTACCCCAACCACGAGGATGACGTGCGGATTGCGTAAGGGGTCGATATTCAGCGGGGTCGCAACCGGGCGCAAAACTTCTGCAATATTGCACGCCAGTGCTTCACGAATTTCAGTGTCGCTAATCTCTTTTTCAAATTTCTCTTCCGCCAAGGCAGCTGACAGTTTTGCTGCAGTTGCGACACCGAGGTCGGCACTGATGAGAACTTCCTCGAGTTCTTCCAGCGTTGCGGTATCTAGTGTCCGCCGTGTTAGAGCCGCGGAAATGCCGCTGGTTAATTTCTCAGAGGTGCGGCTGAGACCAAAGCGTAACCGCGACAACCAACCGCCTGACGTTTCACTCATACAATTGTCGCATCGAGTTGGGATTTGTCGGTGCCGGAAATTTGGCAGTTAACTATGGTACCCGTTTCAACATCCTGGTTTAGCCGTACCTGCAGAAACTGTTCACATCGGCCCATATTGTCTTTTTCAATTAACACGCTAGCTGTCTTTCCGATGCGTGTCTTTAACAAGGCCGAGAGCCGGACTTCTCCTGCCGCGCGCAGGCGCGCGGCCCGTTCGCGCCTGATTTGTTTCGGAACTGCCGGCATTTTGGCTGCTGGGGTGTCACCGCGCTCCGAATAGGGAAATACATGTAAATGCGTGAGGTCACACTCGTCGATGATCGCCAGTGTATTCTCGAACATCTCATCAGTTTCGGTAGGAAAACCGGCGATCAGGTCGGCGCCGAATGTGGCATCGGGACGTGTCGCCCGAATTCGATCGCAAACTTTGATTGCATCCTCACGATTGTGACGTCGCTTCATGCGTTTCAGGACCATGTCGTCACCAGCCTGCAGGCTGAGATGAAAATAGGGTAACAAGCGTGCTTCAGTCTCGATCAACCCAAAGAGGTCATCGTCAATTTCAACAGGGTCCAGTGAGGAAAGACGTAGGCGTGGTAGGTCAGGGACCTGCATTAACAGCCGTCGGCATAGATTACCGAGAGACGGGTGGCCAGGTAGATCTTTGCCGTAATCAGTCAGGTCGACACCTGTGAGAACGACTTCTTTATATCCATTCTCCACCAGTGAACGTACCTGACGCACAATTTCACCAACGGCTGTCGACCGGCTGGGTCCACGACCAAAGGGAATGATACAAAAGGTGCAGCGGTGGTCGCAGCCCTGCTGAATTTGCACGAAGGCGCGGGCGCGGTCATCGAAACCACTAATCAGGTGATTGGCGGTTTCAGTAATGGACATGATGTCGTTGACGCGGATTTCTGGTTCGCCGTTTTCAAGCGCTGACCAGCTCTCGGCACGGAGTTTTTCCTCATTCCCGAGAACTATATCGACCTCATCCATCGCACCGTATTGTTCTGGATTTATTTGTGCGGCACAGCCTGTCACGACGATCTTGGCATCGGGCTTTGATCGGCGGGCGCGACGGATCGCTTGTCTTGCCTGGCGCTCCGCCTCAGCAGTTACCGCGCAGGTATTTACGATAACGAGGTCGTCAATACCGGCAGCTTGGGTATGATTGCGGATAATTTCCGATTCATAGGCGTTAAGCCGACATCCGAATGTGAGAATTTCTGGCGGAGACATATGTCTAGCCTCCGATCAGTGCAGCATTAAACGTGCCGGCAAAGCTGGTCGCCGTTGGACCAATCATGATGACGTGGTCGTCTGCTCGCCAATCAATTGTCAGCGTGCCACCGTCAAGTTCCACCAGAACAGTGCGGCCTGTCAGATTGCGTCGATGGGCTGACACCGCCGCCGCGCAGGCGCCAGTACCGCAAGCCTGGGTTATTCCAGCGCCGCGTTCCCAAACTCTCAATCGGAAGGCACCGGGGTTTTTGATCTGCGCAATGCCGATATTGGCGCGCTCTGGGAAGAATTCATGGTGTTCGAGAATTGGACCAACTTCATCCAACGGCACGGCATTGGCATCATCCACAAAAAACACGCAATGCGGATTGCCCATGCTGACAGCGGTTGGGTCCTGAAGTGTCCAGTTCTCGATATCAAGATGGAGGGTGTCCTGCTCGCTCGATAACGGAATATCCTGCCAGCCGAAGCGTGGTCTCCCCATATCAACCGCGATCATACCGTTTGGGAACTCTTCAGCCGTTAGGAGTCCAGCCCCGGTTCCAATATTTGCAGTGGGATGTGCCTTTTCGGCCATTACGAGATCGGCCACACATCTCGTGGCGTTACCGCAGGCGTCGACCTGTGAGCCGTCCGCGTTAAAGATACGTATAAAGACATCGGCATCTCGCAAAGGGCCGGTCAATGGAGATGGCTCGATAAGAATCAATTGATCGCATCCAATGCCGTTATGGCGGTCAGCAATAGCCTGTGCTTGCGCCGTCGACAGATCGCGCGGGGCGTCCCGCGTATCGATGACGACGAAATCATTGCCGAGGCCATGCATTTTTGTGAATGCGATATCAGTCATAGGCGCCTTATAGGGGCTTAGGCCGCCTTCCGTCTACTCAATTGAAGCGGTTCAAAGGGTGAGCCTTGACGGTAAACTGGTGGTCGAATTACACATCGTCAATGATAC
>CAJJCG010000066.1 GCA_905182615.1 Alphaproteobacteria bacterium UBA2964 | reverse complement strand
CCGCGCAGGCTGCCCTTGGCGGCGCCGCCTTTGAGGAACCCGAAATTTCAGGAACGAGTTTGCCAAAAGATCGTACCGGTATAAGGGGACTTTATTTCGGTGGTACTCTGGCAGCAGAGGCGCAGCTAATCTTGCTCGATGCGGGGCTAAATGTAGCGTCAAACGCGGCCGTGCCGGGATCCAGATCGCTGTCAGATGACGGTAACGCTCATAAAATTATTGATCTTGGCGATGATGAATATACCCAGGGCCGTCCTCACCCAATGATCAACCCTGAAATTCGCCGGGAGCCATTGGCCGCAGCATTGGCCGACAGCACAGTCGGTGTCGTGCTGATCGATATCGTCATCGGTTACGGGTCGCACCCGGACCCTGCCGGCCAACTCGCCGAGATGTTACGCACCATGCAAGGCACAGATTGCCCTACTATCATCGCGTCGGTTACCGGCACGGAACAGGACCCTCAAGTTCGATCCAGCCAGATTAATACTCTGCAAGCCGCCGGCATTTATGTCGCCGGATCAAATGCCGATGCGGCCATTGCCGCCCTCAATCTACTGGGGATCAATAGCTAAGGGAGAGACGCGATGCCAGATGGTAATGCAATTCCCAACAAGCTCGTCATTGCGATCGGGGGCAATGCCACGCACCCCGAAGACATCGAAGGAACATCTAAGGAACAGGAAGCGATTGCCGCCAAAACAGCGCAGGCATTGCTGCCCCTTGCCCATAAGGTCAACCAACTCATCATCACCCATGGCAACGGGCCGGTGGTTGGCAAGATTTTGATGCGTCAGGCCCTGACGCGAGACCGCATTTCGCCAATGCCGCTGGATATCTGTGTCGCCCATAGCCAGGGCGGCATTGCCTATTTGCTGATGCAGGCAATGGAGAATGCCCTGCGCGAAGAAGACAATCCACGGCATGTCGCCTGCCTGCTGACCCAGGTTGAAGTCGACAAAGATGACCCGGCCTTTGAGAATCCAACAAAACCCATAGGGCCGTTCTTTAGCGAAGAAGACGCCAAAGCCGTTCAGGCAGAGCTGGGCTGGCTGATGGCTGAGGATTCAGGGCGCGGCTGGCGGCATGTTGTCCCCTCACCGATCCCGCAACATGTCTGCGATATTTCGCTGGTCGAAGTTCTCGCCCAACGCGGGACTATCGTGATCGCGGGTGGCGGCGGTGGTATACCGGTCATTCGCGGCGCCAAGGGCGTCCGACACGGTGTTTCAGCGGTTGTCGATAAGGATCTCACCTCTGCCCTGATGGGGAATATTCTCGGCATCGAGACCTTTATGATCCTGACCGCTACACCCAAGGTCGCGATCAATTTCGGCAAGCCCGAACAACAATTCCTCGACAGGGTGACAATGTCCGAAATCAAAGCGCTCAACGCTGAAGGACATTTCCCCCCCGGCAGCATGGGGCCCAAGATTGATGCTTCTATCAGGTTTATCGAAGGTGGCGGAGAACGCGTAATCATTGCCGATTTGGAACAGGCGATGGATGCGCTAAACGGCAATACGGGGACCCATATTGTTCGCGACGATGACTGACGGATCCGGCTCCAACCAGTTCGCTATCACCTCGGCTGGAAAGATTGCCCTTAACGCCATCGATTACCCAAAACAGGGCCGTGTCACCGCGTTATTCGAGCGTAGTTTCTATATACAGATAAACGATAACTGGATCTGCTTTGGCGCGCTGTCGTTGTCCCTTGGGCCGCTCAACCTGCAAACGGATGCGCCAACCAATATCAATTGGCAGGCCAGTGGGCTGCGGCTCGATGACCCAGTGAAGATCTCGGCGACACACATTCATATCGGCAACCGCTTTGCTTTTTCCTATCGCGATGCTGAGCCATGGCAGCCTGACCCAATCACCAATTTTAACAACACGACCATTGCCGCTGGGTTGGCCGCGTTGACTGAGCAAGCGCACGACATGGCGCCCGCCGAAGGTCTTGCCACATTCATATTTCCTAACAGTTCGCTGACTACTGCCCTACCGAGTGCCACGACTGAGATTGCCAAGATAAAGAGCTTTGTCGGAGCGGGGCATTCCAACGCTGAGGACATTCTGGAACCAGTCACCGCGTTGATTGGTTTAGGTCCCGGACTCACGCCTTCGGGCGATGACTTTCTCGGCGGCATAATGATCGCGTTAAATCTGCTGGAGAAAGTTGAGAAATGTCGCGTTCTGGCGAGCGCCGTCGAGAACGCCGCATCAGCAACCAATGATATCAGCCGAGCCCATCTGAACGCGGCAGCGCAGAGTGTTGGCGCTGAACCGCTTCACGCGACAATCGGCGATGTAATATCAAACCGGAATCACGCACTTAAGGCTTCTTTGGAAAGGCTTGATGCCATCGGCCATTGTTCGGGATGGGATGCCCTCACCGGTGTGGTGATTACTCTACGCGCGTGGCTAGCGGAATAAACTAAACCTCGTCAGTAACGGCAGCACCATCGCAACGAGGGTCAGAAGCGCCCTCAATAGCGCCATCGAGATGACGGACAATTGCCCCGGCATGCCCCATCATTTCATCTAAATCATCAACAATTTCAATATCATGACCCGCATTTTGTAGAGCGTCGGTCACAGCAAGGTCGAAGCGGGCCTCAATGCGCAGTTTGGCGGACTCTTCACCCCAGGTCCGCCCCAATAGCCAGCGCGGCGCAGCAATCGCCTCTTCCAGCCCCTGCTCGAAATCAACATAGCGGGTGAAGATGGCGGCCTGCGTCTGCGGCTGCCCTTCGCCGCCCATCGTGCCATAGACCATATATCGCCCGTCCTTCAGCGTCGCCATCGAAGGATGAATTGTGTGGAACGGGCGTCGGCCCGGCGTCAACGGATTGGAGCTATCGGGATCAAGGCTGAAACTGGTGCCACGATTTTGCCAAACAATACCGGTTTCAGGGAGCACGACCCCCGAACCAAACTCCCAGTAAATACTCTGGATCAAACTAACCGCGCAGCCATCACAATCCATCGCCCCGAGCCAGACTGTATCGCCGGGCTCGGAAATCTCCGGCCATGGTAATGCTGTCTTTGGATCGATCTCCGCCGAAAGCTGATCGAGCATGTCATCCGCAAGAAAGTTAGCCGGGTCGATGGTCATATAAGTGGGGTCAGAGACATAACGGTCACGCACCCGAAAAGCTAGCTTGCTTGCCTCAACAATCGAATGGACATGCGCGAAGCTCTCAGCTTCCGATACACCCAACCGCTCACAAATTCCCAGGATCATCATCGAGGCCAACCCTTGGGTTGGTGGCGGCAGCGTATAGGCTGTGCCGGATTTCAAGCTAACAGATAGAGGTTCTACAGTGAGAGCTTTATGCTGCGCCAAATCATCAGCCCTAATCGGGCTACCTGCCGCCTCAAGCTCACGCGCGATCGATTGTGCGACATCGCCGCGATAGAAATCATCAATCCCGGCTTCCGCAAGCCGTTCAAAGGTATCGGCCAAAGCTGGAAGTTTCAGATTATGTCCCTCATCTGGCGCAGCGCCATCAACCAGGAACGTTTCAGAGAAACCCGGAACGTCTTTGAGCTCATTCAGCTTACCTGCGGCATTACGATGCAACGTTCCGGAAACTGGAGTACCATTTTGCGCGTGATGAATGGCATCTTCGAAAAGCCGAGACAGTGGAATATTACCACCGCGACGTTGGCTTTCCGCCAGTGCCATCTGCCAGCCCGACACGGCTCCCCCAACAGTCAGTGCTGCCAAAGGTCCCCGTGAAGGAATGGCACCCAGCCCCTGCGACCGATAAAACTCGATGCTGGCCTGTCCAGCTGCAGCCCCGCAGGCGTCAATAGCCATTGGTTTCCCGCCATTACCGATCAGCAAGAAATTATCGCCACCCAACGCATTCATATGAGGATAGACGACGGCAATCGTTGCCGCCGCGGCAATCATCGCCTCAATGGCGTTGCCACCCTCACCCAGCACGCGGGCGCCCGCCTCTGCCGCCAAATAATGCGGTGCGACAACCATGCCGCCAGCAGCGGTACGGGCATATTTCATTTATTTAACCGCGGTTGTTAGCAATGGGTTCGACAAAGCTAAGTTCGGTATCCCATGGAAAAAAGATCCAGGTATCCTGACTCACCTCAGTGACAAAACTATCAACCATTGGGCGGCCTTCAGGCTTGGCATAGACCGTCGCGAAATGGGCATCGGGCAACATTTCCCGCACAACCTTCGCCGTCCGACCGGTATCAACAAGGTCGTCAATCAGCAGTACGCCCTTGCCAGACCCTTCCACCCGCTTGATGACCTCTATGCCGCTTTGGCTCTGATGCTCATAAGACGACACGCAGACCGTATCGATCATGCGAATTTCAAGCTCACGGGCGATAATCGCCGACGGCACCAATCCACCCCGGGTAATGGCTACAACGGATTGCCACGGCCCCTTTTCCGCAAGCCGCCAAGCAAGTGCTTTGGCATCGCGATGAAGTTGTTCCCAAGAAACCGGGAATGATTTTTGATAGCGTTCAACAGAGTCTTCCATATAAAATATCCGAAATTATAAGTGGAATTATGCACCCTATTACATACGGCTCGCTGGCCGTGATCAACTGCCGCAGAACAATTCATTGGCACATAGCAAAGGGTGGTAAAGAATAGCCCTATGAGTGACTTGGCTCTCTCCGCCATCCGTGGCGCCGCCCTGACCTTTACCGGCGATCCGTTTTCTGAACCGTCAGATTCGGCGATACGCTATGAGCGTGATGCCATCCTGGTAATGGAAGACGGGCTGATCACAGAATTTGGTGATGCTGAGACGCTCTTGCCCACATTATGGGATGGCGTCGAGATAACAACATACAATGACAGCCTTATTCTGCCGGGCTTTATCGACTGCCACGTTCATTACCCACAGACCCAAATTATCGGCGCTGCAGGTGAAGCGCTGATCGACTGGCTGGACAAATACACCTTTGTCGCAGAGCAAGCCTTTACTGAACGTGATCACGCGTCAGAAAGTGCTGAAATATTCTGCGATGAACTCCTTCGCAACGGCACCACAACGGCATCCGTCTTCTGCACTGTCCATGAACACTCCGCCGACGCCTTGTTCGAAAGCGTGCATTCTCGAAATATGCGGATGATCGCCGGCAAGGTGCTGATGGATCGCAACGCACCCAATGCCCTGCAGGATACCGCCCAAAGTGGCTACGACGAATCAAAACGCCTCATCAATCGGTGGCATGACAAAGACCGGCTGCTCTATGCTATCACGCCGAGATTTGCCGCTTCCTCGACACCAGAACAGTTGGCGCTGGCCGGAGCATTATGGCGCGAAAATCCTGGCACCTATGTTCAATCCCATATCTCCGAAACCCAGCAGGAAATTGACTGGATTCAGAAACTCTACCCCGAACGCAACGGCTACTTAGATGTTTATGACCATTATGGCCTCACCGGACCTCGCAGCCTATACGGGCATGGTATTCACCTGACCGATGCGGAATGGCAACACTTTCATGACACCGGTACTGCCATCGCGCATTGCCCGACCTCCAACCAATTTCTCGGAAGTGGTCTCTTCGATATTGGCAAAGCCAAGCTGCCTGCCCGACCTGTTTCCGTGGGCCTTGCAACAGATCTTGGCGCCGGCACCAGCTTTTCAATGATTAAGACGATGGGGGCGGCCTACCAAGTCGCACGCCTCGCTGGTGCTGATTTAAACGCGGCGCAAGCGCTCTACCTCGCCACGACTGGTGCCGCGAAGGCCCTGTGCCTTAATGACAAAATCGGAACTCTAGAGGCCGGCAGCGAGGCCGATCTCGCAATTATTGATCTCAAATCAACACCGATCATCGATTACCGGATGCGGTTTGCAGACAGTCTCGAAGAAATGCTCTTCGTTTTAATAACCATGGGCGATGACCGGGCGATACGCGCCACCTATGTCGGCGGTCACGTCGCCTATCAACGCGACTGATGGATCACTTGCCGGGCATACCGCTGGCGATCCATTGACCAATTGCCAGGCGCTCGTCTTTAGTCATCTTCGTCGCATTGCCCAACGGCATCGTATTGGTCGCCACCGTCGTTTTTTGAATCTGCGCAGCGTGTTTTCTGATCTCGGCTTCGGTCTCAAATTTGATGTTTTTCGGCGGCTTCTCAATACCCTGATAGGTCGGACGGGCAGAGTGACAGGCTATACAACGCGTTTTAACAATCGCCCGCACCTCAGCGAAACCAACCTTCCGGGTCAGACCTTTTTCTTCACCACTGGTAAACCCGGGTACCGACACATACCCCGCCAGCATAATGAGGGCGATAATCGCCACCGGTACCGGCCAGATTGCATCAGATCCCGAATTGCGTAAATTGAACCAGTGCCGCACCAGGGCACCAATAATAAACAACGCCATTAAAATAGCCCAGCTATGCTCATGACCAAAGGTCATCGGGTAATGGCTGCTGATCATCACAAAAACGATAGGCAGGGTCATATAGTTGTTGTGTACCGAACGCTGTTTAGCCAGCACACCATAGGACGGGTCTGGCTCCTCGCCATTCTTTCGCGCATTCACCAGATTATGTTGGCCGGGAATAATCCTCACCCAGACATTAAGGACCATAATGATGCCCATCAATGCACCAACATGGACGTAGGCAGCGCGACCAGAAAGAACCTGCGCGAGCCCATAGGCAACAACGCAAAGTCCAAAAAACCCAATAGCCGCCGACACTTTCGTGTATTTGTTGCCCCATTCCGACATATACATGCCGTCGTAGAGTAACCAGCCGACAATCAGCGTCGCGACGCCGACGCCAATGGCTTCGGGCTTGGTAATATTGGCGACGTCAGGGTCTATCAAAAACGCTGCAGAGCCTAGATAATACACCACCGCTAGGAGTAGAATGCCGGACACACCCGTCCACCAGGCTTCCCACTTAAACCAGTGCAGATGCCTTGGCATAATTTTTGGCGCGACCATGATTTTGTCGACCCGGTAAAATCCCCCACTATGCACCAACCAAAGTTGGCCTTCGACTTCGTCATCCGGCACAGTTGGTTCTTCAAGGTGCGAATCCAGCCACATGAAGTAAAACGATGATCCAATCCAGGCGATGCCAACGATAATGTGGGTCCAGCGCAACACCAGCGCCAGCCAGTCGAGAAGAATGGTCTCCATAAAATCGCTACTCCGTTACCGTGCCGAGAACGCGTAGACTCACAATGCATCCGATATTTTTAATCGCTTCATCTATTTGGCTGCCACGATCACCCTTAAGCCGATCTTCAAATGCCGCCAAAATCGAGTCCTTTGTATGGTCAAGGACTGCAATGATAAAGGGGAAGCCAAATGTTTCTTTGTAGGTGGCATTGAGCCGTGTAAAGCGGTCATATTCCTCATCCGATAAACGGTCGAGGCCTACGCTCGATTGCTCATGCAGCGAATGAACCGTCAGATCTCCCGCCCGCGCAGCTTTCCCGGCAAGATCAGGATGCGCCCGTATCAAGGCAAGCTTCTCTTCTTCAGCGGCCTCACGCATTGCCATCATCAACGAGTCGATCAACGCATCACGGGAAGCGAAAGGTCGCGCTGACGCAGTGCGCGCCACCAGCCACGGTGAATGTTCAAAAACATCACCAAGCGCGGCGATAAAATCTGCATCCTCACCTTTATTCAACTCAACAAGCGAAACCATATTATTTCCGATTACCCTCCACGCAATTGAGCCCGTGCATCATCCACCGCCATGAGCACCGCCTCCGCCGTCGCCGGTGTATCGAGGTTTGGCACACACCGAGGCCCTCCTAACGATGCCACCGCATCCCGCAAGGCAAGCCAGACAGACAGCGCCAACATTAAGGGAGGCTCACCGATCGCCTTTGAACGAAATATCGTCGGCTCGCGATTTGGCGCATCTTCCAGAATATGAACATTGAATTCCGGCGGCACGTCGCGGCTGCCCGGAATTTTATAGGTCGAGGGGCCATGGGTCCGCAGCGCACCCTTATCATCCCACCACAGCTCTTCCATGGTGAGCCAACCCATACCCTGTACAAAGGCACCTTCGATTTGCCCCAAATCAATTGCCGGGTTCAGCGACCGTCCACAATCCTGCAAAATATCAGTGCGCAACACGCGGTTCTCACCGGTCAGCGTATCAATCACCACTTCTGAAACGCACGCCCCATAGGAGAAATAATAAAACGGCCGACCGGTCATCGTATCGTCATCCCAGCTGATCTTGGGCGTGCTGTAAAACCCGGTCGCCGACAGAGAGACCCGGTTTTCCCAGGTCAGCTCGGCCAACTCCGCAAAACTGATGCTGTCATTGCGGGCATAAATCCGATTATTGCGAAACTCAATTTCGCCTTCATCGACCTCAAAATGCTCCGCTGCAACACCCGCCATTCTGGTCTTGATCTGGTTCGCCGCATCATGTGCAGCCATGCCGTTTAGGTCTGACCCCGATGATGCCGCCGTCGCTGACGTGTTCGGCACTTTCGCGGTACTGGTCGAGGAAATTTTGATCTGGTCGATATCGACCTGGAACGTCGACGCGACGACTTGCGCGACTTTGATATAGAGCCCCTGCCCCATCTCAGTGCCGCCATGGTTGAGATGAACGCTACCGTCGGTATAAACATGGACCAGCGCACCGGCTTGATTGAGCGTCGGCAAATTGAATGAAATACCGAACTTAACGGGCATCAACGCAATGCCCTTTTTCAGAACAATGTTTTCCTGATTAAACCCGGCAATAGCTTGCTTGCGTGCAGGATAATCAATCTCCCGTGACAGACTATCGACCATCTCAGCGATGATATTATCTTCAACCTTCTGGCCATAATGAGTCGTATCGCGACCCGCTTCGTCATAAAAATTCACGCGGCGAACATCATCAGGATCTTTGCCTAACGCACGGGCGATATGATCAATCACCGTCTCAATCGCGACCATGCCCTGCGGCCCGCCGAACCCCCGAAACCCGGTATTAGAAACCGTATTGGTTTTACACGGATAGCCATGAATATGGGCGTTTGGAAGGTAATAAGCATTGTCGGCATGACAAAGTGCGCGGACCAGAACCGACGAAGACAGATCAGCAACATTACCGGCGCGGCAGGCCATCAGAATGTCGATACCCTCGATACGGCCATTGTCGTTAAACCCGGCCTGATACCGGAACAAAAAATCGTGCCGTTTACCGGTAATGACCATGTCATCGTCGCGAGAGAGACGAAGCTTCACCGGTCTACGTGCTTTAGCAGCCAGGAGAGCCGCCAACGCCGCAATAATCGTCGACTGGCTTTCCTTGCCACCGAAGCCTCCACCCATACGACGTATTTCGGTAGTTACCGCATTGACCGGCACACCAAGTACCGTCGCAACGCCATGCTGAACCTCGGTTGGGTGCTGGGTTGAGGAATAGACCAGCATGTCGCGGTCTTCCTGCGGCACCGCTAAAGCAATATGGGTTTCGAGGTAGAAATGATCTTGGCCACCACAACGCACCTCGCCGGAAATCTGATGCCGTGCATCGGCGATACCCTGAATAGAGTTACCCCGTCTCATGATCTGTGGCGGAGAAGTAAAGCTATTGCGTTGCAATGCCTCGTCGATACTCAGCACAGGTTCGAGCTCTATATACTTGACCACAACGAGAGCTGCTGCAGCGCGGGCAATGTCCATTGTTTCCGCGGCAATCGCCGCTACCGGATGCCCAACATACTCAACTAACCCCTCGGCCAGGATCGGCTCACCCTCAAAAATCGGCGCGACGTCATTGCGACCAGGAACGTCACCAGCAATAAGGACGGCGTGAACGCCCGGTAAATCGTGCGCAACGCTGACATCAATCGACTGGATCTCCGCGTGGGCGTGCGGACTTTTAACCAGCACGGCGTGCAGCGTACCCGGTACGTTAGGCATGTCATCAATAAAAACCGACCGTCCCGTGACGTGGTTTTCGGCACTATCGTGGCGAACATTAGTATGAACGGCACCCTTAATCTGGTCCATCTGATCAGCCGTACTCATAGCGCCATCACCTCTACCGGTACGGCTTCCTGGGTTGTGTCGAGATGGAGACGCTGCAATAGGTTTCGCGCCACCCGGGTGCGGTAATCCTGACTAGCCCGGAAATCCGTTAGGGGTGTGAAGTCTTCCGTCAGCGCTAGACCGACGGCGATAGCGGTGCCCAAGGACCATGGCTGACCGATCAAAGCCGCCTCGCAGGCTAGAGCGCGGGCTGGCGTCGCTGCCATACCACCGAACGCAATCCGAACCGATGCAACAACACCGTCTTCGACAGTAATAGCAAACGCACCGACCACCGCAGAAATATCCTGATCGAACCGTTTTGAAATTTTATAAGCGCGAAAAACCAAATCTGATGACGGGATCGGTACGCAAATAGCTTCGAGAACTTCATCCACACCAAGAGCCGTCTTGCGATAATCCGTAAAAAAATCATCGACGGGAATTTCGCGTTGCCCATTTGGGCCCCGCGCAATCATCACAGCATTGAGCGCGATCAGGCAAGGTAGCGTATCCCCAATTGGCGATGCATTGCAGATATTGCCACCAATCGTTCCAAGATTACGGATCTGCCGTGAGCCAATCCGGCGGACAAGTTGCGCAAAGGAAGGGGCTATTTCATCAAGTGCCGGAAGCGCACTTGTATAAGTCACAGCAGCACCAAACGTGACGGCCTCATCGTCGCGTTCTATCCGATTGATCTCCCCAACATGCGCTGTCGAGATTACCTGCCCATAAGGCTGACGATCCTTACTGGCCCGCATGCCAAGATCTGTACCACCGGCAAGAATATGGGCGTCGGGATGCTCAGAGCGCAGCGCGACGAGCTGATCGATCGATGTCGGCGCGAAATAATCTTCATCGCCGTCTGTGTAATATTCTGATTGTTCCATGGCTGGCGGAATAAATTTATCGACCCGAGAGGCTACCGAAAAGGCAGCCTCAACAATCGGCCGATAGCCAGTACAACGGCACAAATTTCCCGCGATGGCTTCATGGACCGATTCCGGCGTTACCACATCGCCGGTTTGTGTGTAGGCATAAAGAGCCATGACAAAGCCCGGCGTACAGAACCCGCACTGGGCTGCATGCTTGTCTACAATCGCCTGCTGCACCGGGTGCATGGCCTCGTCTGGTGCAGACAACCCTTCGACGGTTACGACACTCATGCCATCGAGTTGTGGCACCAGCATCAGACAGGAATTTACCGCCTCAACCTTACCCAACCCGGATTGGATTGCGATCGTGCAGGCGCCGCAATCGCCCTCGGCGCAGCCTTCCTTGGTACCTTTGAGCCCTTTGGATTCCCGCAGATAGTCGAGCACCGTCATCGACGGAGAAACATCATTCTCCTCAATCAACACACCGTTCAACTGCAACCGGACCGACATTGCACCCCCTGTTTATAAGCGTCGTTCTTTACTGCCCCGCTGCGCGATATTCAGCCAGCGCCGCATCAACACCGCCACCGGCAGGCATCACAACCTTGTGTTGCCGCAACGTCGCCTCAAGTGCTGCGAGACAAGTCAGAATATTGTGCTTTCGGCAGTTATAGCCCATCGCCCCGATGCGCCAGATCTTGCCATGCAACGGCCCAAACGACGTACCTATCTCAATGCCGAAATCAAACAGCATTTCCGATCGGATCAGTTCACCTTCATCACCATCAATCCCATCGGGGATATAGACACCAGTGACATTCGGCATTTTATGCGCCTTGTCACCAAATACCGTCAGGCCCAAGCCTTCCAGTCCAGCAACCATCGCCTTGCTGGCCAGCGCATGCCGATCAAAGCAGGGCTGCAGACCTTCCTTGAGCACCACCCGAGCGCATTCCCGAGCCGCATAGAGCATCGAGGTTGCTTCGGTATGATGGTTCAGACGCACCTCCGACCAGTAATCCATCAACATACCGAGATCGAAATAGTTGGACGCGACCATTGGCCCGCCCGCCGCTTCAAACCCGTCCGGACGAATACCTTTTTCGATATGCTTGCGGCGATTAACAATTTCCGCGACACGGTCGTTAAAAGTGATCGGTGCAATACCTGGCGGTCCAGCGAGACATTTTTGCAAACTAACCGACACACAATCGATCTTCCATTTATCGACTGGCAAATCCATACCAACGAGGCTGGCGGTTGCATCGACATAAGACAGCGCGTCATAGCGTGCACAAATCTCGCCTATCTCAGCCAGCGGCTGCGCGACCGTCGTGGAGGTATCGCCCTGACACATTGCAACAACCTTGGGCCGGACACGTTTAACAACCTCTTCTATCTGCTGTGGATCGAACACCTCGCCCCATTCAACTTCAATGACCTCAACATCGGCAGCACAGCGTTCTGCAATTTCGGTCAGCAGATGTCCAAACCGACCAAATACTGGCACCACAACCTTGTCACCCGGTTCAATCACCGAAACCATGAAGGTCTCTATGGCAGCCCGCGCCGTTCCGTCGATCATAAAGGTCCAGCGGTTTTCGGTCTGGAAGATTTGCCGATAAAGAACCATCACCTCGTTCATATATTCGGTAAAGGCGGGATCGAATTGACCCAGCAACGGCATCGACATGGCATTTAAGACCCGCGGGTCTACATTGACCGGCCCCGGCCCCATCATCAGCCGTGGCGGCGGGTTCAATTCTTCAAAAATTTTGTTAGCAGTCATTTTATTCTATCGTTTCTTTTTCGTCGGTCTCAACTAACGGGATGAGTGTCATGCCAGTGATGCGCAATATCCGCACGGCGGCACAGCCAAACTTTATCATGTGAGGCTATATGATCCAGAAATCTCTGCAGTGCCATAAATCGGCCCGGGCGTCCGGCAAGACGGCAATGCAACCCAATGGACATCATCTTCGGGGCATCCGCCCCCTCGGCGTAGAGACAATCAAACGTATCCCGCAGATAGGCAAAGAACTGTTCGCCCGAGTTAAAGCCTTGGTTGGTCGCAAAGCGCATATCATTGGCATCCAGCGTATAGGGCACGACAAGATGCGGCCTCTCATAACTGCTATCCCAATAGGGCAAATCATCGGCATAGCTATCGGCATCGTAAAGAAAGCGACCTTCTTCGACGACAAGATCGCGAGTTTTCGGGCTGGTTCGCCCGGTATACCAACCTTCAGGATGGGCGCCAGTCATTGCAGTGTGAATTTTGACAGCTTCCTGCAGATACGCTCGCTCGATTTCTTCATCGACGAACTGGTAATTGATCCAGCGCAACCCGTGGCTGGCAATCTCCCAGTCAGCTTCCAGCATCGCCGCCACCGCGTCGGGATTGCGTTGCATGGCCATCGCAATGCCAAACACCGTGACCGGCACATCGCGGGACGTAAACAGGCGATGTAGCCGCCAGAACCCGGCGCGGCTGCCATATTCATAGATGCTCTCCATACTCATATGGCGGGCACCCTCGAAAGCCTCCGCACCGACGATCTCTGACAGGAATGCCTCTGATGCGGCATCGCCATGCAAGATATTATTTTCGCCGCCTTCTTCGTAATTGATCACGAATTGCACCGCTATCCGCGCGCCACCCGGCCATTTCGGATCGACCGGCGCTCGGCCATAACCAATCATGTCGCGCGAGTAGGTCTCGTCTTCTGCCATTACTTGCTACCGTCCTTGGTTCCTGCAACCGATCATAACAAAGCCTGTTGCTGCGGAAAGGGTTTAACGGTAGGCAGAAGACATAAACTGAATTGCGAAAAGAGGCCTAAAAGCCATGGCGAGCTTAACGACCCATATTCTCGACACCGCGAACGGCGTCCCTGCCGCAGATGTTACCATTGAGATCTTAAAAGTAACTGGCGAGAAGCGGGTCAAATTGCGGACGCTCAAGACCAATGCTGATGGCCGCACGAACTCCCCGGTCCTAGCCGGCGACCAGTGTATCCCCGGTGTCTATGAGCTGGTCTTCGACATCGGCGAATATTTCCGCAACCGCGAAACCAACGCCGATCCGTCACCCTTTCTCGACAAAGTCGTCGTGCGTTTCACAATGGCCCCCGAAGAAGACCACTACCACGTGCCGCTGCTCACCAGCCCATGGAGCTATTCCACCTATCGCGGCAGTTAAATGAGAAAGGGCCCCCGCAAGGGCCCTTTCGTAAAATCCAACCTTTATTTCAAAAGGTGTGGAGTTAAACGTTTAGTCCTCTTCGGGAAGAATAATGTTGAGGACAATGGCAACTAACGCTGAGGTAAACAGCCCAGACACCAGCGGTATTTTCAGCTCTGCCGGGAAGATACCAATGGCTTTCGGCGCTGCGGCAAAGCCAAGACCAATACCGAGCGATAGGGCAACAATCACCATATTGCAGCGGTTCATCTTGACCTCACTCAGCAGGCTAAGACCGGCACTGACGATCATGCCAAACATGATAATCGCGGCACCACCCTTGGTCACACCAGAAATATCACCAACCGTTTCGACGGCACTGACCAGCGTCATGAGGCATATGGCAACAATCGCTGCAGTGTTGAACTCAAGGCTGTAATAGCCCGGGTGGGGAATGGCGAACCAAGCTGCTTTCTCGACCCCGCTAAAGTTGACCATGCCCAGCGGTCACGCCAGCGCGTGTCAGGGGCACAATATCCGGCTCGATCACATCAAGCATACGCCCGACCAGGGCAATATCAGCCTGGTCACTCAGAGCTCAATTCCCGACTGACGGAAGATATCCTGCACCCGGCTGCGCTGCTCATCTGTGATCGTGAGCCGCTCGGCAAAATCACGGCCGGTTGGCTTGGTGGCATCGATGCCCACCTTGGTCACAGTATGGTTTTCAGGATCCGATGTCGGGTCAAGGATCGCCCCCATCGCGCCATGAATATAGGTCACATCCTGATCAGCGCGGGTCCGGGTTATCACCGCCCACATAACATCTGACAGGTTGAAAATATCGACATCCTCATCGACGACGACGACGGTCTTCACATAAAACTCAGTGCCCAGCGCCGCCATGATTGCCTGCTTGGCCTGACCTTCGGCGGTCTTTTTCATCTGCACAATTGCCATCAGAGCGCCAACAGTACAAAGCGGCACATGCACGGCGGTGACATTTGGCAAATTGCGGCGCAGAGCGTTCAAAATTTCGGCTTCACGGCTGATTGACGACACCAGAATATGATCGCCAGCCGTGCCGGAAGCGACGCTGTGGAAAATAGCATCACTGCGCATCTGCACGCGTTTGGCGACAAATACGTTTTCCGTCGACCGGTATGACGCATAGCCGGTAAACTCGCCAAATGGTCCTTCTGGTTCATGCGTATCAGCAAGAATTTCACCTTCGATAACAATCTCCGCACCGGCGGGGATCGACAGATCATTGGTTTTGCAGGTTGCAACCTTGTACGATTCGCCAAACAACGCGCCAATGATCTCGTATTTACTTACGTTCGGCGGATAGTGATAGGCCATTGAACCCATATAATGGATAGGATGGATACCAATGGTAATCGCCGCCGGAAGCGCTTCGCCTTTGGCTTCGGCGCGGCGATGAAATTCATACATACGACGCCGTGAATGTAATGAAAGCCCGAGCCGGTTCTTGCCTTTCAACATAAGACGATGGAAACCAACCGTATCGGTTTCGCCATCTGGGTCGCGCGCGGTGATTTGTCCGGCCGTAATATAAGGCGCAGCGTCGACGTGGAAATGTAACGGGATCGGTAGTTTAGTCAGATCAACATCATCGCCTTCCAGCACAATGTCCTGCCACGGTGCATCCCCAACGACTTCGACAGGTTGATAATTCTGACACCGCTCACGATAGGCCAGCGGCAGATCATCTGGTGCCACCCCAACTGCCGCCGCGAGCAACCGGCGATTGCCAGCCGTATTGGTGACGACGGGATTGTCAAAGCCTTCAACATTCTCAAACATCAGAACCGGGCTCTTGCCGTTCCGTTCAAACTCGAACACAGAGGAGGTAATATCAAGCTCCCGGCGCACCGGGTTGGACACCCGGACGAAATCTGCCGGAAAGTCATTCTCTACCATCTTGAGGAAGCCGCGCAGGGTTTGATCGGTCATATTATTCTCTCTGTGCAAAGCGAAAAAATCACTGAGCGGAGAGAGTAGCGGAGGCATCTGCCGATGTCATGCGATGACAACAGAATGTTACAAGCCGTCCGTTAGTCGTTTGTCCCATCAAACAGACCGACGAAGAGGAAACCGAGAACTGGGCTTATTTTTAACCGGTGGCCGAGCGGCACGACAATACCGGCAGCGACCAGAAAAACGATCAACTCACGCAAATTAAGTGCATGCAATTCTATAATTTAACTCAACGCCTCACACGCTGAAGCAAAAGGTGCAATCGGCGGGCGGTAAATACCGGCGCCCAGCCCACCATTAACACCATGCTTATCTGCAATTCCGAGTTCAACAACCGGGGTCACTTCTGCGTTCACGACCGCCTGAGCAGACAGCCCGACCCGCGCTCCGCTTTTTGGCATTCCAGGATGCGGTGCCATGAGAAGTTTTTCGGGCAACTCGAATATATCCTCGGGTGTAAAGCCAGCGTGCAGCGCCTGCATGTCTGGACAATAGCACTGCGCCATCGCCCCGAGCCCCAACCCTTCTGCGACAGCGCTATCACCAAACGCGCCGACACAGGTCTCAACCGTGTATGGCTCCCGGATGTTGCCGAGCGGCTGGGCTGCCGGACAGGTAAACCATTGCCCCGGCAGCCCAGCGACTTGCAATCCAAATTCGTTTCCGTTGCCGCCGAAGGCCGTGATGATTGAACTGCCTTCGGTTCCAGTCGAAGCCGACAGGATGAGTTTGGACGCCGCCATCCAGAAGTTGAGATGAAAAAACGGCCATTTCTCAACAAACATGTCGGTCGCCGATCCTGCGAACCCTGTGCCCAAACGCTCGCGAATTATACTAACCAGTATCTTATGCGCTTCCAGATGCCGGAGATGGCCGTCATCTCCCAGCGTCAGCGCCTCATCGATTATCGCTAGCCACTCGATGGGATGATCGCCCGGTACAGCGGCAATCACCTCTCCGACGTCGTCATTGAGAAACCGCAGAAAATCTATTGCCTCCTCACTCTTATAACCATAGCGCGGCACCGGGTCAGCGCCGGTTCCACCACCATTTAGTGGCGCCCAGGCAAGATGGTTAGGGTCGTTACGGTCGGCAAATTCGGTCAACTTCATCGATCGTGAAACAACTGCCGCCATGGGCGTTGCCACATTGAGATCCTGGGCCGGTTCAAACTTAATCAAACCCGAGTCGATCAACTGATCAGCTTCATCAAGCGTCTTCGCCCAACCTTCATAGACACAAGCGACAGCAGCCGAATTCAGGATTGGCGCAACGAGTCCCTGAGATGAATTTACTGGCGGTCCACAATGTAGCAGCGTGTGATCCGGCAGACCCATTGCTTCCCGCGCGGTCGTGACACGCGACCACGCGGGAACAACGGCGAGTAGTTTATCGACAGCCATTTTGTCTGCATCATTCATTTTGTGCCTCCGCCTTGCGGATTAACTCGAACAATCGCACCGGTGAAACCGGCAACCGATCCACCACCAGGCCAATATCCTTGAAGGCATCATTGATCGCATTGGCAATCGCGGCGGGCGGACCAATCGCACCACCTTCCCCGATCCCCTTCTGACCAAAACTAGAGAAAGGAGACGGCGTTTCCATATGATCGATCCGCACATGGGGCATCTCACAAGCACTCGGCAGAAGATATTCTGCCAGTGTATTCGCCATTGGCTGGCCATACTCGTCATAGGGCATTTCTTCAAACAACGCGGTGCCGATGCCCTGCGCTGTGCCACCATAAACCTGCCCATCAACCACCATCGGATTAATCAGGACTCCGCCATCTTCGACGATCACGTAGTCAAGTATTTCAACGTCCCCAATCTCGGGGTCAACCGCGATGACACAGCCATGTGCCGCATAGGAGAAGGTGCCGCTATCAGGATCAGGTCGGTATCCTTCCGTAACTTCCAAAGCATCAGCCGCTAACGCGGGCGGCAGTTCCTGTGGCGCCCGATACCAGGTCCGGGCAATGTCACTGACGGTGACGGCGCCATTGCTCGATCTCACTTCACCCCCCGATAACGAGACCTCGGCGATATCAGCCTGCAACAGATGAGCGCCAATTCTAAGAATGCGTGTCGCCAGCACCTCGCATGACGCTGACACGGCACCGCCCGCCATCACTGCACAGCGCGACCCCCAGGTCCCCGTCGAATAGGGCGTATAGGCAGTGTCGCCATGGACAATTTTGATACCACCTACATCGATGGTCAGTATTTCTGATGCGACTTGGGCCAATGTCGTTTCCAGACTCTGACCATGCGATTGCACACCGACACGGACTTCGAGACCGCCATCCGGCGTCAGACGGATTGCAGATTGTTCAAACCCAGGCACCATCGGAATACCCCAACCCGAATAAACCGACGTACCGTGTGCTGCCTGTTCGCAGAATATAGAAAACCCAACGCCAATCTTGCGACCGCCGTCTTCGCCTTGTGCCTGACGAGCCCGCACCGCCGCAACATCGATAGCAGCAGCAGCCCGAGCCATACATTCGGGATAGTCCCCTGAATCGAACAGCTTGTTAGTAACATTGGTGAACGGCATACGCTCAGGTAGCGGTAGATTCTTGATCCGCATGTCGTGTGGCTCGATGCCAAGCTCCCGCGCCAACGGATCGATCAGTGTTTCGAGCGCAAAACACACACCCGTCCGCGCGACGCCTCGATAGGGCAGAATTGGTGGTTTATTGGTTGCGGATGACCATGTCCGGCAACGAAATCCGGGGAAATCATAAGGACCCGGCAGAATACTTGCGATCTGCGCCGCCTCGAGACAAGCCGAGAACGGGTAGGCTGAGTAGGCACCAGCGTCGACCGTCGCCTCACACTCAACGGCCAAAATTTTCCCATCATCTGCTGCGTAGGCCGTGATCTCATAATGATGTTCGCGGCAGTTCGCGTTAGCGCTGAGTTGTTCGCGACGGTCTTCAATCCAGCACACCGGCTGGCCGGTATGGATAGCTATCCACGACAGCGCGACCTCTTCCGCCAGCAGGATACCTTTGTATCCGAACCCACCACCAACATCCGGTGCGACAATACGGACCTGCCCTTCTTCAAGGCCGAGACATTCGGCGAGCCCAGTCCGCACAATATGCGGCATTTGAGTCGAGCTGGTCAGGGTCAACAACTCCAGCCTTCGATCCCATTCAGCAACCACGCCGCGGCCTTCAATCGGTGCCATCGACTGCCGCGCAGTTCTGAAACTACGTGTAACCGACGCTGCGGCCTGCGCCTTTAGCGCCTCAATATCAGCATCGGCTTCGACAAAGGTTTCGAGAAAGACATTGTCGCCCCACTCCTCATGGACCAGAGGTGAATTATCTTCACGCGCCTGCAGCATGTCTGAAACCACCGGCAGCGAATCGACATCGACACCGACCTGGCTGACGAGATCTTCCGCCTCGCCACGGGTATCCGCAACACAGGCGGCGATCAGCTCTCCGACATAGCGAACTTTCTCACTCGCCAGGATCGGCTGCAGCGACGACTTAAAGCCAGCCAGAGCTGAATCCGCCCGGATCGGCGATACACCGGCCAGGTCCTCGGCGACAAAAACATCGGCCTCGCGTTCTGCGGGTTTGGTAACCCGCACATCACGGCCATGTGCCACGGGGCTACGGACAAAAGCCACCTCGCGCATGCCAAAGCGTTTGATGTCCGCCACGAACTCACCGCGTCCACGCAGATAGCGCTCATCCTCCTTGCGGAGAACCGATTTACCGACACCACCTGTCGCGACTGGCTTCATAGGGAAACACCCGTTAGCTGATCACAGTTGATCACCGAAGTCTTGAGGGCCATTATCAAGGCTCAACAAGCCCTTGTCATCATCAGGTGGCATCATCGGGCGCAATTTACCGCACGGAGGCGGATATGGCAGAGCAATATGATCTCGTAATCACCGGCGGGCGGGTCATTGACCCGGCGAATAATGTGGATAGCGTTAGTGACGTCGCGGTCAAGGACGGCAAGATTGCCGCGATTGCCGAAAACCTATCGGCCAATGGCAGAAAATCTGTCGATGCCGCCGGCAAGCTGGTCATCCCGGGGATGATCGACACCCACGCCCATGTTTATGAACATGTCAGTGGCCGATTTGGCATGAACCCCGACCTGGTCGGCGTCCGCTCAGGCGTGACTACGGTGATCGATCAGGGTGGGCCGAGCTGCATGACCTTCCCCGGCTTTCGCAATTTCATCGCCAAGCCTGCCAAGACCAACGTTCTGGCTTTTATTTCGATTTATACCGTCGGCGGGCTTGAAGGCCATTACTACCCCTATCTTTATGGGCCCGGCGGCGTCGATGCGGCCGCCTGCGCCAAAGCAGCCACTGCGAATAGCGATATCGTCAAAGGCATCAAAGCGCATGCCGAACCGGGTGGAATCTCTCGCTGGGGTTTGGAAACGCTGAAACTGGCCAAGGATGCGTCGCGCGAAGCCGGTATCCCGGTCTATATCCATCTTGGTGAACTCTGGCCAACCGAAGGGGGCGTTGATGTCGATATGGATGAACGTCTGCCGGAGATCGTCTCCTTGATCGACGAAGGCGATATACTCGCCCACCCGTTCACGCGCCATCCCGGCGGGTTCGTCAACAAGCACGGTAAACTGCACCCCATCGTCAATGAAGCCATTGATAAAGGCGTGTTGATCGATATCGGTCACGGGTCGCATTTCAGCTTCGAGATGGCACACGCTGTTCTCGATGCCGGTGTCCTGCCAACCACGGTTGGTGCCGACATGCATGGCTATAACACCCATGTCCCCGCGGAGGCCGGTACGCCCGATGACCATCCTGATGATGAAATGCATCTGTTCGCCGGACAGGCCCGGTTCAGCATGTGCCACGCGATGACAGAACTGATGGCGATGGGCGTTGGCATGGAAGACACCATCCCGATGGTATCATCCAAATGCGCCGACATGGTCGGCATGGGAGACGAGCTTGGCACGCTCGGCGTCGGGCGCATTGCCGATATTTCGGTGCTGCATGATGAGACCGGCGAATGGGTTTTACAGGATAACAGCGACGTTCAGATGACCACCAAACGCCGATTGCGACCTGCCTTCTGCATCCGCGCAGGAGAATATTTCGATGCCGATGCGCCGATCCTGCCTGTGTAATTCTGTGTAACCAGGTGCGTTAAGGAACTCCGTTGAAAATCAGCCTCGTCACCCCGGCAGGAAAAAAATCCCGTGCCGGCAATCGGACCACTGCGGTGCGCTGGGCTAGAATTCTGCGTGATCTTGGCCATCGGGTTAGCATCGCCGAACAGGATGACGGTGATGACGCCGACATGATGGTCGCCGTACATGCCTGGCGATCGCATCAATCGATCACATCATTCTCCGACAATCATCCCGACCGGCCTTTGGTTGTCTTGCTCGCAGGAACCGACATTTATGCTTTCCAGCACAGCCATCCCAAAGCAACGCTGGATTCGATGGAACGCGCCACTGCCCTGGTCTGTCTGCACGATTTGGTCCATCGGACGATCCCAAAAAAATTCGGCGAAAAACTGAACGTCATCTATCAATCGGCACCAGCGCTTTCATCACCGCGCCAACCCAGTAAACGAAATTTTGATATCTGCGTCATCGGCCATCTTCGCGATGAAAAAGACTCACTACGCGCCGCCTATGCCGCGCGGCTAGCCACCGCTGAATCCAAGCTCCGCATTCTCCATCTCGGCAAGGCCCATAACAAAGAATGGGCGCAGACCGCAGCAAAAGAAGCCAAAGACAACCCACGTTTTAAATCACTGGGCGAAGTACCGGGCTGGCGCGTCCGCCGCCAGTTTTCCACCAGCCACGCCATGGTCATGAGTTCAGTCATGGAGGGCGGCGCCAATGTGGTTTCAGAGGCGGTCGCCGCCGGATTGCCAGTCATTGCGTCCCACATCGATGGCAATGTCGGACTGCTCGGGAAAGACTATGATGGCTATTATCCAGCGCAAGACACCGAAGCCCTCGCCACCCTGCTTCACCGCGCCGAAACCGATCCAAATTTCCTGAGACGACTTACAAGCCAAGGAAGAAAGAAGCAGAGTCTTTTCAAACAAAAAAAAGAGCTGGGTGCATGGAAAAGGCTATTAAAGAAAACTGCACCCTAAAAAATGCGGACGCATGTTCTTCGCGGTCTATATTTTTGCGCAACCCGTCTTCGCACAAAAAACACATGGAGAACTGAGCCAAAAGACATTCAATACCCGACCGTACAGGCCGCTTATCAAAGCATAATTAATCAGGAGGGTGTTGTTCAGCGAACGCGGGGCAACCGCCAAGGGTATACGCCTCCTTCAAAGTTTTTTGTAAGGTACCAAAAAAAGACTATTGCGAAGACCGGGTATTTTTGCGGCGGCAGAGTTCAGAGAATTTCAAAGTTATTGAGCAGAACCGGCGATTTAAACCACGCTAAACCCTGACTGTTATCGGTTCCAGACGGTCGGATTGTTCGAGCACCTCACCAACAATCATTGTGCGCAAATAACCAAACTCTTTGAGCGCTGCGACACAGGCATCCGCCTGATCCGCCGGCACACTGGCGAGCAGACCACCGGCGGTTTGCGGATCAAAGATCAAAGGATAACGCGGATCCTTGCCGGCTTCCTCCAGGTTAGAAACCGCCCGGCGAAGACGGACATTCTGAGGCTGTAATGATGAGACGATCCCGGCCTTTACAGTATCGAGCGCGCCATCCATCAGCGGCACGGCATCCAATTCCAGCACCACATCGACCTCAGACGCCCGCACCATTTCAACAAGATGGCCGAGCAGACCAAAGCCGGTGATATCAGTCGCGGCCCGCGAGCCATACTCGACCAGACATTGTGCGCCCTTGTAATTCGACATCACCATGTGATCGAGGGCTGAAGCGATCCATCGGCCTTTTGCTTTGTGGCGCATATCAGCAGCGAACAACGTGCCAGTCCCGATAGGCTTGGTGACAATCAATTTATCGCCAGCCCGCATGCCGCCCTTGCGCATGATCTTGTCTCTATCGATCAGGCCATTGACCGCAAAGCCGAGGCTCAGCTCTGGTCCCTCACTGGTGTGACCGCCAACCAGCGAACAGTTGGTATCGTTAAGGATTTCCATCGCGCCAGTCATCATCTGGGTCAGCGTGTCTTCGACTTTTTCTTCAATACCAAACGGGATTGTCGCAATCGCTAACCCGGTCTGCGGCTCACCGCCCATAGCATAGATATCACCGAGGCTATGGTTGGCCGCGATCTTGCCAAACACATACGGGTCATCGACCATTGAGCGGAAATAATCCACCGTATGGACCATCACCTTGCCGGGCGGCACTTCGACGACAGCGGCATCATCAGGTTCGTGTAGACCGATCAGCACGTCATCACGCGGCACCGGTGTCAGAGTGTTGAGCGCACGGGACAAAACCGTCGCACCAACCTTGGCACCACAGCCACCACAACGCATGGCGATAGCCGAGATTTCCTTGACAACCTCGGCGCTAGCAAGCCCGGCCGGCAGGTCTGTTTTGGTATCTTCCTCCATATCTGGGAGGTCGTTGAACTTGTCCATAAAGCGGCGGTCGATCCAGTCCTTCCAGCGCCAGACATTGGAACCCTGGATAGAAAAACCACCACGTGAGGCGACCGCGTATTTGTTACCGGTCGAGATCAGGCTAAGAAATTTCTTTTGCGGACTGAACGGCACCGGCGACCGGCCCAGTAACAAACGCCGCAAATTGCGCTCCAGCGGTTTACCCTGCCGCACGGCAAAGACACCCGATTTGGGCCGCGGATGATTGACCATCGCCGCAATATCACCCGCCGCGAAAACTTCCGGATGCGACACTGACTGCAGCGTATCACCGACTTGGATGAAGCCCTTCTCATCAACCTCGAGCCCGGCTTCCGCAGGCCAGCTCGGAGCACCCGCCGCCGTCACCCAGAGAATTTCATCGGCCTCGACTTCCGTGCCGCTCGCCGTCTTGAGCTTGCCGGGAGAAACCTGCACCACTGCGTCATCGGCATGGATGGTAACGTCACGGTCCCGCAGCGCCGCTTCAAAACAACCTCGCACCCGCGCATTATGGGTCGGCATAATTTCTTCGGAACCACTGAACAGATGATAGGCGATCTGGCTGTCTGGCTTGCCGGCTTGTTTCAAGACCTTCTTGAGACGGTACTGGATTGCCAGCAGAATTTCGACGCCACCGGCCCCGGCGCCGACCACAGCGATTTTCATTGCGCCATCATGATTAAGCGCGCGATCCCGCAGGGCTTCCCAGCGGTCGAGGAACAAATTAATGGGTTTTACCGGCACCACAGTTTCGGTCGCGCCCGGGACAAAGGCGGTATTTGGTGTCGAGCCGGTATTGACCGACACCAAATCATAAACCACTGGCGGGCGGTCATCGCACAGCACCTTCTTGCCCGTCACATCCAGGCCGGTAACCGTGCTGTGATAAAACCGTGCCCCCGCAAAACGTGCCAGCGCGCCGAGATCAATATGGGCCTCGTCATACTCATAATGACCAGCGACATAGCCCGGCAACATACCCGAATAGGGCGTATGAGCGTCGCGGCAAATGAGGGTCAGGCGGATACCCGGCACCGGCTTCATGCCAAATCGCTTGAGCACCGCAACATGGCTGTGGCCGCCGCCAATCAGCACCAGGTCTTTTACAACGGGGGTATCGGATTTTTGCATGGTCTTACTGTTGTTCCAGACTGGTTTGCAGACGTAAACGGGTGCGCACTGAGCGCGAAATGGCATCGACGCCTATATTAAGCAAGGCGGTGATCCCAATCAAAAGCATCGCCCGATCAAACCGCAGATCGGCAAAGGCGCTATCGACATAAAAGCCCAGTGTCGCGATACCAAGAATACCCAGGATCGCGGTTTCGCGCATGATCACTTCCCAGCGATAAAACAGCAACGCCAGCATGGGCCGATAGACTCGCGGCAACACCTCATAAAAATAGCGATTGAATCCGGTCGTGGCATCCTGGCGCAAAGTAACGGTCTCAGTATAGCGCCCGACCAGATGACCAATTATCGCCCCGTTATGGAGGGTCAGCGCAACAATCGCGGGGAGCATCGAAGGCCCCCAGAGCTGCAGCAGGACAAAGGCCAGAATATATTCCGGCGTCGAGCGGGCAACGACGAGAAACATATGGCCGCAAAACCGCGAAGCCTTACCCAGTAGCAACGGTGATATCAACGGAAAGAAAACGATGGTAAGGAAACCGGTCGCGACCAGCGCAATCATTGTAAGCTGGACCGTCGCGATGGTGCCTGGCACAGCCTGATCAACCACCATCATATGCAGCCAATCCCAGAATGCCTCCATCCCGGCACCACTGCGCAAGGGATGCGGCACAATATCTTCGGTCAGGAAGCGGCCAATATTGGAAAACGAGAATGCAACGCCCCACGGCAAGATCGCGGCCGCCCCGATCAGATAGACCGGCATCAAAGGCCGTTTCATCCAAATTCGCATCGTCGCAATAACCAGATAAAACAGGATTAACAAGGCAGAGACTTCGGAATACTGGCCTTCTTTGAAAGCGGTCTCCAGATGAAACCCCAATGTCGGCAACCCGATAAAGCCCAGTACGGCACTGGAACGAATGCCGCATTCCAGCCGATACATTGAATAGGACCGGAAATGCGCCCAGACATCCGGCATCCGCACAAAGATAAACGCCGAAGCCCGGCTGGTACCCGCCGGTATGGTCTTTAGAGGCGCCGGATTCGCTTCCTCCAGAATCTCGGCATAGACCTTAGCAATAATCCCAGAATAGGGGATCGCGATGGCCAGCACGCCGGTCAGCGGCGACAGACCAAACATTTGCAAAAAGATCAGAGCCCAGAACAGCTCATGCACTGCCCGGACCACAGCACAACCCGTGCGGACAATCCGGCTGAAGAACAGCAACGCGAGGAACAGCCCCATGACATTGGCCAGCGCCACACCGAGCAAGGCAAAAGCCAAGGTATAGGCAATCGCCAATGCAACACTGTCAGTCGCATAGAAATCCGGCGTCACAAGACCGAGCAGCATCCTGTTGAATTCCTGCCACGGGTCGACGGTGGAGATAGCGACATCGGCAAAGGTCAAACAAAGAATGGCAATGCCGACGAACGTCGTGGTCGTCCGGGCGAGTGGCGACGGTTCAGGGCGAACGGTCACCGGTCACTATTCCGATAAAGATCATCGAGATCGTTCGGCGTCATGCCTAACGCCGCCTCGTCGAGGGCAATTTTGCCGTCGCGGATGCCGATTAACCGATCCGCGAACTTAATCGCCAGCTCACGGTCGTGCATCGCGAGGATAACTGTTGGCTTCTCCGCCGTGATGGCGTCAAGAATTTCGCGCGCCTGATGTTCATCGACCGCCGAGACCGGCTCATCGGCAATCAAAATATCGCCGGGGTGAAACAAGGCCCGACCGACGGCAGTGCGTTGCTGTTGACCACCAGACAGCTCGCCAACGCTGGTAAAGATTTTGTCTTCCAGCCGCAGCCGTTCGAGCACCGGCATTACCAGGTCGACATCGGCCTTGGCGGGCTTGAGCAAATTGCGCAGATTGCGCCAGACCGACCGCTGATGCAGCCGTCCCATATAAACATTGTGAAAGACGCTAAGGGCCTGAACCAGCCCGAGCTCCTGCGGCACCAAAGCTGCCGTTTCACCCAAACGCGTATGGATCAGATTAAGGAGTGTCGATTTGCCGGCGCCGCTTTCGCCAACCAGGGCAATGCGCTCGCCCTGTTCAATATTCAGCTCGAGCTCGCGGAGAACCGTTATACCGCTATAGCCAACGGTTTCCTCGCGAAGCTCCAGCAAAGGCATAAATCAAATCGCCTGTATTCAATCAGTCAATTGATCACGTTAATCGATCAGACCGATTTTCTTTGCCGTGTTTTTGATCGGCTCATAGTCAGAGTTCTTGGCGGAGATAAAGCTATCCCGCGGGAACGATTTCAACAGGTCAGGATCGTTCATCGACAGAAGTGACCCCTGAACTTTTTTGCCGAAACCCTTACCGAACTGTTTGTTCACATCACCACGGATGGTCCACTGATAATCTGCATAATGTGGCGTCTTCCAGATCAGGCTGACCTTACTGGTATCGACCTTGCCGCTTTTTACTTCACGGTTCCAGACCTTGTAGTTTACCGCGCCGACTTCATAGGCACCGCTTTGCACCAGAGCGATGGTGCGTGAGTGATTGCCGCTGAATCCGACCTTTTTAAAGATTTTCTTCGGGATCTTGCCAAACGCCGAACGAATATGGAATTCCGGCATCAAACGACCAGATGTTGAGCCCTTTGACCCAAAGGTGAAGGTCTTGCCCGCAATTCCCTTGGGAAATGCCTTGGACGGTTTCAGACCGGTACTCTTATGGGCAATGAAATAGGTCTCGAAAAACGGGTCTTTTTTACCCTGGGCAATCGCGCGTGACCCCTTTACGAGCTCGCGAGCGCGGACACCAGAAAGACCACCAAACCAAGCAAGCTGCACCTGATTATTGCGGAACGCGGTGACCGCCGCCGCATAGGACTTCACCGGTACATATTTGACCGTTACGCCGAGTGACGTGGACAAATATTTTGCAACCTTGCCGAACCGTTTGCGCAGCTGACTCTCATCCTGATCAGGGATGGCGGTGAAAACAAAATCTGCCGCCATAACCGGGGTTGCAACCGGGGCCTGCATCAACACAAACACACCCGCCGCTGCGAGCGCTGAACGAACCATCATGGTGGTTTC
>CAJJCG010000065.1 GCA_905182615.1 Alphaproteobacteria bacterium UBA2964 | reverse complement strand
TTCCATCTGATCCCCGGCAGACACAGAAACGAATTTCCCAGTTTCGACAGCAAAGAGTTCGCCGATGGCCCGCGCATTCTGTCGGCGGACTGCGAGGCCGGTGAGAATAAGCGCGCCTGTATCCACTTCATCGGGCCGAAGCTGAGCGGAGCGATATTGGCCGGCGATGTATTCGCCAAGTTTGTCGGAGTCGATGGTCTGTTGGTTGGTGTAGGGCGTCAGGAATATATCGGAGTCGTAAATAACTTGGCGCTCGGCGACGACATAGCGGCCATCGCGCTGTTCCATCCGCAATCGTGAAAAAACCAGATGTGATGTCGAAGAACCGATATCGACACCTACGCTGATGAGTGAGGTCTTTTCGGCTGAGGCTATATTGCGCTGCTCGGCAAATACGACGCGCCCACCTTCTTCTTCCTCGTCATACACGGTTTTTAACGGGGCCCTTCGTCATCACAATCTTAGCCTCCGGCAAAGGAGTAAGTTGTGTTCTTGTCATAGAATTTATCATCCATCCGATTTTCTGACCCTTCGGCCGCAATAGCCTCGGCAAAGGTAGTCCGCACCTGCGGGTCTTCGAGAGAGTAGGGGACGGATGCTCCACCGGCATAGGTGATATCGACCATACCTGGATCGATGACTGTGTCGCCCGGAACCCCTGCCTGTTGGGCGAGGTGATTATTGGGACCGTACCAACCTAGTAACCGAAGCGGTTCGCTACCGGTTGAGAAATGTTGGTGAAACCAATCGCCTTCCATTGGGGCAGCGGAAACCATACTGATTTCGCCATATTCCTGGCGTAGAATGCCGTCTCCCTGACCGTCTTGCCATGGTGTAGGGCCGAGCTCTTGTGGCCAAGTATAAGAATATCCCTTGCCACCAATGCAAATAAAGGCGGCGGCTGATCCCGGCGAGTAGGCGCGTGAATATCGTCCGGCGGGATGCTCACCGATATACTGATAGAAGACGTTCTCCGCCATTTGCGGTTCCATCCGCCGGTAACCGGGTGTTCGCCGGTTATCGAGATAAAGGTTAGTCGTGAAAACATCGGCAACGACATTGGTCCGGCACATCGCCAGACCACGGGCCGGGTCAGGTTGTAACCCGTCGGAAGGCTCGAAGTTGCTGCCAGTAGGGTCGTAGCGCTTCTTCATTTGTAACGAGGAGCCAAAGATAACGTCTTCATCGCGCATCAGATTGAACATGTTTGGCGCGGTGGTCCCCGCAAGTAGAATAGCAGGATTGGCCGCGGAATTGACGATCCGATGATTGGTATTCATCGGAATGGCAAAGAGGGAGCCGCGACTCCATTCGAACACTTCGGGGCGTTCCTGCCCATCATCCCATATCTCGGTGGTGCCACGACCTTCAAGAACCAGATAAACCTCTTCGTAAAGATGCCGTTCTTCATTTAGCGCCCCAGCACCGGGAATCTCGATGAGATAGCTGCCCCATTTTCCCTCGGTACCAAACAGCTGGATAAAACAGCCACGCCCCCCCATTCGTTCCCACGGATGCCTGGGTAGATTCAAGACGTTAGCAATACCAATCTCCCGTACTACTGGGATGTCTTGCGCTTCCATAAAATCGTCATAGGGCGTCGCCAACCGAGGCCAGGAAGGTGTGCCGGCATAAAGGTCTCGTCCGGGTTCGTGCCAGTGCGGGTCACCCGCAACATCATGGGGCATAAAAAGCTCTTAAATAGTGATGAAACCACCGAAAATCTTGGTGTCGAACATGGTCAAATGACGTCCGGCTGTCAAGCAACCGGCGCAGGAGTGAGCAGTGTTCCTCTTGGCAGTTTTGCGGCGCATACTCGGCGTTTAAACAGGGCATTAATGGAAGGCAACCCTATGAAATGGTTGGAAAATAAAGTCGTCTTTATCACTGGCGCCGGCGAAGGCATCGGTAAGGCCGTTGTAAATCGTTTCCTGGACGAAGGCCCTGCGGGCATTATCGCCTTTGATTTGGTCGAAGAACGCCTCGCGATAGTGTGTGGTGACGTTCGGAGCCTCACCGATAATTAGAAAGCTGTCGTGTTAGCGGTGTCCAGGTTTGGAAAGCTTGATGTTTTCGTTGGTAATGCGGGTGTTCGCGATGGCCGCAAATGCCTCGAAGGTATGGGTGAAAAAGAACTGACACAGGGCTTCGATGATGTCTTCGGTGTCAATGTGAAAGGCTATATGATTGGGGCCGCCGCCGCGCGTGAAGAGCTTATTAAGAGCCAGGGCTGTATCGTCCTCGCCCTATCGACATCGTCATTTTATATCGGCAGCGGTTCGATCTATACCGCGTCGAAACACGCTGCCCCTAGTGGAACGCCGACATCGTTTGCCGACGCGGAAAGCCTTCTGGAACCGGATGCGGATCGGACACTAGCGCGTACAGGTGGCCCGAACAGTAATATTCTGGAACGACAGACGGAACCTGATGATCATGCAGCTTCTTATGTGCTGCTGGCGTCAGATCAATCTGCGGTGATGACCGGTTCGGTTATAAACAGCGATGCCGGACGCGGCGTTTCCGTCGCGTCCCAACGCTAATTTATAAGCTCAAGCGCCCCAGGGCGTGATGGCGTCTTTCAGGGCAGCGTAGCCTTGCAGGAAGCCGGGGCGGTCGCCGCTGTAAATGTCGTCGAATTTCGCGAGGGCATCATCAAGGAAAGTTTCGAGCTCCTTGTTGCCTTTATTAGCATCGAGATAGGCGTCGCGGATCAGTACGAAATGAATACGCGGGTCGTAAGGCTGCTTGGTACCACCAACCCATTCGTCTCCATCCAGCAGACGCAGGAGCATGGCATCGGCTGAACCCAGCGTTTGCTCATGAATGGCAGGACCCGTCATACGGTGCATAACGGATGTCATGTCACGACCGTTACCCGTCGTGTAACCCATATCGGTCCAGATCTTGCGCATATCGACGTCGTGCCCCAGATGCTTGGCGACCATGCCACCAAAGGCCCGCATAGGATCAGAAATATCGGCCATCAGATCGGTCAGGCGGTCACCGTCGAGGTCGGTGGCGAGGACAATGCAATCCTGCTGCTCAATCAGGTCCCAAACGAGCAGGACATAATTGGTGTCAGCTATATGTTGTTCGATCCGGCCACCCCAGTTTTCCATACCGTCTTTGAAGTCGGCAGGGAGGAGCGCGATGATCTTGTCGATTTCTTCCTTAAACTCAACATAAGGGTCGACCGCGTATCTACGTCCAACCTCAAATTTAGTGCCCTGCAACAACCAGCTATGGAGACCGGCGTTGATGCCATCTTCCTGTGCCTGTGTTGGCTTAGTGGCGACACGGCCTAAGCGACCACTCTCGTGAACCATCTGAAGGAACAGGCGGTTCGCGTAAGCAAGCTGGACGCCTGGAGTGTTCATTTCTGAATGTACGATGCCGGTTTCGGCATTGACGCCAAACACTGCCTTGTCCTGTGAGTAGGGCAGGCAGGGCATGCAGCGTACGGCGGTGATTGGGCCATACGGCCGGACGTTGCAAAATACGCCAGCCTGGGTCCGCAACGGTGCGTTGCCCGATTTACCCATGACAACGACTTTGCCGCCTTTGCCATCGTTCACGTAAGCGTCGCCAGCAGTGGACCATTTGATTGAGATGCACGGCATGTTGCCGAACCATGTCAGAGGCTCAAGATTGTGGTCATGCCGGAATTGCGACCACATGGGCACTGCATAGAAGGGCAGACCCAGTACATCGATCGCCGCCATGGTGCCAATCAAGGCAAAGGCATCGGTCATCGAATGGGCAACAGGCGCGATCTTGCCGTCATGGTTGCCGCCTTGCCAAACCGAAGCATCGGGAAAGCCGGAAGGCCGCACATCAGTTGGCTCATACAGGTCGTTGAGCAAGCCAAATAGGTCCCCGCCATCGGCTTCGGTGCGGGCAATATTCATCAGATCGAGCATGTGTGCCTCTTAAATTAGAAATGTGTTCGTACACGGATGCAAGACGCACCCGCCCTAGAAATTCGGGCTAAACATGCTGATTTGGAGTCCAACTGTAAAGAGCGAGTTGGCGTTATCTTTTGATTTTCAAAAATACCGGTCAGGTCTTCCACATCGAGCGAACGCGCTTCTTTTTATTGGCGACTTTTTGTCCCGGCAACCGCTCCCAGAGCAAAATGCCGGCAATGTCCTCGACCTGTGTCGTTGGCACACGGAAATCGGTCAATTGCTTCTTGGTTTCCTCATTGGGAAGGATAAAGGACCACATGTTCAGGGCTTCTTTGTTATTCTCCGTCAGAATGGATTTGAAGTAGACATGTGGGATCGGGACGCTGACACCATTTTTATCCTTCGAGCCAATGGCTTTGATCGCCTCGCCAAAATCAAAAACTGGACCCGAAATTACATAAGTTTCCAGAATCTTTGGATCGGTATCGAGTATGCGCACGGCGCCTTCAAGCTCCTTCCAGATACCACGGTTAAATTTTGGTTTTTGTGGCGACAGGTTGGAGAGTAGGAAGGTTTCGCTGTTTTGCATTTAGCCTTCTGGCTGATCGGCGCTTGTGACCAAGTGCCCACGATCATATTTTGACCCTGTGTAATCGGCGAAATCGGCGTTAAATACATGTGTAACCCGGTAGTCGGAGCGAAAGTTATCGAGCCGTTCGACCGCTTCCTCGCCTTCATCAACACGCCCGACAATTTCGAGGGCCTATTTCGCCTGGCGAAAATAGTAGGAATAACTAATGGTGAAATACCGATTGACTATAATTCGGTCGGCGACAGGCGCCCCATAACGGGCTTCGTGACGTTGGCTCAGTAGGTCTGTCATGATGGCTGCTCCCTCATCCCATATCAGAGCGAACAGCCTATTCCCGTACTGGTTGCAGAATCGAGTGGCGGTGAGAAGAAATAGTTACAGGCGAAATCGATTTGGCTGAAATGCTTCAACGTCGATCGCGGGAGATTTATCTTCGAACAAATCTGCTAGAAGCTGCGCACTTGCTGCTGAGGTTGAAAGCCCGTTGTGCTGGTGGCCGAAGTTAAACCACAGGCCCGGATGACGCGGCGCGGCACCGATCATTGGTAGACTATCAACGAGGGTCGGGCGGCGTCCCATCCATGGGGCGTCTTCTACTTTGTTCCCAAGCGACGTGGCTTGGCGCGCTGAACGGATTGATTGTTCTACCTGACGGTCATCGAGGGGCGCATCGCGATCCGCCAATTCCACGCCAGAGGTTACCCGGACGCCTTGTTGCTGTGGCGTCATGACATATCCTGCATCGACGTCATGTACGGCTCTTGTGAGTGCTGGTCCAGTTCCTGGTTCCAAATGCCAGTGGTAGCCCCGTTCCCAGGCCATTGGAATTTTATAACCAAGACTTTTGGCTATTTCGGCGGACCATGGCCCAGCGGCGAGAACGACAGCATCTGCTTGCAAGGATTTTGTATCTCGAAGCTGTATTTCCCAATTTTCTGCCCGCTGAAATCTTTTGGCAGCGCCTTGAATTACCTTGCCACCGGCATCTGTGAAAAGTTTGAGGTAGGCGTCGCACAATGCGGCTGGGCTAGAAACGCTGCAGGCATCGTGTAGGAGAACACCGTGGCGAAATATCGGATTTAGCGCTGGCTCTAACTGCTTTAACTCATCTTCCGAATAGATCGTGTGCCCAACACCGGTCCATCCAAAGACCTTGAGCTCCATGCCATATGACTGGTAGCTCGCGTCACTGCGGAAGACCTTTAGCCAACCTGTTTTGCGTAGCAGGTGCTCGGCCTTGGCATCTGAGATTAGGTCCATGTGAAGTTTTAGCGAGAGGGCCTGCAAGGCTCGCAGGGCTCGGCTGCTATGATCTAAATGCTGATCGGTGCAGTAGCTCAGAAACTTCGCGACCCAGGGAAGTCGTTTTAAAACAAACCCTAAACTGTAGTTCAGGGCATTGCTCTTTTTAAGAATGAGTTTTGGCAGCCGCTTTCGCAAGCCGGGGTTATTAGAGATAACCACCGACCCGTCCGACAGGACGCCCGTATTGCCGTATGAGGTTTCTCGACCCGGCTGCTTCGGATCAAGAAGCGAAACTTCATAACCGCGCCGCTGAAATTCTAAAGCGGTGGTTATGCCGATGATGCCACCGCCAACGACAATTATGCGCTGTGGCGACGTCATCTAAGTATCAGTTGCCGTTTAGACTGCAGGACCAATTGACTGCGGTGTTTTAATCGGACCTTCGAGCTCTGACTGCGGTAGTGCCATAATGGCTGGTTCGTCGAAGACGTCACTCATATTTGAACCGATACCATTCTCGGCCATCGCTTCCAGCCATTTACGATGAATCCGGGGGTCCTGATCTTCATACTCAACTTGGCGGCCGCCTTCCTGAATGGATGTCGCGCCTTTGCCTTCCGCACTTTTGCGGCGTAGCGCGATAAACGGATAGCGGCGGCTCCCCATGCTGCAGGCGAGATAGCGGGCGGGTTGATCGCACGTGTTGAAATGTTGATGGAACATCCAAAAGGGTGGCGTGTACATGAAGCCATGTTCCCAGGGGAATTCCTTGAATTCCTGGTCTCCTTCGTACCACAGCAGGGTGTAGCCAGTGCCGCTGACCGCGTGAACATGGGTGCCCGCAGCGTGGCGATGCGCTTTTTTGTAACGGCCCATCGGAATCTCAGATGAATGGGCATGCATGGTGCTGTCGGCGAGGATAAAGGAAACGTTGAGTGATCCTTTGCCTCGTGAATCCATCGCGTAGAGTTTGAAGTTCGTCAGGTCGTTGACGAAATTGGTCTCCCAGAGGTTTGCTTCGGCGACATTGTCGCCACGATTGACGGTCAGATGATCGCCTTCACCATCAAAATGCTTGCTGTCGCCGATCCGCTCGGAAAAATCGAAATCATTTTCAAAGACGAAGCGTTCGTTATGAAACAGGTTAATCACCAGCGGTGCGTCATTCGTGCAGGATAACCGCGCTGGTTCCTGACCGGAGCCATTAAAAATTTGGTACTCGCAATTGAGCGGTACGGTAAACAGAGATTTGGGGCCCCATTCAAAGGTCCGCACTTCGCCATCCGGGTAGGTGACTGTGGTCGAGCCAAAGCCAGCCAGCGCGTAGAAGAACGCTTCGTAGATATGTTTGATGGGTGCCGTCTTCTTACTGGGCGCAACCTCCAGAACATAATTTGCCATGAAGTCGCCATTGCCATGCGTATGCGCGAAGCAGCCGCGCGCATCCCAGCGATCCCAGACATCTGTTTCAAGCGCCAACAGGTTATGGCCAAAATCGAGATGGACGGGAATGCCTTCGCCCTTTGCCCAATCCATGTAGGGATCGACCAGAAATTTTTTGGTGATATCAATTTCTTCGGTGGGGGCGTTTTTGTCAGACATGCGGGTCCTCTATGAACAACAGGCTAAAAATTACGATGATCTTCTGGGTTGAAATAGGGCCCTAGACCAGACCCGCCCATTCTAGCAGGACGCCCGGCGGGAAGGGAAGGTGCAGGAGATGCCCGAAGATGTACCAGGTGGCGATCCCCGTCCCTAAGGGCAGGGCGATTGTCACCACTAATGTTTCCTTGTGGCGTAGCATATAGGCCAGCACCATGAGCGGTGCCGCGGTATAGAAGCCGATTAACCACAACAGGAGGGCGAAGCCGTACATCCAGGCAAATAGTTCCAACGCCCGTCGCTTCCCCTGTTTGGAAGATTCTTCTGCAGTGAAGTCGATATCGACGCCGGTTTTGTCGGTTTCGGTCTTGGCGGCCGGTAAAATTTCGCGAACCAGCTGGTAGGCCAACAACAGCAAAGCAATGATGCCAATAGTATATGGGTACATTTTGGCCTGAATCGGCATTTCAGATGATTCAACAACTATGTAGCTAAAGAGCAGTATGAAGGCGACAGTTAGAAGAGAGCGGGGCTGAAATCTTAAGCTCATATTATGACTCCGTTTCCTGGGCTCGGAGCTTCGAATTCCTGTCCTGGAACATCGGATAGGCGACACAAACCACTAGGAGGGCGAAGATGATCAGGACGCCCGGACGCCACAGGAAGTCGACCCCATGCAGCTGGACTGACGTCCACATATGACGTTCGGCAATCGGTCCTAGAACAAGACCCAGCAGCAGAGGAGGGCGGGGCCAGCCACCAGCGCGCATGAAATAGCCAATTGTGCCAAAAGCAAACATGATCAAGACATCTTCAAACCGACTAGAAGCAGCGAAACTACCGATAACTGCCATCGCGAGGATGACCGGGATCATCAGTGTTGGGCGCAGCTTGGTTGCCATCGCAAGTTGGCGGGTAAATGTAAGACATAGGATTGATGTGATGATGGTCCCGATGATTAGAAGCCAAATCATTGAGAAGGTGAGATGTAAGTCTTTCGTAAGCATATCGCGGCCGGGCGTAATGCCAACTATGATGAGACCACCAAAGATCAGTGCCAACGTGCTTGACCCGGGAATGCCGAAGGCGAGGGTAGGGATCAGGGAGCCTCCTTCCTTGGCGTTGGTTGCTGCGTCGACGGCAATAACACCACGAACGTCACCCTTACCAAAGGTCTCACGGGCACCTGGACAGGTTTGTTTAGCACTGCCATAGGCGAACCAGTCTGCGACGGCAGAACCAAGTCCGGGAATGATGCCGACCCAGACACCGATCAAGCTGCTACGCAGTATCAACCAGCGGTGTGTAAAGGCATCTTGGATTCCTTGCTTGCGACCTTTGCTGAGGTCGCCGAGGGGGAGGTCCGAAATGCCAGTACCCTTTACGCCCATATAGATCAGTTCGGGGATAGCGAAGAGACCAATAGTTACCGGGATTAGTTTAAATCCATCGATGAGGAAAATTTGGTCAAATGTGAAACGGTGCAGGCCGGTGATGATATGGACGCCGACCATCGAAATGATTAGACCGAGACCGCCAGCAATGATGCCTTTGACGGGCGCTTTGCCGCTCAGAGCGCCAACCATGGCGATGCCAACCATCACCAGCATAAAAAATTCGGGAGGTCCTAAAAGGAGGACAAGTGGGCGCAGGATTGGTATGGCGACAAGGAGAACTATCGCGCCGATGATGCCGCCGATGGCTGATGATGTGAATGACGCAGCGAGCGCTCGTGCGGCTTCGCCTTTCTTGGCCATCGGATAGCCATCCATGATCGTGGCCTGCGACCCGCCGCCGCCCGGCACGCTGAACAGGATCGAGGTAATCGAATTCGCAGTGTTACTAACCGCCCAGACACTCATAATTAGGCAGATAGCCTCAAACTGGTTGAGGGTGAAGGCAATGGGGAGAAGCAGGGCGATGGCGGTTTTACTACCAATCCCGGGCATGGCAACCAGCGTTGAGCTGATGACAATCCCTACCATCATTAGTAGGAGTGCTTTCCATTGTAATATGCCGATTAAACCGGCTATTGCTGCATCAATCATCTGATTAAAATATTTAAATTAAGTTGGGTTGCCACATTGGTGGCAGCCCAACTTAACCGATTATTTGCACTTTATGTATTTTGCTTCACCACCGGGTCCTGCAAATTTGAATTTACAAGTCATCCCAATTTTTATTGCTTTGCGTTTCACTTTTTTTCCATTCACCTGAACTTTTGTGCGCTTGCCAGATACTTTGACTTTGATTTCTTTCCCTTTGTAGGTGAAATAAATTCGTTTCCCTTTTTTCTTTATTTTTGTTACTGGGGCAGTGTGTTTTACATAAACTTTCTTTGCTCCAGATTTATAGGCCGAAATAACGGCATCTGATGCGCCAAGAATCTCTTGATTGACTTTTTCCATGACGCCTGCCGCCGTCCAGGCAACGTTACGTTTGGCGCGTTTGGCTTCCTTCAGCAGCTCTTTGTCATGTAGGGCTGCTTTGAAGGCATCACGGAGAAGTTTTAGGCGATCTGCGGGAACCCCTGATGTCGTGTAGAACGGGCGGCCAGCAGCAAGTGGTGCTCCGAGTAGGGCTGCAAGCTGTTTGCCTTCCTTGGACAATAGCGTGCTCATATGTGGCACCGGGAGGGCCTTATGCGGCGCACCGTTGTAGAAGATCGGAATAAGGCCAAGTTCTTTGATTGCTTTACGCGTGCTTTCGTAACTGTTGGCGGTGCCATGGGTGTCGCCACGTTCGATGGCTAAAAAACGTGCGCTACCGCCAATGATGCCGGTGATAATTTTGACGTTAAATCCGTCTTTCTTAAGGAGTGAAGGATACTGATATGATCCTGACCCAGGGCCGGTCGCGCCAAACAGGACTGTCTTTTTTGAATCTTTAAGCTGTTGATATGTCCGGATCGGCTGGTTCTTGCCCAAAACAACGAGGAAGGTTGAGGAGGCGGCGCTGCCGAGGGCGCTTAGCTTCTCAAGGTCATATCTTACACCGATTTCTTTAGTACGCTGGGCCAAAGCCAGTTCACGAGTCAGAATGGCAATTTCGGTGCCATTCTTCTTAGCACGGCTTGCCATATAGTTCGCGGCAACGATACCGCCAGCGCCCGGCATGTTGATGACGATCATATTGGGATTGCCTGGAATATATTTCGCCATATGGCGTGCTAGCAGGCGTCCATAAAAATCATAGCCGCCACCGGGGGCGGACCGCACGACCATTTTAATTGTTTTGCCCTTGTAAAAGCCCTGGGCGTTGACCGCCTGTGTGTCGGCTATTCCCCAGGCTGCAACACCAGCCAACAGGCTGCCGAGCGCGAGTGGTCCTGTAAATTTCTTCATCAAATTCCTCCGAGTATGTGTTCGTTTTTATATTCTGACGAAACGCTAAAGGAGCTTACTGAATGTTTCAACAGCTTCAAGTTACTTTAACGGCGGTTTCTTTGGCGGCATGTCGTCCGGCTCGACGGCCTGACGTAAAGGCCCAACCAATATGATGGCCATGTCCTTTGAGCATCAGCCCACCCTGTCCGACGGAGCCTGCTGCAAACAGACCTGGAATTGCTTTGTCATTTTGGCCAAGCAGACGATGTTCTTCATCGACCGCAAGGCCACCATCGGTAAGGACCACATAGCTCTTGGCTGGGCCGAGAGCATAGAAAGGTCCGGATAGAATTTTTGTGTCGTTGTCAGCGTTATGGGCGTTGACTGAGTTTTTAAGTTCCTCGTGTGGCATGTCCAGTGAGCCGGCGAGCGTCGTTATAGAGTCTGACTTGTGAAAGATATCGGGCCGTGTTTTTCGGAAATCATCAAGATAGGCGTATGACACTCCGGGTGCTGTAGCGATAAAATCGGGCCATTTCGAATATTTCGCTGCGAGGTTGCTATCCAGAATGACATAGCCAATTTTTTCTGGTTCTTGTGCGATCGCGAGTCCGAGCTTTGCTGGCGAATCTGTAATGCGTTTGCCGTTCTTGTTGACGAGTAAGGCGCCGTTAGTGAACAGGTCTAATTCGGGTGCCATCGAGGTCGTCGTAAATCCAAGAACAAAGGGGCGTAAAATTCTGTCTGGCATATATTTCAGCGCGAACCGCATGAATTTGGTGACAATTTTTGTGGGTGGCAACATTCGGTCAATGGATTCCCGGGGCGGCGGAATAAAGCGCAGCGTTGGACCAGACAGTACATCGCCGTTTATAACTCTGGCGCCAAGCGGAAAGGAAATTTCGTGACCATCGCCCGTGGCATTTGGATTCATCGCGTCGACCAAAGAGACTTCGGGTGAAATATATTTAGCTTTAAGTTCACGGTTAGCGGCGTAATCACCACTCGCGAGAACAATAGATTTCGCGTGAACCTCGGTTATCCCGCGCGGCATTTCACAACGGGCACCGATCACGCGGTCGTCTTCGAGCAGAAATTTATTGGCCCGGCTGTTGCAGCGGATTTCTACCCCGATTTTGGCGGCGTGCTTGCCAAGGTGATGGATATAGGCCCGCGAATTCGGCAAGACATTATGCATGCGTGGCTTGCGGTGCGGTGGTTCAGGCATTGGGCCAAAGAACTCCACACCCATCGACATAAGCCACCGCAAAGTCTCATTGGCGTTGTCGACGAAAATGCGGCGGAGTTTGGGATTGTCGCGGTCAGCCAACGGTCCGGAAAACTTTGGCATGTCCTCGAAATGTTCATCAGGCGTATCGACAATGCCTTCGGAGATTTGGTGCGGTGTCTGTGTTGCAGAAAAAGATCCAATCGACCAGGCAGTTGTTCCCCCCAGCTCAGGGTTTTTCTCGATGAGCATGACATTAGCGCCGTGGGTTCGGGCTTCAATCGCCGCCGCTAAACCGGCACCACCGCCGCCGATAACCAATACGTCACAATTTAATGACTGCTCTTCGGTCACGGGCCTTACCTTTGTTAATCGTTATAGTTGTATCGAGCTTATTGCAGCGACTAGGTCCTGCCAAGGACCTGAAATTCACCCTACTGCGGCGCACCAGTCTGCTGTAGCGTAAGGTATCAGTTGTGATGGTTGTTTGACTCAAGAGGATACGAAATGAAGATCGATGTTTTTAATCACGTGTTTCCCAATGAATTCTTTGAGGCCGCAGAAAAGCTTATGCCTGCGCGCGCTGTAAAGCGCTGGAAGGCCATGGAAGAACTCTACGACATGGATGCTCGGATGAAGGTAATCGACAAATTTGACGATTATCAGCAGATTATTTCTATCTCGCAGCCGCCTCTCGATATAATTGCTGGCCCAAACGATTCGCCCGAACTTGCTCGTGTGGCGAATGACGGAATGGCCCGAATTTGTAGGGAATATCCGGATCGCATGCCGTGGTTCATTGCGGCCCTGCCGATGAATAATACAGATGAAGCGATCCGTGAGGTTGACCGCGTATTGGATGAACATAATGCCGTGGGTTTTCAAATTCATTCAAATGTTGGTGGGAAACCACTTGATGCACCGGAGTTCCATGACATCTTTCAGAAGATCGCCGAGCGTGGAAAATGCGTGTGGTTACATCCCACACGACCAGCGAGCCATGCTGACTACCTGACGGAAGACCAGTCTCACTATGAAATGTTCTGGGGTATAGGTTGGGCTTATGAAACGACGGCGGCGATGTGCCGGATGGTCTGCTCAGGCATGTTTGATAAAATCCCAAACTTTCACGTTATGGCTCATCATTGGGGCGCCTATATCCCGCATGCAGAAGGTCGGATGCCGCTTTGGGAAGCTCGCAACGGCACAATGTCGGCCGATGGCCGATCTTTTGCGGACGATCTCGAAAAGCCGATGCTCGATTATTTTAAAATGTTCTATGGCGATACCGCAATGTTCGGTGCCAAGGCGCAAAGTCAGGCCGGGCTCGATTTCTTTGGTTCCGGTAATTCGTTCTTTGCGACTGATGCGCCGTATGACCTTACCGGCGGTGAAAGCAATATTCGGGAGACGATTGAGGTCATTGAAAGCCTGAATTGCGAGGATAGTGATCGTCAGGCGATCTATGAAGACAATACGAGAAAACTGCTCCTTGGTGCGTAAGTGACTGAATACGCCCCCATCATTCCACGGGCTCGGCTGGGCTTTATCATTCCGTCTTCAAATCGGATGGTGGAGCCGCAGCTGCAACATTATTGCCCGGATGGAGTCGTGCCACATTTTAATCGGATCGGCATGACCAATCGGCACAAGGCACCGCTTGATGAGTTGATGCCACGTATTCTTCTCGCTGCTGAACTGCTTGGTGATTCCAAATGTGATGTGACGGTGTTGCAATGTACTGGGACATCAATGTCCGGTGGCGTTGAAAAGGAGCGGGAAGTGATTTCCGCCATAGAGGACCTGACCGGTAAACCGGCGGCCTCTGCGGCATCATCATTAATGGACGCGTTTCAGGCTCTGGACGCGCAACGGTTGGTTTTTATTTCTGAAACCCGACAGGCCGACCACGACAAAAAACTGGCTTTCCTAAAGGAAGCCGGGTTGGACATCATCGCCAATAAGGCAATGGGGCTGGCCAGCAGCGATATTTATTGCAGCACGCCACCGGAATTCTGGTTCGAGAACGTAAAAGCCATGCGCAATGACGATGCAGATGCTTATTTTATTAGCTGCGCCAATATCCACAGCATCGATGTTATTGATGCGTTGGAGGATGAATTAGACAGACCGGTGATCACCAGCAATCAGGCGGCGCTTTGGTCTGCGCTGCGCCTGGCTAGTCTTAATGATAATATCTCCGCTCTCGGCCGGTTATTTAAGGCCGGCTAACGAGCCCTCAGTCTGGTGCGTCTTCACCCGGAACGACACCGATAGCTGCAAGTGCATCTGCGACAAAGTTTTCGGCAATGACATCTTCCCGCGTCACTTTGGGAAGGTCGGGATTGAGCTTGTAGAACAGTTCCATCTCGTCGCGCCAATGGCCTTTGGTTAGCTCGCCATTTATCGCAAATCCTGCCGTGTCGTGTTCCTGTTGCCAGATGGTTTGAACATCTTCTTCCGGGACTGGAACGGTGACGTAATGGTCATAGACCTTTTTGAACGTTGCAAAATCATCATGCAACGCCCGCGATGCCTTGATCATGCCGCGGGTAAGACGGTTGAGCTCTTCAACATGGCTCTGTTCGTATACTTCGAGCGTTCCGAGCACGCCATGTGGCTGCACGGGAACTAGTTTTTTAAGGTCAGCGAAACCCAGCAGCGTGTGCAGGCTATTGCTTGGATCCTGATTTATTGAAATCGCCTCTTCAACGCGGATCAGGGACACGTCAATGGTGTCGCCTAGCAGGCGATCAATACGTTCCGGCGGCGGTCCAACGGCCTGCCAGTCGATATCGCTCTCCTCAATACCAAGAGCGGCAACCAGTAATCTCGCCATGTGATGGCTGAGGGCGCCAAAGCCGTCGAGCGCCCAGGAACATCCTTTTAACTGCGCCGGGTCGGTGATCCGGCTCTGGGTAACGAGGTTTTGTGCAAGACCACGCGCCATTGAAACGATGACACGAACCGGCTTTCCTTCAGATCGGAATTTAAGAACCGGTCCAAGCCCGCCATAGGAAACATCAACATTTCCGTCGAGGACAGACTGCATGGCAGCAACACCGCCATGAACTGGTGTCCAGGTTACATCGAGGTTTTCATCTTCCCAACACCCGAGGAGAGTTGCGGCGGCGCAGGCAAGGTCGTCGACGCCGAAGGTCGGTCCGGACCCTGCAGCTAGTCGGATAGAAAGTCTGTCACTCATAGTTTGGTCCTTAAGGCGCTATAGTGGTGTCTAGATGAATATGAATTGGTTCGGCACCGTCCTGAATTTCACGACCTAAAAGCAAGACAGCTTTCTCTGCATCGCCGAGAGAATAGTTGTGGGTGCAGAGTTTTCCAAGATCTTGCCATTTGTCGGTCAGGATTTCGATGGCGCGCGCGGTATCTTCCCAGTCAGAGGATAGAACCCCGAGCATCGAAATCTCATTGAACAGCAATTTGTCACTATAGAAATTATTGAGTGCGTTATGTGTTTTGACACCAGCGACGACGAGGGTGCCGCCTTTTTTGAGCATCTCAACGCCCTGGATTAGGGGCTCAACCGATCCCATGGAGACATCGAGGACGATATCGGCCTTTTTGCCGCCTGTGAGTTCATGGACCCTTTCGACAGGGTCTTCTTCCTGAACGTTGATCGTCGCATCGGCACCGAGTTCTTTGGCGATCTCCAGCCGGTACGTGTCGGCAGCTGTTCCCGTCACAATAATCTGTCCGGCGCCCATCTCTTTGGCAACGAGAACACTTAATAGACCACGCTGTCCGGGACCTTCGATAACGATGGTTTGACCCTCGCGTAGATTAGGCCGCGCCCAAGCCCAACGCACCGCGTTTGAGAGCGGGTTGTTAAGGCTCATAACGTCCGTTGGAATATTGTCCGGGATCTTATGCATCCGCGATTTGGGATGCAGATAAAGATGCGAGGCATAGCCGCCCCATAAATGCGGCTCGTTATCAAATCCCATGCGAAGCCCGTAGCCCATATTGGCATCGCAAAAAATTGGTCGTCCGTCATGGCAGGCGAGACATTCGCCGCACGGGATAGAGGTTTCGACGACGACGCGGTCGCCTTCTTTCACATTCCACTTTTTGGCAGCATTAGCACCGACCTTGTCGACCCAGCCGAAAATTTCGTGCCCCGGCGTGATCGGTAGCGTGCCATGCGGGGTGCCAACGAAATGGCCGTCATACTGTTCGTAGTCAGTCCCACATAGTCCGGCGGCTTCTATCCGCAGGATCCCTTCATCAGGGCCAATATTCGGGATCGGAACTTCGCGGGTCTCAAATTTGCGTTTCTCAACAAGTACGGCCGCGTAGGCTGTTTCGGTCATTAATTAACTCCGTCCACCGACAGCAATTTTATCTGCTGTGGCGATTGTGAATTTTGCACGGGTGTCTTCCATGGATTTAATACAGGCGGGGTCGTAATCGTACCTAGGTTCCGGGTCGATGTCCCAATTGTCGCTGATATTGTCGCCTCGCACCAGCATTGCGGTGGCGCCGTCGAAGCGCGTCTCTTTTACATGCGGCGCAACATAGTGAATTGAAAACCCAACGCGAGGATGATTGGCGTTATTCGGCCCTGAACCGTGCACGACGCTTTCATGATGCAACACGACCTGGCCAGCATTGACCTCGGCGAACACGGCTTTGTTTTCCGCGACATCGATAACGGTTTGGCCCTGCTGAACCAAATTATCTTGGTGCATTCGAATTTCGTGGGCTGCCGGGGGACCTTTATGTGTGCCGGGTATGTATTGGACGCAGCCGGATTCGACGGTGGCGTCGTTAAACGCCAGCCAGGCGGTCACTGTCTCTGCGGGTTTTAATCCGTAATAGAAACTGTCGGTGTGCCATGAGACAAATCTCGGGTCGTTGGCTTTTTTGGTGAAGAAAGAGGCCCCCCAACATAAAATGTTTGGACCTAGAATGTCTTCGATAGCATCCAACAGTTTTTCGTTTCGGACGACATCGCATAGCCATGGGAATGGCAAATGCGCCTTAACCCGAAATTTCTTTTGCGGTTCGTGGCCTAGATGTTCTTCCATCGCTGCGAATTTGCCATGCAGTCCTGCTGCCTCGTCTGGCGTATAGGCCTCCACAGGAAAGAGGAACCCGTTTTGGTCAAATTCATTGACCTGATTTTCTGTCAAAACTTTTGGCATTGGCGAAACCTTATCATCGTTCTTCGTGCGAGCATTTTGACCCAAATTGGCTCCGATTACCAATATCAGCTACACCGCGGAGGAATGGGGCTATAATGATCAAAACGCGGGAGAAAGAAATGGCTGTTAAGAAAGCGAAAGCACTTGGGATCAACCACATCGTTCTTGAAGTTGGTGATCTTGATGAGGCCCTAGAATTTTATGGACGATTATTCGATTTCGATCTACGCGGGCGGAATGAGCATAACGCCTTTATTGACCTTGGTGACCAATTTATCCAGCTTCGCCTTGGCAGAACGCAGGAAGCTGATGGTGCTCGGCATTTTGGTTTTGTTGTTGATGACCGTGAGCCAGTAGAGCAGGCGCTGGAGGAAATGGGCGTTGAGATGCTGGAGCGAGGGATGAACTTTCGGGATCCCTGGGGCAATCGTGTCGAGGTCGTCCCCTATGACGGTATTCAGTTTAGTAAGGCACCAAATATCCTGCGGGGCATGGGTTTAGAAGGATTAGAGAAAACACCGGCGGCCATAGAAGAACTCACTAAAAAGGATATGGCGCCTTAACAGTGATGTCCGGTAACGAAACCGTTATTGGTTGTTCGCTCGGCGGAGCTCATATTGAAAGCAAGGAAACAGTCGGGGCTCGGGAGATAACATCATGAACGATATGACTATGGAAAAGACATTCGACTTTATCCAGACGGCAAACGATATCCTGATTTCACTTATTGTGTTTGCACTTGGCGTCGGTCTCATTATCGTTGCCGTGCTTTATGTTGTCGACGTAACCCAAACGAAGCAGGCGGTGCGCCGAAATTTCCCAGTCGTCGGACGTTTCCGCTATTTATTTGAACATATGGGCGAGTTTTTTCGCCAATATTTTTTCGCTATGGACCGAGAGGAAATGCCGTTTAATCGGGCACAGCGGTCATGGGTTTATCGGGCAGCAAAGAACGTCAGCACGCAGCTTGCTTTTGGCTCGACGCGTGACATTACCCCGCCGGGAACAATATTTTTTGTCAATTGCCCGTTTCCTACTCTGGAAGTCGATGCCGCAGATCCGGGTGAGGTAACTGTTGGTCCTTATTGCGAGAAACCCTATACGACGAGCTCGTTCTTTAACGTCTCCGGTATGAGCTTTGGCGCTATTTCAGAACCTGCCGTACGGGCGCTTTCTAACGGCGCGAACGAGGCCGGCAGCTGGATGAATACTGGCGAGGGCGGCCTATCGCCGTTTCATCTCGAGGGTGGTTGCGACATCGTCTTTCAGATGGGCACGGCTAAGTATGGTGTTCGCGATAAGAATGGAGAACTGTCTGATGAGAAACTAAGGGGCATCGCCGCTCACGAACAGGTTCGTATGTTTGAAATCAAACTCAGCCAGGGAGCAAAACCCGGCAAGGGTGGGATATTGCCGGCGAGCAAAGTAACGGCGGAAATTGCTGCTATCCGCGGGATTCCTGAAGGAGAGGCCGCCATTAGCCCGAACCGACACCCCGATATCGATAGTGTTGAGAACATGATCAATATGATCGAACGTGTTCGGAAAGTGACTGGCAAACCGGTTGGGATCAAATGCGTAATTGGAGCCTATGGCTGGCTTGATCGCCTGTTTAACGCCATTAACGAGCGGGGCATTGAAAGTGCACCTGACTTTATCACGGTCGATTCTGGTGATGGTGGGACGGGCGCCGCACCTATGGCATTGCTCGATTATGTCGGCTTGCCGGTAAAGGAAAGCCTGCCGATGGTGGTCGATACGTTAACTCGTCATGGTCTTAAGGATCGCGTGAAGGTTATTTCATCAGGCAAGCTGGTGACGCCAGAAGAAGTTGCCTGGGCACTTTGCGCTGGGGCGGACTTCGTAGTTTCCGCACGGGGCTTTATGTTCGCTCTGGGCTGCATTCAGGCTTTGCAGTGCGATAAAAACACCTGCCCAACGGGGATCACCACTCACAACAAGCGGCTTCAAAAGGGTCTCGACCCCGTTGATAAGGCGGAGCGCGTCAAAAATTACATTAAGACGATGCGGAAGGAAGTGGGGATCATCGCGCATTCTTGTGGCGTGAAAGAGGCCCGGCATCTACGTCGATACCATTGCCGTGTGGTCATGGCGGATGGCAAATCGAAGGCCCTCAATGAGGTTTTTCCAGAACATCGAGCGCCAGGGGAAAAGAAGGAAGAAGATGCTGCTGCTTGAGGACTAGCGCCGGATCACCTGATCGATCATTATCAATTTAGAGTGAGTGATTACTAAGGTGACAACATGTCCGGATTTAAGAGCGATGCCTTCAAAGGCGCTGATACCATAAAATATGAGACACCACGCTGGGTTGCGGCGACAGGTATTCTTCATTTCACGATAAGCGTGACTGACCTTGCGGTGTCGCGCAAATTCTATGAAGAAATTGTTGGATGCAGCTACTGGCGGCAGAATGACACCACGGTATTCATGAAAGCAGGCGAGGATTATTTCGTCCTCTCGCGGACCGGGTATCACGAACCACCCAACAAACCAGGCGATTCATTAATCCACCACGCCTTTATCGTGGCCGGCAAAGATTTTGACGCGTCTATGTCCCATCTCGAAGACCAAGGTGTGGATGTTCTACTCTATGAAGATACCGGACATCGCAGCTTTTCTGGTCGCCACGCTTATTTTCATGATCCGGATGGTAATGGCATCGAGATAATTGATTTCGACGGTGTTGGTGATACATCGGCCGAGCCCTACGAGGGCCGCAAGCGCCGTATACCAAAATCACATTTACCATCGTCGGATGGGTGAGCGAACAGCATGGAAGGAAGCACGGCAGGGACCACAAGCTTAACGCATGGGGAGGTTGTCGCGCGAGCGACTGCCTTGGTGCCATTCCTGCGGGAAAAGGCGGCGGAGACCGAACAGAATCGTTCGATGTTGCCAGAGGTTCATGACCGCCTAAACGAGGCGGGTCTTCTGGGTATCATGTTGGCGCCGAGATTAGGCGGTCTTGGCATGAGCTTACCAACGCATCTCGAAGCGGTGATGGAAATCGCTCGAGGCTGTGGGTCGACCGCCTGGTTGCACAGCCTGATCGGTAATCAAAATTATCTCGTCGGATGGTACCCGCCTGCGGCGCAGGAAGAAGTCCGTGCGAGCGGCGAGCCGTTATTTACCTGTTTGGTAATGGGGGCAACGATTACGGCGGACGACGCCGAGGGTGGTGTCCGGCTTACCGGTAGCTGGCCATACGTATCCGGCGTAGATCGCGCTAATTGGTTGATGCTCAGTGCGCATGATCCTGATGATCCCAAGCGCAACCTTACCTGCCTCATTCCGCGGGCATCGGTTTCCGTCAAAGACGACTGGGACTGTCTGGGGATGAAGGGGACTGGCAGTAAGACGGTTTCGCTCAATGGCGAGTTTGTGCCTGACCATCGCGTCTTGTGTTTTCGCGAGGCCGAACAAAACGGTATTCCTGGTTCCGCGATCAATGACGGGTTGCTCTATAAGACCAGCCCCAATTCGACAGTGTTTGCTTTTGTGGTTGCAGCACCTGCGGTCGGCTTGGCGGAATGCGCGATTGAAGCCTATCGCGACCGGCTAAAAAGCAGAACCAATGCCCGCATGCCCTCCGCGCAATCAGAATGGGCATCATCGCAGCAGCGTCTCGGGCGTGCCAGAGCGCAGTGTGATATTGCGAAGGCGACAGTCCTCGATAGCGCCAATGAATTAATTGGCAAGCTCGAACGGGGCGAGCGGGTTTCTGCCGAGGAGCGGGTTCGCTATCGAATGGCGATGGTCGAAATTGTCCGCATCTGTAGTGAGCTTGTTTACGGCCTTTTCTGTGATGCGGGTACTGGCGTGATGATGGAAGGCAGTGAACTGCAGCGCGCGTTCCGGGATGTCCATGTCTTACGAAGTCATTTCGTAATCCTTCCAGAATTCGCAGCGGAAAATGCGGGCCGAATGCAACTTGGTTTGGATCCGGTAGGACCCTTTGTTTAGATAAAATATGTTGGCATGATAGATGAAGACATGGGAGTGATCGCTGCTGAATTAGATCCAGAGCAGCGGGCTAACTTTATGGAAGTATTATCGAAGCGGTCTTCCATTATTCGCGATGGTTTCGCGCATTGGAATGCAATTCGTGGGGACAGACTAGCGCCGCTGCGCAGTGAATTTGATCCATTCAAAGTTCCGTTGTTATTGCCACATATTGTTATGCACCAAGTTTAATTGTTATGCATGAGGTTTAACAAGAGTCCCGGGACTTTCGTTGCCGTTTAATTGGGACGTTTGTTGCGGAGCATTTGATGGAGGACTGGACGGTGTCTTGGGTGTCAGAGATCGATCATCAGAAGGCACCCTGCCGGATTTGGACGAGTTGTAATCATGTCGTCGAAACTCGCTGTCCGATGATCAGCAGGATACCCTATGTTGGACGACACGCTGATTTTCTTTATTGTGAAGATGTATTTTTGTCGCTTATGAATGACGATGACGAGGTTGTGAATCTTCTTGTTTTCATTTCCTTTATTAACAGACAATAGCACGCGGCTTCGCCGAGACTTTCGGAAGGGGATTGATGATACCTGACGCAGGACGCAGCGCGGTTCCAACGCGCGAAGAATTAGCTGAGCGAGCGCGTGAATTGATTCCTGTTTTGCGGGACCGTGCGCCGAACTCTGAGAAAAACCGGCGGGTGCCGGATATCACCCATAAGGAATTTGTCGAAGCGGGCTTTTACAGAATGTTTCAGCCGCGTCGTTATGGCGGCTATGAAATGGACTGGGACTGTATTCTGGATGTTGCTACCGAACTTGGCCGTGGATGTGGTTCAAGTTGCTGGGTCTTTACCAACCTGACTGGTCAGACTTGGATCAACGGGATGAAGACCGAACAGGCCCAGGATGACGTTTGGAAAGATAATCCTGATGCTGTCATTGCCTCTTCTTTTCCGGGCAAGGACGCGACGGTCAAAGCTGTTGATGGTGGCTGGATAGCAGATGGTATGTGGAGTTTTTCAAGCGGCATTGATTTCGCCGGTTGGAGCAACGTCCAACTCTTCGTACCACAGGAAAATGGTCCGCCGCAGCATCAATTCGCGCTAGTGCCGAAATCCGCCTTTGCTGAGATGGTGGATGACTGGAATCCGAGCGGCCTTGCAGCAACTGGTAGCCGATCTTTTATTCTGAAAGAAGTGTTTATTCCTGAACACCGCGCGATTTCTGCGAGACAAGTTCAGGGTGGTCCGACACCGGGTAGTGAAGTCAATCCGAACCCGCTTTATAAAATACCCCTGTTTGCCATGGGGACCAAGCAGTTTGCCTCAACAGCGGTGGGCATCGCGCTTGGTGCGCTGGATACAATGTGGACGGATCTTTCCACACGCAAATCAGTTGCAGGGGTAAAGCTAAGCGAGCAGGGAACAGTTCAATCTCGCGTCGCGGAATCGAGTGCCGAGATTGAAGCTGCGCGAGCGCTTTTACTGGAAGATTTTCGGGAGAGCAACTCGGTTGCAGCTAGTGATGCCCCGCCGTCTCAGGAACAACGGGCACGGTGGCGGCGGAATAATTCATTTGCTGGCAAGCTTTGTGTTCAGGCGGTTGAACGACTGTTTCCATTGGCGGGTGGTCGAGGATTGGGTTTCGATAGTCCTTATCAGCGCGCGGTGCGTGATGTTCACGCGGCGACCTCGCAAAACAGTATGGCGTGGGATGTTGCTGCAATTACCTATGCCCAACAGCGGTTTGGCGCAGTGATTTCTGATCCAAGATATTTTCCCGACGCTAAAAAGGATTGATCGGGTATAATCTAGTTATCGAATTTTAGGAGGATGTTATGGCGAAGCTGAGACACATCGCGATGTCGGTGGATGATCCCGAGAAAACTGCAGATTTTTACTGTGAAGCATTTGATATGGAACGGGTGGGGACCACTGACTCCCCGCTTGCTAAAGGGTGCTACGTCTCTGATGGTGTGATCACGGTCGCTTTGTTGAAATATAAATCCGACCATTGGGCGGGTTATGTTGATGGCGAAGACGAACGCGGTAAGGATTTTGTTGGCCTGCATCATATTGGCTTTTGGGTCGATGACGCGGAAGAAGCGGACAAAAAGATCGAAAAGGCGGGCGGTAAATACTTTATGGGCCGGCCTGACAAGAAAGCCCCAACGACGTTTTATGAAATCAAATATCGCGACCCAAATGGCGTGATCTTTGATGTCACTCATCTGGGTTGGGGCGGCGCGACCAAAGACGTCATTCCAGCCCCCGGTACACCCGAGCCACCAGGACGGGGGCATCCGAAAGATAACTGATTAGCTGGCGGCTGCAGCTTCGACTTCGGCGGTTTCCAGCTCTTCCTGTAGCTCGAGCCAAGCTTCTTCAGCATCCGCTACCGTTTTAGCGGCGTAGCCTGACTCGACCTGTAGTGATTTGACGGTTTCGGTGTCGCCTTTTTCATATAGCTCGGGGGCAGCGAGGGCAGTCTGCAGCCGCTCAGATTCCGACGTTAGCTTTATAACCTTGTCTTCGGCGCGCTTTACGCGTTTGCGGAGCGGTGCGAGTTCGTTGCGTTTCTCAGCGGCCAGCCGTCGTTGTTCTTTCTTTGGGAGATCAGGAACGACAGGCGCTACCGGCTCGTTGGCCTTGCCTACTTTGTCTTTGTTCTTAGCTGGTTTCGTCAATAGCTTTCGATAGTCATCCAAGTCCCCGTCATAAGGTGTGACGGTTCCCTGATCGACAAGCCATAGCCGGTCGGCCGTAAGCTCAATGACGTGAGGGTCATGGCTGACGATCACCACGGCACCTTCGAACGCATTGATAGCTTGAACAAGTGCTTCGCGGGCAACGACATCTAGATGGTTGGTTGGTTCATCCAGTAGCAGAATATGGGGCTCGTCGCTGCTCATCATCGCAAACAGCAATCGAGCTTTTTCTCCGCCCGAAAGATCTCCCGTACGGGTTTCAGCACGCTGCTGAGAGAAGCCAAAGCGGCCTAAGTGGTTTCGTAGTTTTAGGTCGAGATCTTTTGGTCGTCTGCGTGACAGCTCGATAAGCGGGGTGGCATCGAAATCGAGTTCGTCGGTTTGGTGTTGTGCAAAGTATCCCACGCGTAGTTTTCCAGACTTAACAACATGACCTGACATCGCTTCCAGACGACCCGCGAGCAACTTGATCAAGGTTGATTTACCGTTACCGTTTGCGCCCAGTAACGCTATCCGGTCATCCAGATCGAGCCGAAAAGAAACTTTGTTTAAGATGGCTGTGCCATCATAGCCGATCGATGCATCGTCAATGCTGTAAAGAGGTGGCGCTAGTGCTTTCGGGTTTGGAAAGGTAAAGGCGACGGAGCCTTCTGCACCGCGTTCTGGCAGAGGTTCCATACGTTCCAGCATTTTGATACGTGATTGCGCCTGCCGGGCCTTGGTTGCCTTATAGCGGAATTTATCGACAAATTTTTGGATGTGAGCGCGTTGTGCTTCCTGTCGTGAGCGTTCTGAGGCGATGCGTTCGAGCTGGGCACGAAAACTGACCTCAAATCGGTCATAGCCACCGGTGTAGAGTTTCAGGCCAGTGTCATCCAGATGAAGAATTTGGTTCACCACCCGGTTCAACAGACCCCGGTCGTGGCTTACGATCAGGATCGTCCCCCGATAGCGCTTCAGATAGTCCTCTAGCCAGAGACAAGCCTCGAGGTCGAGATGATTGGTTGGCTCATCGAGCAGCAGGAGATCAGGTTGTGTAAACAGCAAGCCAGCGAGGGCGACGCGCATGCGCCAGCCACCGGAAAATTCGTCACAGGGCCGCTGCATTTCTGCTTCTGAGAAGCCGAGTCCAGCAAGGAGACGAGACGCCCGAGATCGTGCTCGGTGTGCTTCTTTTTCATGCAGGCGTGTGTGTATTTCGGCAATTCGATTTGGATCTGTAGCTGTATCGGCTTCCTTGTTGAGTTTAACCAGCTCCCTGTCGGCTGACATAACGGTGTCGACAAGGCTCTGTGAACCACTGGGAGCTTCCTGTCGGGTGATCCCGATGCGCCAGCGTTTTGGATAATCGATGACTCCGGTATCTGGGAGTATAGATCCCATGATCATATTGAGCAGAGTCGTTTTTCCCGCGCCATTGCGTCCGACGAAGCCAACACGATGGCCTTCGTTGATCGCAGCGTCCGCGTTTTCAAACAGGGTCCGGGGGCCGATCCGGTATGTCAGCCCTTCAATGCGCAGCATATTGTCTTAATTTTTTCTTTGAGGGGAGTACAGGCCAGCGGTTTAGTTTTCCGGTGGCAGGATTTCAACAGTGCAAATCTCAGAGGTTAGGTGGCCGCGACTTATATCTTCCAGATGCATGCGCTTCTGCTCGTTGGAAAGAACCTGTCCTAATCCCTGTACCATCATCAGAATGATTGAACGATCGGCCATGTCGAGCCAGTAGCTCCGTCGGACAAGTTTTCCATCTGCATCGCGGGCAAAGGGGTTGTCGGGATCTTGTCCCATGTCGGGTTCGTAGAACTTGGCCATGATCTTTGTTCACTCATTTTTAGGGAACGCTAAACTGCCCAGCTTTTGATGTTATCGCAAGGGTTCAGTTTCCCACGAACTGGGATATACGCTAGCCTGATGAAAATATAGTTGTTGAAAGGTTTGATTATGCATTGGTCAGAACGGCGAGAACGATTTCGGAGCGTTATTGAAGGGGATCGTTGTGTGCATCCCGGGTCAGTCTTCGATCCAATTTCGGCCCGTATTGCCGAAGAATTGGGGTTTGAAGTCGGTATGTTCGCTGGTTCCGTGGCCTCCCAAACAGTTCTGGGGGCTCCTGACCTGATCGTTCTCAGTCTGTCGGAATTCGCTGATCAGGCCTATCGGATTTGTCGCGCGGGAAATCTTGCGCTGCTGGTTGATGCCGATCATGGCTACGGTAATGCTTTGAATGTTCGGCGGACGGTCGAGGAGCTTGAGACGGCTGGCGTTGCGGCGTTGACGATCGAAGATACCGAACTACCGCAAAGCTACGGCACGGTCGGCGGGACACGGCTTATCTCGATAGAAGAAGGCGTTGGCAAGATGAAGGCGGCACTCGATGGTCGTCAGGATCCCAGTCTGGTCATCGCAGGGCGAACAAGTGCCATGGGCATAACGGGACCGGAAGATACTGTGGCGCGCATTAAGGCGTATGAAGCGGTTGGCGTGGACGCCGTATTTTTGTCAGGGGTAACAAATACAGATCAGCTTGCTGTGGTTTCTGATGCCGTCAATATTCCGATCTTTCTTGGCGGGGCTGCGTCTGCGCTCGGTGATCTGGATTCGCTAAGTGCCGCCGGCGTGCGCATTTGTTTGCAGGGCCATCAGCCGTTCCAGGCCGCCGTAAAGGCGACCTATAACACGCTGAAAGCGTTGCGGGATGGAACGCCTCCGTCGGAGATCACGACGACAGCACCGAAAGATATGATGAAGCGTCTGACTCGGGAAGATGATCATCGAAAATGGATGCAGGACTGGTTGGGTGGGGAATTAGCAGAGCGGGATTAGATTTCCTGTAGGCGCCTGCGCCATTTGTACCAAGTGAGTAGGGCGAAGGCGGGAGCGCCGACAGACGCACCTACCACAAAGGGCATTTGCCAGCCTAACCAGACGATTGGCGCGAACAAATAGAGCACGTCATCAAACTCGAATCCCCAGAATCCCGGGAAGGCCTTGTCGCCAGTATTGCTGTTCACCTGGTCGATTTTTTCGGCGTAAATTTGTGCAATGAAAACGCCGATGGTGCTCGACACTCCCATCAATATCATCCAGTTTCCGAAATAACCATCGCGCAGCCCGATGGCGCAGCCAATGAAGAATAGTGAGGAAACAGTTATATCGCAGAACATGTCGTAGCGATGACCGCCGGGGGTAATTTTGCCCGTTAGCCGCGCCAGTTCACCATCCGCGCGATCCATAAATGCCGAGAACAGCCATAGCCAACCACCCCAGATATCCCAATGAGTGTCACCGATAGCGAAGGCGGCGCAGGCCGCGACACCGGTGATCAACCGGACAGTCGTCAAATGATTCGGTGTCACCCACGTGTTGGCCAACGGTTTGATGCAAATCTTTGCAAGCCTGTGTGACCAGGAGACGCCGACCATTAGATATCCTTGTATGTCGATAGGGTGATGTTTGAATTCTCAATTGCTGCCGCTACGTCAGGCGAGATCAGAGCTTCGAATTCCTCTTTAAACTTAAAGTCTGAGACGGCGGGGTCGAGACCATTCCATCGTCCCGTTGCGGGGTGCGAGAAGATTTCCGTAACGCCATCCCGTAAGGCTGAGATTGATAAAAGAAGCTGAGCTTGGTCAAGCGTTCCGGTCTCGGTGATACCGACGATCTGATCATTATAGCGGATCCCAACACGCCGTAATCGCCAACGCATGAGACTAATCCAGGGTGAAAGCAGGAAAGACCCTAATCCACCGTTCTTTTCGGCAGGCAAACGGATTGCCTTGATTCCAAATTCGGCCGCATTTTCGAGAATGAGGCTCAAGACAGTTGGGTGAAGATGCATATGGTTGTGGGCATTTACATGGTCGAGCGGGAGACCGGTTTCCCGAAAGGCCTCAAATTGCGCCCGGATTTCTGCGCGGAGCTGACGTCGTGCATTAGGCGAAAAGAAATAGCGAAACCCGGCGCGAACTAAATTATCGTCGAACACGCCATTGGCAGCGATGCTGGGGAGTTGGTCTGGCGCCAGTGTGGCTTTGCCTCGTACGACAACGATGTGTAACCCAACACCGAGGTCTGGTAATCGTTTGGCACGCGCAACCGCGTCTTGTTGTTCTGGTTCACCAACCATCAGGCAGGTGGCTGTCAGAATTCCGTTGGAATGTGCCACTTCGATCGCCTCGTTTACCGGGATCGATATACCAAAATCATCGCCAGTGACGATTAAGCGTTTCAGACTGCGTTCTCCCGGCCCCACAGGAAGCGGAAGAACTCAACGCCTTCGCGGGCCTGACGCTTCATGACGCTCCAGTCTTTACACATATCGAAAAACAGCGATGCCATCTTTCGCGGGCGGAAGTAGAAACGTTTGTAGAACACATCGACAGCTTTGAAAATTTCTTCTTTGCTGAGATGGTCATAATGCAGAACGCTGTTTTGCACGCCATTTTCAGCAACAAGTTCATTACCATCTTCGGCAATAAGCCAGCCATTCTCCATCGCCTGTTTATAGAGAAAAGTTCCAGGGTAAGCCGCGGGCAGGGAGACCTGAATGGTCTTCGGGTCAATTTCTTGCGCGTACTGGATGGTTTCTTCGATCGTTTCGCGGGTCTCGCCCGGCAAACCAACAATAAAGGTACCGTGGATTAGAATGCCGAGCTCGTGACAGTCACGTGTAAACTGCTTGGCTTTTGTGACTAGAATGCCCTTTTTGATATTGTTCAGGACTTTTTGATTGCCGGATTCATAGCCAACTAAAAGAAGCCTGAGACCATTCTCTTTCATGATTTTTAGCGTCTCATACGGCACGTTGGCCTTGGCATTACATGACCAGGTAACGCCGAGCTTGCCGAGCTCACGAGCCAATGCTTCAACGTTCTCGCGGTTGTCGGTCAACGTGTCATCGTCAAAAAAGAACTCTTTGATCTCGGGAAAAGTGTCGCG
>CAJJCG010000064.1 GCA_905182615.1 Alphaproteobacteria bacterium UBA2964 | reverse complement strand
GGGTGGTTCCCAACAATGTCTTGGCCGAAGTGCCGCCGACGACGATCAAAATTTCTGGCGCTACCAGTTCGATATGCCGTTCGATAAAAGGCATACAGGCCGCGAATTCCGAATCAGTCGGTGTCCTGTTTCCGGGTGGCCGCCACGGCAGGATATTGGTGATATAGACGTCGCTGCGCTGTAAAGAGATCGCCGCAAGCATCCGATCCAACAGCTGACCCGCGGGGCCGACAAAGGGTATCCCTTGCCGATCTTCCTCAGCGCCCGGCGCTTCGCCGATAAACATCAGTTTTGCGTCCGCCGAGCCATCGCCAAACACGAGGCTCTTGGCGGTTTGTTTGAGCGGGCAGCCTTCAAAGGCCGCCATTGCATCGCGCAATGCTTCAAGGGAATCCGCGGCTATCGCGGCGGCGCGTGCGGATTTGGTCGCCGCATCACGCGAAACGAGTTCCGTCGGTGGTCGTTGCGTCGGCGATGCTGCCGGGGTAGCCGATGCAGCCGTCATCACGGGAGACATTGCCGTGGCGTCGGAGACGCGTTCAGCCTGCAATACGGGCGCTACCGGGAGAGGAGAGGATTTTTTGATGACGGGTTCGGGCGCTTTAAAGCGATTCACAGGCTGCTCTTCCAGTGCCTCGTCGATACCGCTTTCTACATACCATCGCAGAAGTTCGGTTGCGTTGTTTTCCTGAACCATGAGAAAACGGTATCATGACTAAGCGCTGTTAAACAGCACCCGAAGAATCAGAAGAGGGAATTATGGAACGCGAATCGATGGACGTGGATGTCGTCATTGTTGGGGCAGGACCGTCAGGCCTCTCAGCAGCCATCCGTCTGGCCCAGCTGGCAGCGGAAAATGACACTGAGTTAACGATTTGCCTGCTCGAAAAAGGCTCTGAGGTTGGCGCCCATATATTAAGTGGCGCCGTTCTGGAGCCCAAAGCCCTCAACGAGCTCATCCCGGATTGGAAGGAAAAAGGCGCGCCGCTCAATACCGAAGCGGCCGACGACAATTTTCTGTTCCTGACCAAGACCGGTTCGGTCCGGATGCCGACTCCGCCCCAGATGCAAAACAAAGGCAACTACATCGTCAGTCTAGGCAATGTATGTCGCTGGCTAAAGGAACAGGCGGAAGAGCTGGGCGTGCAGGTGTTTGAAGGTTTTGCGGCGGCGGAAATTTTATATGACGACGATGGCGCTGTGGCTGGCGTCGCGACCGGCGATATGGGCGTTGGCGAGGATGGCGAGCCCAAGGATGGCTTTACGCCGGGCTATGAGCTTCATGCCAAATATACGTTTTTTGCTGAAGGCTGTCGGGGGTCGCTGACCAAAGACCTGTTTGAAAAATTCAATATGAGGTCAGATTCTGATCCGCAATCCTATGCTCTTGGGATCAAGGAGCTGTGGGAGATTGATCCGGAACAACATCAGCAGGGTCGTATCCTGCATACCATTGGCTGGCCGCTTGATACTAAAACATATGGCGGATCATTCCTCTATTATCTGGAAGACAATCAGGTTGCTGTCGGATTTGTCACCGGGCTCGATTACCGCAATCCGTATCTTTCCCCCTTTGAGGAGTTCCAGCGTTTCAAGACGCATCCTTCGATACGTCCGATCTTTGAAGGGGGCCGTCGTGTCGCTTACGGGGCCCGGGCGTTGAATGAAGGCGGATTCCAGTCGATCCCTGAACTTACCTGTCCGGGGGCTGCGATCATTGGTTGTGCTGCGGGTTTCTTAAATGTGCCTAAGATCAAGGGCAGCCACAATGCCATGAAGACCGGGATGATCGCTGCGGAAGCTGCGTTCGCTGCCTTGAGCAGTGAGGGTGGAAAGGTGCTGGAAGACTATCCAGTGAATTTGAAAAAAAGCTGGGTCTGGGACGAGCTGTACCGGGTCAGAAATATCCGCCCATCGTTTCGCTGGGGGATGTGGATAGGGCTGATCTATTCTGCGATCGATACTTTCCTGCTGCGGGGTAAAGCGCCGTGGACATTTAAACAGCATGCCGACCATACGACGTTGCTGCCGGCCTCCGAAGCGCCCAAGATCGAATATCCGAAGCCTGACGGCGAGGTGTCGTTTGACCGATTGTCCTCGGTCTATATCTCCAACACCAATCATGAAGAAGATCAGCCGGTTCATCTGACACTCAAGGATCCTTTGGTGCCGATCTCGGTCAATCTCGAAAAATATGATGCGCCGGAGCAGCGCTATTGTCCTGCGGGAGTGTATGAAATAGTTGAGGACGATGCCGAAACTGGGCCGAAATTACAGATAAATGCGCAAAACTGCGTGCATTGTAAGACCTGCGATATCAAGGACCCTACACAAAACATTAATTGGATTGTACCGGAAGGTGGCGGCGGGCCAAATTATCCCAATATGTAGGAAAGGTTGGGCTATCAGCCGTTAGAGTGCCGATGGCTTGTTACTCGCTTTTTTACCCCTTTGGGACTATGATTGCTTTTCGAATTTATGGCGGTGGTGTCGCTGCTTGGTCGTAAGACAAGCTGCTTCATGTGTTCCAATCACAACAGATGGCGTTCAGTTGTAAGGCTATGAAGAATTTTAAAATTCTCTTTTCGGGTCGTCGGTCTTTGCCAAACGCGAAAGTTGGGGTGAAATCTCGGATACCTTCTTTCGGTGTTCGTCTTGTGGCGGTGCCTTTGATCGCATCTCTGACCTTCGTTTCAGCCTGTGTCGACGGGTCGGACTCATCCAAAATCGTGACAGTCGATGGCCCTGATCCGGCGGGGCATACTTTGCCCGGCGTACAGCTGGTCTCGGCTTCCGGGAAATATCTCGCTGGCCGTTATGCGCGCCGGTCCCGGGATTTTGGAACCGCGGCGGATTATCTGTCGGATGCCCTGTCGATTGACGCGAGTAATTATGAGATCCGTCGGCAGACCTTTTTTGCGCTGGTCTCAGGCGGTCGCATGGCCGAGGCGGCTGTCCTGGCAAAAGAGATTGTTGCTACTGACAAAGGTGCTGCGGTTGCGAATCTGAGCCTGGTTGTCGAGGACGCGTTTGCATCCAGGTTTGAGGCAGCGGCGAAACGGCTCGACACAATGCCACGCCGTGGCATGAGCACGTTTGTATCACCCCTGTTATTGGCCTGGGCGAAGGCCGCTCTCGACGATACCGAAGGTGCGATAAAATCTCTCGATGCGTTGAAGAAGATCGCTTCGTTCGCTGCTTTGCGTCATATGCATGTTGGTCTTATCTATGAACAAGCTGGCAAAATAGCGTTGGCCGAACAAGCTCTCAAGAAAGCATCAAAAGGGACGGCCTCCATTCGCGTGGTGATGGGATTCGGTAATTTTCTGGAGCGCCAAGGTCGATTGCCTGAAGCCGAAGCGCTCTATAAACGCTACGCCGCAAAGAATAATAGCGATGCCCTTGAAGGAACCCTCGAACGCATCGCGGTAAAGCGGCCACCGCCAGCCTTTGTTGAGACGCCCAAGGATGGGCTCGCGGAGGTATTTTTCAACCTCGCTGGGACTTTGGCTCAGGGCCGATCTTCCGAACTTGCCTTGATCTACGGTCGGATGGCGTTACGTCTTCGTCCGGATTTTCCGCTGGCACAATTATTGCTGGGCGGCTTGCTTGAATCTTTGTCGCGCAGCGCAGATGCGATCGCCCTTTATAAAAAGGTAGATCCCAAATCATCTGTGTCATGGTTAGCCCGATTACGCCAGGCTTCCAACCTTGACGAAATGGGAAAGACCGAAGAAGCAATTGCTTTGCTTGAGAGAATGGCAGCGGAGCGCAAGGATCGATTTGAACCACTAATACGGATAGGTGATTCACACCGTTCGAAGAAAAAGTTTGATGATGCCGTCGGTGCCTATGATCGAGCGATTCAACGCGTCGGCAAACTGGAAAAAAATCACTGGTCTCTGTTGTATGCACGGGGCATTGCATTCGAACGGGCCAAGGAATGGCAGAACGCAGAAAAGGATTTTCTACAAGCGCTGGAGCTGAGCCCTGAGCAGCCATTCGTTCTCAACTATCTTGGTTATTCCTGGGTGGATCAGGGCGTCAAGCTGGGTCGCGCCAAAAAGATGATCCGGAGAGCTGTAGAGCTGCGCCCTAATGATGGCTATATCGTCGATAGCCTCGGATGGGTCCTTTATCGGCTTGGGGATTACCCGGAGGCCGCAAAAAATCTTGAACGTGCAGTCGTATTGCGGCCGGAAGACCCAACCATTAACGATCATCTCGGTGACGCTTATTGGCGCGTTGGGCGTAAGTTCGAAGCCCGCTTTCAATGGAAGCGGGCGTTGTCTCTTGATCCTGAAAAGGATCTGATTCCTCAGATTGAGGAAAAACTGCGCGACGGGTTAAAGAAAAAAGATAAAGGCGACGACCGCAGTTGAGAGAATTGTCGGCCTCGGCCTCTGCAACCCAAATCTCAGTTCACGCTGCTGCTAAAATAAATCTCTTTCTTAATGTCACGGGCCGCCGCGAAGATGGCTATCATGAGCTCGACAGTCTCGTCGGCTTTACGGCAATCGGTGATCGCCTCACTGTCGACGCCTGCGAAAAAATTACTTTCAGTATCGATGGTCCCTTTGGTCAGGGTCTGCCTTTGAATGACGATAACCTCGTTCTAGCGGCTGCCTGGTTGCTTGCTGAAGAAGCCGGGTATCAAGGTGGCGCCGCGATCACCTTGCAAAAAAACTTGCCAGTATCGTCTGGAATTGGCGGTGGTTCGGCAGATGCGGCTGCGACTTTACAGGCGTTGAACCGGCTATGGGGCGTCGGTGTATCGCGCGAAATGTTAGCAACAATTGGCTTGCGGTTGGGGGCAGATGTCCCCGTGTGTCTTCGCAGCAAGACCGCGCGGATGAGTGGTATAGGAGAGATAATCCGTCCGATGGAGCCGTTGCCACCTCTTGGTGTCCTGCTGGTAAACCCGGGCGCCGCTGTCTCAACGCCGCAGGTATTCAAAGCGCGTAAGGGGTCGTTTTCTTCGCCAGTCGATGGATCTATTCCGAGGGATGGAAAAGGACTCTGTGAATTCCTCGCGCTTCAACAGAATGATTTGGAGGTTCCGGCTATCGAACTTGTGCCGGAAATTGCAACGGTACTCCAAACCTTGTCTGGTCTGGAAGGGTGCCGCTTGTCCCGTCTGTCAGGGAGTGGGGCCACGTGTTTCGGGTTATTTGATGATGAAGCCGCGGCTGCTGCTGCGCGTGATGCCGTTTCCGCCAGCCACACTGATTGGTGGACTCAGGCGACACATTTCCTCGATTAGAGGAAATCGAAAACTTAGCGGGCTGTGGGCGCGAGTGCTGTGCCTTGATGGGGGCCATCGACACCTGGCGTAGGTCGTTTAACAGGCTTGGTGTGGCTTTTCCGTCGACCTTTAACCTAGCGAACCGTTGATACACTTTGATTGTATCGACTGTCTTCTGGCCCATGACGCCATGGGGCGTTCCTGGCGCCAAATCGAGACGTGCGAGTAATTGTTTCATGTCTGAGATACTGCCCTTGTTTAACCTACCCGCATTTGAGTTGTCTGCGGCTGGCTTCGCTGATGCAGAACAAATGACCCAACATCAGCCATTTGCCGACTGGATAGTACTCTCCAGAAATGGCAAAATATCATCAGTTACATGGAGGTCACGTAATGGAAAAGCCACAACTCCCCGCCGCACGCCGTTTTGTCGATCAAATTCGGGCGTTATATGCACAAGATTTAGGCCCCAACATTCTCTGGTCAAAGATCAAAGACGCGATGGGGCCGCTGCTAGCAGACCCATCCCTAAAAAAAAGCTCCAAGACCTGGCCCCTTACGGTCGAGGGCGCCCCAAAAGTGAAGAACCTTCTATTCTATGAGGACCCGGATTTTGGCTTCGTTTTCAATGCCACAGTACGCAAGGCAAATTCAGTCACCAGTGTTCACGATCATGGTGATGTATGGACACTCTATGGGCTTATTGAAGGTCACGAAACCATGTATCGCTATGAACGATCCGACAAGGCACCCCGGGACACCGGGCCTGCACAACTCAAACAGATAGGCTGTCACAATATCGGACCTGGCGACGTGGATGCAGTTCCACCCGGCAGCATCCATCAGGAACATGGCGGCCCCGAAAACAGCATGGCCTTCATCGTCCGAGCACAGAAAGCAGGCAACTTCAAGCAACGGACCTACAATCAGGAAACTGGTGAGGTGAAACTCAATGATGGGCCGATATTGATCCCGCACGAGCTGCGCTGATTGAAAGAGATTTAATCCCCTTCACTTTTATCATCGAGGTTTCCAAGGCGGTACTTCTTGAGCTTGTCGTAAAGAGTCTTCCGAGACACGCCCAGCTCTTCATAAGTCGACTTTAACCGGCCACCGTGCTTTTGCGGCGTTTCATGCAAAA